>DASYLL010000350.1:0-19579 GCA_036009605.1 Thermoanaerobaculia bacterium | reverse complement strand
GGCTTCCCGAGCATGAAATTGAGCCGGCCCACCGAGTAGGCCCAGAGGTCGAGCGGGCCTTCCAGAGTCCGCAGGATCTCGTCGCGCAGCTTCGGCGTCACCCGCTCGTCGGCATCGATGACGAAGATCCAGTCGGTGGTGGCCCGGTCGATGCCGTAGTTCTTCTGGGAGGCGGCACCGAGGTACTCGCGCTGTTCGATGCGTACCCGCGGAAAAGTCTGGCCTACCAGTTCCACCGTCCCGTCTTTGGAGAAGGAATCGAGCAGATAGATCTCGTCTGCCCACTCGACCGTGCGCAGACAGTCCTCGATCTGCTCGACTTCATTGAGCGTGTGCAGGATGACGGTGACGGACGGACGCGGCATGACCGCCCGGCATTCTAGTTTGGGGTCAGGTCTGCACTTTGCACTTTTTCGCCGCATCTGCTCAGGCGAGAAAGTCTCGCAAAAAGTGCAAAGTGCAGACCTGACCCCTTAGAGCGTGTAGTTCTTTTCGAGCAGCACGCGCGCGCGGCGGTCGCGCAGGTTGCGGATCTGCGATTCGATGTCGCGCTCGAACGGGATCTTGCGATGGCTGGCGTAGACCGGCGCGTCGGCGGTGATCTTCTTCAGCTCTTCGCCGAAGGTGTGCGGCGTGAGGTGCGCGGTCTCGTCGGCGAGCTGCTGCTGGTCATT
This sequence comes from Thermoanaerobaculia bacterium, assembly GCA_036009605.1. Taxonomy (GTDB): domain Bacteria; phylum Acidobacteriota; class Thermoanaerobaculia; order Gp7-AA8; family Gp7-AA8; genus QHVT01. The sequence continues at coordinate 18,905 of DASYLL010000350.1, read as the reverse complement.
CGGGAATGACGCCTCGGTGACCACCGCCACGACGTTCTGCAGCTTGTTCGTCCGCTTCCAGATCTCCGAAGTGGGACCGGTGTCTCCGGTGAAGACGATGGATTGGCCGTTCATCTCCAGCAGTACGCCGGCCGCGGGAATCTGGTGATCGACGGCGACGGCGGTGATCCCGACGTCATTGAACATCGTCCGCTTGCCCGGCGCGAGCGAGCGATACTGCACCGCGGGCTTGCCGGTGGCGGGAGCGATGATCTCGGAGAAATCGGGCCACACGCAGCCGTTGAACACATCGCGCGTGAGCAGCTCCATCACTTCGCGGGATGCGAAGATCGTCAGCGGGCCGGTCGATTGGGCGAAGCGATTGTGGATCAGGTGGGGCAGATCGCGGATGTGATCCGCGTGTGGATGAGTGATGAAGACAGCCTGGACTCGGGCCTGTTGCGCGAACGACAGTTTCGAGGTGAGAGTTCCCGCATCCACCGCGAGCCAGTCGTCGATCAGGTACCCGGTCAGGTTATGTTCTGCATCCGACGCCCCATAGGCGCCGAGCACCTTCAGCCGCATCTCCCATCCTTCACTACCACTTCCGCCTTCACGTGGGGGGACTGGATACTATTCTTGCAGTCGTCCCACACGTTGTCCAGCAGCGTGACGCTGCTCACCGAAACCCGATGGCGAAATCACAAGCCGCGCTCGACCTCTTTCATCCCGCCGTGCGCGAGTGGTTCACGGCCTCATTCGACGCCCCGACGAAGGCGCAGCAACAGGGCTGGCCCGCCATTGCGAACGGCGAATGGACGCTCATTTTCGCGCCGACCGGCAGCGGAAAAACACTGACGGCGTTTCTGTGGGCGCTCAATGGATTGATGTTCCGGCCGCGGCCGCCGAAGGAACAGCGCTGCCGCGTTCTCTACCTCTCACCGATCAAAGCGCTGGCCGTCGACGTCGAGCGCAACCTGCGCGCACCGCTCGCCGGCATCTCGAATGTCGCGCAGGCGCGCGGCGATGAATACGTGATCCCGTCGATCGCGATCCGCACCGGCGACACGCCGCAATCGGAGCGCGCGAAATTCAATCGCGATCCCGCGGACATCCTCATCACGACGCCGGAGTCGCTCTATCTGATGATGACGTCGAACGCGCGCGAGATGCTGCAGGGCGTCGAGACGGTGATCATCGACGAGATTCACGCGCTCGTTCCGAACAAACGCGGCGCGCACATGGCGTTGTCGCTCGAACGGCTGGCGCTGCGCTGCGCGAAGCCGCCGCAGAGGATCGGGCTGTCGGCGACGCAGCGGCCGCTCGAGGAGGTCGCGCATTTTCTCGGCGGGGCGCTGGACCGACGGGCTGTCAGCCCGTCGCCTGCGGCCGCGGCGGGACGCCAAATTCACGACGAGTTCTCGACGCCACGTAAAGTCCCCTTCCGTCCCGTCACGATCGTCGACACTGGCGAGAAGAAGCTGCTCTCACTCCATGTCGATGTACCGGTCGAGGACATGGCGCGCATCGCGGAATCCGTCGAGATCACGAGCGGTCCCGCGTCGCTCGGTCCGCGCTCTCCGTCGATCTGGCCGGCCATTCATCCTCGATTGCTCGAGCTCATTCGCGCGCACACGTCGACGCTGATCTTTGTGAACTCGCGGCGACTCGCCGAACGCCTCGCCGCCGCATTGAACGAGCTCGCGGGAGAAACACTCGTCTCCGCGCATCATGGCTCGATCGCACGCGCGCAGCGCATGGAGATCGAGGACGCGCTGAAATCGGGACGCCTGCCCGCGCTGGTTGCAACGTCATCGCTGGAGCTCGGCATCGACATGGGTGCAATCGATCTCGTGATCCAGATCGAAGCGCCACCGTCGATCGCCTCCGGCATGCAACGCATCGGACGCGCGAGCCATCAGGTCGGCGCCGCGTCGCGAGGCATCATCGTGCCGAAGTTCCGCGGCGATCTGATCGCCTGCGCGGCTGTCACGCAGGCGATGCACGACGGCGCGATCGAGCCGACGCGTTACCCGCGCAATCCCCTTGATGTGCTCTCGCAGCAGATCGTCGCGATGGTCGCGGTCGATACATGGAATGCCGATGAGCTGTTCGCAGCGATCCGTACCGCCGCGCCCTTCGCGGAGCTGTCGCGGACGGCGTTCGACGGCGTGCTCGACATGCTCTCCGGACTCTATCCATCGGACGAATTCGCAGAGCTGCGTCCGCGCGTGACGTGGGACCGCATCGCCAACACGATCACCGCGCGACAAGGCGCGAAGCGCATCGCCATCACGAGCGGCGGCACGATCCCCGACCGCGGCCTGTACGGCGTGTTCCTCGCCGGCACCGAGAAGAATCAATCCGCGCGTGTCGGCGAGCTCGACGAAGAGATGGTATTTGAGGCCCAGGTCGGCGAAACCTTCATCCTCGGCGCATCGACGTGGCGCATCGAAGAGATCACGCTCGACAAAGTCATCGTCACGCCCGCGCCGGGACAGCCGGGGAAGATGCCGTTCTGGAAGGCCGATGCCGCAGAACGAACCGTTCCCTTTGGTGAAGCGATCGGCAAGCTCGTCCGCGAGATCCGCGGCTCGACGAAAAGCGACGCGATCAAACGCCTGACGACGAAACACGATCTCGACAAAGTCGCCGCCGAGAACTTCCTCCAGTACCTCTCCGCTCAGGAAGAAGCGACAGGCGCAGTCCCCGACGATCAGACGATCGTGATCGAACGCGTCACCGACGAGCTGGGCGACTGGCGCGTCTGCGTGCTCTCGCCATTCGGCGGAAAAGTACACGCGCCCTGGGCGATGGTCGTCGCTGCGAAGGTACGGCAGCAGCTCGCAATCGACGTCGAGTCGATGTGGAGCGACGACGGATTCATCGTGCGCTTTCCCGAAACCGATCAGCCGCCGTCGACGGATCTCATCATTCCCGATCCCGACGAGATCGAGCAGCTTCTCCTGCGCCAGCTCGGCGCGAGCTCGATCTTCGCAGCAAAGTTCCGCGAGGCTGCCGCACGCGCGCTTCTCCTGCCGCGCACGCGCATTCAGGGACGCACGCCGCTGTGGCAGCAACGCAAACGCGCGTACGACCTGCTGCAGGTCGCGTCGCGCTACGGCTCGTTCCCGATCATTCTCGAGGCCTATCGCGAAACGCTGCGCGACGTCTTCGACGTGCCCGCATTCATCGATCTCGCGCAGCGCATCCGCAAACGCACCGTGCGTGTACACACCGCGGACACGAGCAAGCCATCGCCGTTCGCGGCATCGGTGTTGTTCCGCTATGTCGCGAACTTTCTGTATGACGGCGATGCGCCGCTCGCCGAACGTCGCGCACAGGCGCTTTCCATCGATCAGTCGCAACTGCGCGAGCTTCTCGGCGAGCCCGAGCTGCGCGACCTGCTCGACGCGGACGCGCTCGAACAGACCGAGCTCGAGCTGCAGCATCTCGACGATCGACACAAAGCGCGCAACCTCGACGCGATTCACGACCTCCTGCTGCGCCTCGGCGATCTGTCCGCGGATGAGATCGCAGCGCGCTCGGAGATCGATGCGAAGGCCGCGATTCAGGAGCTGTCGAAGACGCGCCGCATTCTCGAAGTGACGATCGCGCGCGACAAGCGTTTCATCGCCGTCGAGGACGCCTCACGCTATCGCGATGCCCTCGGCACACCGATTCCGCACGGAGTGGCGGAACGCTATCTCGCGCCGGTCGCCGATCCCGTCGGCGATCTCGTGCTTCGCTACGCACGCACACACGGCCCGTTCACGCCGAACGACGTCGCCCATCGCTACGCACTCGGCATCGCCATCATTCATCACGCACTCGAACGCTTCGTCGAGCGCGGCCGCCTGATCGAAGGAGAGTTCCGTCCGAAAGGAACGCAACGCGAATGGTGCGAGTCGGAGGTGCTGCGCATCATTCGCCGGCGGTCGCTCGCGAAGCTGCGCAAGGAAGCGGAGCCCGTCGATCCGCCTGTGCTGGCGCGGCTCTTCACGAACTGGCAGGGCGTGACGAAGAAACGTCGCGGCCTCGACGCGCTGCTCGAAGTGATCGAATCGCTGCAGGGCTTTCCGATGGCCGCGTCGATTTTCGAGAGCGAGATTCTCGCCTCGCGCATCGTCGACTATCGGCCGTCCGATCTCGACACGCTCAGCGCGGCGGGCGAGATCGTGTGGGTCGGCGTCGAGCCGCTCGGCGAGAAGGACGGCCGCATCGCGCTGTACCTCACGGACAACCTGCAGCTGTTGCGTGTCATCCCGAGCGTGAGCGAGGGACCTGTGCGGGCGGGGCGACAGGAGCGTTCTTCGAGCCTCGCCCACCCAGGTCCCTCACTCGACGCTCGGGATGACAGCATTGGCAACTACCTCAGCGCGAACGGCGCCTCGTTCTTCCATCAGATTCAAGTTGCGGTCGGCGGCTTCCCCGCGGAAATCATCGACGCGCTGTGGGACCTCGTCTGGAAAGGCCTGGTCACAAACGACACGTTTCACGCGCTGCGCGCGTTCACGCGCAACGCGTCGAAGCGCCCAGCCGCGGGCGGCGGACGATTCCGTTCGCGTCGCGTCGTTCCTCCGTCGACGCAGGGACGCTGGTCGCTCGTCCCGTCCGCCACCGCGAATGACACGCTGCGCGCGAACGCACTCGCGCAACAGCTGCTCGCGCGGTACGGCCTCGTGACGCGCGAGGCGCCGGCGCTCGAGAACATCTTCGGCGGCTTCTCCGCGGTCTATCCCGTGCTGCGCGCGATGGAAGACGCCGGCCGCATCCGCCGCGGCTACTTCGTCGCCGGCCTCGGCGCCACGCAATTCGCCGGACCGGGCGCGATCGACCTGCTGCGCTCCATGCGCGACGAAACGGAGAAGCCGGAGACCGTCATGCTTGCCGCGACCGATCCCGCGAATCCGTACGGCGCAATCGTGAAGTGGCCGGAGTCGAAGGCGACGATGTCACGCAGCGTCGGCGCGCACGTGATCCTCGTCAACGGACTGATGGCCTGCTACATCTCGCGCGGCGAAAAACAGCTGCTGGTCTTTCTGCCGGAAGACGAGCCATCGCGGTCGATGGTCGCGCGTGAGATCGCGCAGCAACTCGCGTCGCTCGTGAACGACGGCACGCGCCGTGCCCTGCTCCTCGCGGAGATCAACGACGAGCCCGCATCGCGCTCGCCGCTCGCGCCGTTCCTCGTCGAGCAGGGATTCGCGGCGACGGGACTCGGATATCAACTGCGCCAGAAACCTGTGAGATTGTGAGCACGATGGACGACTCGATTCGCAACTGCTTCGAAGAATTCGCGCGCGCGTGGAACGCGCATGACGTGGACGCGATGGTGAACTGCTGGACCGAGGGCGGGAACGTCACGCATCCGTGGGGCACGTTCGCTGTCGGACGGGAAGCGATCACGCGATTGCTCACCTCCGAACACGACGGACCGATGCGCGAGAGCACGTGGGTCATCGCCGATCTGCGCATTCGGCCGTTGTCCGAAAGCACCGTTGTCGCGCAATGCGATGCCGTGCTCGAGAACGTGCTCGCGCCGAACGGCAAACCGTACGAGCTGCCGCATCAGATCGAAGCGGTGCTCGCACGAGAGGGCGACCAGTGGCGCTTCGTGTCGCTGCATCCCAGCTTCGCTCATGCCCGAGGGTGACACGATCTTTCGCGCTGCTCGGACGATGCAGGCGGCGCTGGCGGGAAGAGTGGTCACGAAATTCGAGACCGTATTTGCGCAGCTCGCGCGAATCGATCACGAGACGCCGGTCGCGGGACGCACGATCGAGCGCGTCGTGTCCGAAGGGAAGCATCTGATCATCGACTTCTCGGGGGATCTGCATCTGCGGACACACATGCGGATGCACGGGTCATGGCATTTGTACAGACCGCGCGAGCGCTGGCAGATGAAGCGCAGCGATATGCGGCTCGTGATCGAGACCGATGAATGGGTGGCGGTCGGATTCAACGTGCCGGTCGCGGAGTTTCACGATGCGCGATCACTGGCGCGGCAGGATGACCTCGTGAACATCGGTCCTGATTTTCTGGGAGACGCGTTCGATTTCGATGAAGCGATGCGGCGGATTCGAGAACGCGCGGGGGAAGAGATCGCGGATGTGATTCTCAACCAGCGCGTCGTCGCCGGCATCGGCAACGAGTACAAGAGCGAGGTGTTGTTCGTCGCGCGCATCAGTCCGTTCGCGCGTGTTGCGGATCTGAGCGACGAGCAGCTGATGCGCATCCTCGAAACGGCGCGCAAGCTGATGATCGCGAACGTGACGAAGCGTGGCGGCGGCCGCGTCACGACGTTCAGCCTCGACCCCAGTCAGCAGAAGTACGTGTACGGCCGTGGCGGCAAGCCGTGCCGGCGTTGCGGGTCGCACATCGAGTACGCAAAGCAGGGAAAGGACGCGCGCGGAACGTATTGGTGCGCGAAGTGTCAGCCGTGACGTTTACAATTGCCGCCCTATGATCATCCTGCCGAACGAGCTCACCACCCAGGAGATCCGCGTCCTTCAGGAGTTCCGCCGCCTCAACCTCGACTCGATGACGCCCGATCAGATCAAGGCGATCAAGCATCCGGTCGGAGGACGCGAGGCACCCGCGGCCGGTCTGGTCACGAAGGGCTACCTGGCCGCCGACGCCTCGGGTTACACAATCACCGAAAGCGGCAAGGCATTCATCTCCGTCGATGCCAAGCCGATGTTCGAGGAAGCCGGTGCTGCGAGCTCATCCGGCGAGACCGAAGTCGATGCCGATACCGCCTGATGCACAACCTTCAGTGCATGTTGCGTCGGCTGTAAACTGATTCCTTTCAGTACCTTAGCCTGGACCGGTCATTTCCGTAAACAGTGGGTCAGAACGGCGATTCACCGTAAACCCCATTGACTCAGTGACTTAACGACGGTTACAATGACCGCCCTGAGGACTGAAATGACGCATGGCGACAAAGAAAAAGCCAAAGCTGCCAAAAGCAACAAAGCCTCAGTCAAAAAAGCCGGTGAAAACGGTAAAGGCAAAGCCGTCGAAGCCGCCAAAAGCGCCAGCAAAACCGTCCCCGAAAACAAAGGCGGCGGCAAAACCGGCAAAGCCGCCGAAAAAAGCAGCGGCAAAACCGCCGGCGCAAAAGCTGCCGCAGCCAAAAAAGCCAGCAGCGCCGCCAAAGACGCCGCCTCCTATCCCGACCCCCAAGCCGACGCCAACAACCCGGTCGTCGCCGCCGCCGAAAGAGCCATCAAAAAGTATCCCAACGCCTTCCGCAAGCTCACCGACTGACGGTTTGCGCTATCTCACCGTGCAGGACGTCGTCGAGCTGCACAAGGTCGTCAGCGCGGAGTTTGGTGGCAGCCAGGCGCATCCCGGCGTGATCGATTCGCAGTTCGGTCTGATCAACGCCGTCCAGCGTCCACAGATCACCACCCTCGGACGCGAAGCCTATCCGGCCTTTTCCGACAAAGTCGCGGCACTGGTCTTCGCGCTGCTGATGGCGCGTCCGTTCCGCGGCGGCAATCGACGCGTCGCACTCGCATCGCTCTTCGCGTTCTGCGATCTCAACAACCGCCAGATCGACAGCCGCGTCTTCGACGAGAAGGCCGCCGAATCCATCATCAAGCGCGCCGGCAACCATCGCGAGCTCGGCATCCCCGCCGAGAATGTTTTTCGCGAGCTGCGCGACGTGATGAGCCGCGCGATCGTTGAATAGAACGTACGAGTAAAACGGTCCGGCACGCATTGTGATCTTCCGCTCCGCGGAGGATTTCCGATGGCTGCAAAGAAAAAGGCTGCACCCGCACCTGACGCAATCAAGTTGTTGAAGAGCGACCACGACACAGTGCGCGAGCTGCTCGGCCAGTTCGAGAACGCAACCGGCGCACGCCGCGAGAAGTTACGCGTGAAGATCGACCGCGAGCTGAAAGTCCACACGCAGATCGAGGAAGAGATCTTCTATCCCGCGTACCACGAGGCCGCGCGCAAGAAGGAAGATCAGAAGCTCTACTACGAAGCGCTGCAGGAGCATCACGTCGTCGATCTCGTCCTGCCGGAAGTCAACGACGGCGAGAGCAACGAAGAGCTGAAGGCGAAGGCCAAAGTGCTCAAGGAGCTCGTGGAGCATCACGCCGACGAGGAAGAGAAGGAGATGTTCCCGCGCGCGAAAAAGCTGCTCGACAAGAACGAGCTGCGCGCGCTCGGTGAGCAGATGCAACTGCGCAAAGAGACGTTGATGGCCGCGAACGCCTGACCGTCATCCCGAGCGTGAGCGAGGGACCTGTGCGGGGAGGGGCGAGCAGCGCGCGTCCCCCGCACAGATCCCTCGACTCACGCTCGGGATGACGCTGGCGCGTCACTTCTTCTGTTCGGCGTTCGAGCGGTGCAGCTCGTGATTGATGCGGCCGAGGAGAATGCGGGCGACGCGCAGGTCATGGCCGGCGTCGATGAGCAGCAGCGTGATGTCGCCGCCACCCCACATCAGACCCGCCAGCACCAGCATCTGCGTAATCTCACCGATCAACTCCGGCAATGACGCGGTGCCTTCGGCCATGAGTCCGGCCACGATCTCGCCGATGAGCATCAGGATCATCAGCACGGCCAGAACCTTGAACAACCGCGCGATGTAGCGCAGCGCGATGTACGGCTCGAGATCCTGCGAGCGCACTTCCTCTTCGACCGCGCGCTTGTTGTCGCCCTCGCGGATCGGCGGCGCGCCGCACGTCGGGCAGACCACCGACGAATCCGTGCGACGGCTGTGACACTCGGGACATGCAAACTCTGTAACCACGGTACCTCCTTCAGAACTACCCATTGCCAGTTCCTCTCCAGCGCGCGCGATACCCGCGTACGTCGATGTGTGTGAAAGGTCCGTGCCCGCAGCACGCCGTGTAAACGCCAATGCCGCCGACGAGCGAGCGATAATTCCGCTCCACCGTCTCGGCTGCCTGCGCGAAACGTTCGGCGTCGCGTACGGTCACCTGACCATCTCCTGTGATGTCATCCGGCTGGCCATTGCGGTCGTTGTCGACGTACACGTCGGCCGCGTCGCCGTACATGTGGCGGCTCAGATTGGCGCGGCCGGCCGTATTGCCGCCGCTGTGGTTGTAGCGCGGCGTACGAAAGCCGCTCATGACGTGCATGCCGGTGATGCGCACGCCCTGCCGTTCCAGTTCCTGAATCGTCAGCTCGAGCTTGTCGATCAGTTTCGGATCAAGGAGCAGGTACTTCGGCCAGACCTCGCGCTGATCCTTGGTCAGAAAGTCGCGCAGACGGAAATGCTCCGAGACATGAAAGTCCTGGTTTTCCTTCGTGACCTCGATGAATCCCTCGGGCGGCGCGTATCGCTCCGACGTCGGCTTGCCGCCTGATTCGAACGGCCAGCTGCCGAGCTGATAGCTGCCGATGCGTCCGGCACGCTTCTGCGAGCGCGGCACGAGCGTGACGATGCTGATGTCGTCGATCTTTTTTGTGGCCTTGTTGAGCTCCACCGCGAATTTGTAGATGCCGGTTTTCTCCGGCGCGCTGAAATCGGCGCGCGGACTTCCTTCAACGATCGCACGCGCGCCGCCCGGCGCGTCTTCGACGACCTGCTCGCCCGGCAGCGTCGGCACGTAACGCACCTCGCCACTCTCTCCGCGCAGCGGATGCAGAAACCCCAGCATCGCCTCGGTCAGAAACGGCGTCCGTGGCGCCTCAGGACCGAAGATGCGTCCCGTGATGTTCTCTCGCACGCTCGCGACCGTTGGGGCTACTGCGACAACGGGCGCGACCGGCGTGCCGAACACGGGCTCTTTTGCTCGTCGGTGTTTCTCCACCAGCGCGCCGATCCACGCCGTCGCATACAGCAGCACGACGACGACCGCCACCCACGTGAAGATGTGCTCCTGGCGTTCGGACACGAGGCCGCGATGAATGCGATGCCGCTTCGGCACCTCCGGAAACAACGGCGATCCGCGATCCACGAAGCGGACAGAAGTTCACGGACCGTGCCGGGCCAGGGCGGCTACGGGAAATAGCCGCGCGGCGCGCGCAGCGTGTGCCCCGCTTTCGATTCAATCCGAAGCGGACGCCACTGATCGGCCATTTCCGACTCCGAATGAAACACGAGCTGATATTGCTGGCGCAGCTCCGCGGCGATGCGTCCGTAGATCTTGTCGAGCTCACGCTCGCTTTGAATGATGAAGTACGTCGCGCCAGTGTCTTCGGCGATGGCTCCCAGTCGCCGCGCCTGCAAGCGTCCGACACCGAGCTTCATCCAACGCGAGAGCGATTTGTTTTTCACCACGGGATAGATCGGCACGCCGGCGTAGCGCGCGTAGTGCACGAGGTGATCGAGCTTGAATTTGCTGCCCTGATCGACGCCGTCGGTGAGCACGACCAGCGCGTGGCGGCCGGGCGTTTTCTGCAGTTCGTACAGCATCTCGATGACGCTGTCGTAAAGATGCGTTTCGCCGATCGGCTTCACGCGATCGACGGCCTGCGCGACACCGTTCCAGTCATTCGTGTAGCCGGTGAGCCAGAACGTCGTCTGATTGAATCCAACAACCGCAAGTCGATCCTGCGGCCGCAACAGCGACTTCGCAAACTGGCGCGCCGCCGCTTTCACGACCGGCAATTCGTCGAGCATGCTCTCCGAGTAGTCGATCAGCAGGATCACGTTCAGCGGCTGATCGTTCGCCGCGACGAGACCTTCGATGGTGCGCGGCACGCCGTTGTCGATGAGCGTGATCGATTCCGGACGCAGCGGTGCGTTGCCGGTCGCGACCGAGATCGGGATCTGCTGCACCGTCACATCCGTCGAGGCGTGCGCGCGATCGCCGAAGAAGAGCACGTCGTTCGCTTCCTGCTCGCGCGTGCCCCTTGCGACAACGCGCGCATAGACCGCACCCGGATACTTCGCAGCATCGACGTTGACGGAGTACGGCTGCACATCATCGGTGCCGACCTTCTCTTCGCCGATGTAGAAGTCGACGCCTCCGATCAGGATCTCGGCGGGCCGCAACACGTTCGCGTGCAGTTCCGCGTTGCCGCTTTCCGGCCATTCCGCGGGACCCTGCAATCGCACGCGAAACGGCGGCCGCGGATCATTCACCACCATCTCATCCTCCCCAACGATCTTCCCCTCGGCGTCATAGCCAACAGCACGCATCCGCAGGCGACGCAGGTAGAAGCCAACGTTGACCTGCGACGTCATCACGCGCCCCATCGCGGTGCTGTGCTGCACGCCGTTGATGAAGAGCGCGAGCTTCTCGACCGGTTCCGTCGCGACGACCGGAACGTAGAGCGTGCCGGAGACGAGACCCGTGGGTTTGTCGGTGATGCGGACGGTCTGCGCGCTTGCGACGCTGGCGAAAACGAGGAGCAGAATCAGGCGTTTCACGAATCAGGCAAACGCGAAAAACGCTCTCATCCTTTCGTCACCTTGAAACTCTTGTAGAGATCGACCCGTTTCTTCCCAATCATCGGCTTCCAGAGATCACCAACTTCGCTCAGCCGCTCGACGGCGTTGTCGATGCGAAAGTCTTCGATCGAGATGCCTTCTTCGATCTCATCCCACGTCACGGGCATCGAGGCTCCGGCGAACGACGTCGGCCGCACCGAGTAAATCGACGCGAGCGTGCGGCCCCACTGGTTCTGATTGAAATCGACGAGGACACGTCCATGCGGACGCTTGGCTTTGCTGTATTCGGCCGTGATGATGTCCGGGTGGCGCGACTCGAGCTCGATCGCGATCGCTTTCGCGAACGTCCACACTTCTTTCTGCACCGGCCCGCGTTTGATCGGAATGTAGACGTGAATGCCGCGCGAGCCGGTCGTCTTCGCGTACGTCGGCATCTTCAGCATCGCCAGGATGTCGCGCACGCGCAGCGCCACTTCGCGCACGCGATCGAAGTTCGCTCCCGGACCGGGATCGAGATCGAAATGAAGAACGTCGGGACGATCAGTGTCGTCGCAGGTGCCGTACCACTGGTTGAGATCGATGCAACCGAGGTTGATGCACCAGAGGAGCGAAGGGAGGTCCTGCACCATCGGGAAATCGATGATGCCCGCGCTGCCGTGATCGATCGTACAGATCTCGATCCACTCCGGCCGCGGCTCCGGCGCACGCTTCATGTAAAAGAAATCGCCCTCGGCACCATTCGGATAGCGCTTCATCACCATCGCGCGATCGCGAATGTGCGGAAGCAGCCACTGCGAAACGTCGGCGTAGTACTGCAGCAGATCGCGCTTCGTGATGCCGAGCTTTTTCCAGAACGGCTTGCGGAGATTGGTGAGGCGGACTTCCTTCTCGCCGAACTTGAGACGAATCTCGTTCGTGTCCTTTGGGATTTCGAACGCGCGCTTCGCGGGCATCGTGATACGCGAGCTTACCAGCGCGCGTCGTTGTCGGTTCTCGGTTGTCGGTTGTCTGTGGCTCTTCGCGCTTCGGCACAGACAACTGAGAACCGAGAACCGACAACCGCTCGTCACAACGCCGGCATTTTCCCCGTCGCGCCCTTCGGGCGCTTGCGATTGGCGTCGAGCGTCGTGTAGTCGAGCTCGATGCCCATGCGCGCGGAGCGGAGCATCAATCCACCGCGGGCCATGTCGCCGAGGCCGGCGAACGCGGATGGAAAGCGCAGGCGCGTGCCGAGGATCGGCCAGAGGATGTCGACGTACTTGCCGGTGGCGACGCTGCCGAGCAGGACGACTTGCGCGTCGGGGTCATCGCCGAGCGCGCGGGCGATGAGTTGCGCGTGATCGCGCAGCGGTTTCGCGTACATGCGCGAGTCGGCATCGATGTCGATGCGGCGCATCCGCTTCATCCGCTCTTCGTTGATGCACCAGTCGGGCGGAACGAGTCCGTATCCCGAGGTGATGACGAAGATGCCGTTGCCGCCAATCGCGGGCGCCGGGACGGCGAAGCGTCGCGCGTAGGCGATCTTGCCGCGGAAGTAGAGCGCGCTCATGAACGCGAACGCGTCCGCGATCTCCACGCCTGCTTCGCTGCGGTATCGCTCGGCGACCGCGAACTTCGCGCGCGGCGACGTGAGCTGCTTCGAGCGCAGACCGTTCAGCGTTGCGGGCGACAGGAGAAAGAGCGTGGTCGACATCAGCCCGCGAGAACGCCGGCGCCGCGTTTGTTCTTCAACATCTTCGCGAGGTAGTAGCCGGTCGGGCTCACCTTCGACTTGGCGACCTGCTCCGGTGTCCCCATCGCGATCACCTGTCCGCCGCCGTCGCCGCCTTCGGGTCCGAGATCGAGAACGTGATCCGCGGTCTTGATGACATCGAGATTGTGCTCGATGACGACGACCGTGTTGCCGCGATCGACCAGGCCGTGCATCAGATGCAGCAGCTTGGAGACGTCATCGAAGTGCAAGCCCGTCGTCGGCTCGTCGAGGATGTAGAGCGTCTTGCCAGTCGCGCGTTTCGCGAGCTCTTTGGCGAGCTTCACGCGCTGCGCTTCGCCGCCGGAGAGCGTCGTCGAAGACTGACCGAGCGTGATGTAGCCGAGGCCGACTTCTTCGAGCGTGCGCAGGACGTTGGCGATGCGGGGCACGTTGCGGAAGACTTCGTGCGCCTGCTCGACGGTCATCTCCAGGATCTCGGAGACCGAGTAGCCCTTGTACTTCACCTCGAGCGTCTCACGGTTGTAGCGTTTGCTGCCGCAGACGTCGCACTTCACGTAGATGTCGGGCATGAAGTGCATCTCGATCTTGATCTGCCCGTCGCCCTTGCACGCTTCGCAACGACCGCCCTTCACGTTGAACGAGAAACGTCCCGGACCATAGCCGCGCATGCGCGCTTCGGGCGTCTGCGCCATCAGTCCGCGGATCTCGCCGAAGAGCTGCGTGTACGTCGCGGGATTCGAGCGCGGCGTGCGGCCGATCGGTGACTGATCGATGTCGATGACCTTGTCGATCAGCTCCAGTCCGTCGATACGCTCGTGCGCGCCCGGCGTGTCGAGCGCGTCGTAGAAATGCCGCGACAGCGCTTTGTAGAGGATGTCGTTGACGAGCGTCGATTTGCCCGAGCCGCTCACGCCGGTGACGGCGATGAACACGCCGAGAGGGAACTCGACGTCGAGGTTCTTGAGATTGTTCTGCGTGGCGCCGCGGATCACGACTTTGTTCTCCGTGATCGGACGGCGCACTTGCGGGACTTCGATGCGCGCCTCGCCGCGGAGGTACTTCGCGGTCAACGAGCTCGGGAAGGTCTTGACCTGCTCGAGCGTCCCTTCGGCGACGATGTGGCCGCCGTGGACGCCGGCGCGCGGGCCGAGGTCGATGATGTGATCCGCGGTCTCGATCGTTTCCTCGTCGTGCTCGACGACGATGACCGTGTTGCCGAGGTCACGCAGCTCGATGAGCGATTCAATGAGCTTGCGGTTGTCGCGCTGGTGCAGACCGATCGACGGCTCATCGAGCACGTACAGAACGCCCATGAGCTTCGATCCGATCTGCGTGGCGAGACGGATGCGCTGCCCTTCGCCGCCGGAGAGGGACGCGGCGTTGCGGTCGAGCGTGAGATAGCCGACGCCGACCGTGTTGAGGAAGCCGAGCCGGTCGCGGACTTCCTTCAGAATCTTGCCGGCGATCGCTTCTTCGCGCGCCGTAAGTTGGACGTCTTTGAAGAATTCCGCTGCGTCGCGCAGTTGCATCGCCACGATGCAGTCGACCGGAAGATGCGCCACGGTGACGCTGAGCGCTTCGGGCTTCAGACGACGCCCTTCGCACGCGGGACACTTCTTCTGCGTCATGAAGCGCTCGATCTCTTCACGGATGTCGTCGGAGTCCGATTCCTTGTAGCGGCGCTTCAGCATCGGGACGATGCCTTCGTAGGTGCCGTTGTACGAGTACGCGCTCTCGCCGCCCGTGAACTCGAAGCGGATCTTCTCTTCTGAACCGTGAAGGATCGTGTTGCGCGCCTTGTCAGCGAGCTTCTCCCACGGCGTCGACATCTTGAATTTGTAGTGCGTCGCGAGAGTCTGGATCTGGCGGAAGCGCCAGTTGTCGGAGCCTTCCTTCCAGAGCGCGATGGCGCCGTCGGTGATGGAGAGTTTCGGATCGGGGACGATCTTGCGCTCGTCGACTTCGAGGAGCATGCCGAGGCCGGAGCAGCCGGTGCAGGCGCCGTAGGGGGAGTTGAAGGAGAAGAGCCGCGGCGTGATCTCCCCGATGGAGATTCCGCAGTCGGGGCAGGCGTAGTTCTGCGACATCAGCTCTTCGCGTTTGTCGGCCTGGTAGAGGATCTTGACGAGACCTTTCGTGACGCGCGTGGCGGTCTCGAGCGAATCGGCGAGGCGCTGCGCGACGCCTTCCTTGACGACCACGCGATCGATGCGGATGTCGATGGTGTGTTTCTTCTGCTTGTCGAGCGTGGGCGGATTGGCGAGCTCGACTTCTTCGCCGTCGACGATGGCGTGGGTGAAGCCTTCCTTCACCATCTGCAGCATCTGCTTGCGGTACTCGCCCTTCTTCCCGCGGATGTACGGCGCGAGAATCGTGAACTTCGTGCCGGCAGGATTGGTCAGCAGCTTGTCGACCATCTGCTGGATCGTCTGCGGCCGGATCTCCTGCCCGCACTGCGTGCAATGCGGCACGCCGATCGAGGCGTAGAGGAGTCGGAGGTAGTCGTAGATCTCGGTGACGGTCCCGACCGTGGAGCGCGGGTTGCGCGAGGTCGTGCGCTGTTCGATGGAGATCGCGGGCGACAGCCCTTCGATCGAGTCGACGTCGGGCTTCTCCATCTGCTCCAGGAACTGCCGCGCGTACGCCGAGAGGGACTCGACATACCGCCGCTGGCCTTCGGCGAAGATCGTGTCGAACGCGAGCGAAGACTTGCCCGATCCCGACACGCCGGTGATGACCACGAACTTGTTGCGGGGAACGACGACGTCGATGTTTTTGAGGTTGTGCTCGCGTGCGCCGCGAATGACGATGGAATCCATAGGACGGAACCAATCTAACTCCGGGAGGGGCGGGGGTGTTCCCGTTCTACTGTCCGTAGAGGCCGGGGAGTGGTCTCAGAGTCTTAGAGTCTTAGTACAGCTCCCCGGAACCGAGTGTCCAGTATCAGGCGGCATGAGAGAGAGTGTCTTCCACTGCGCCGAGGACCTTGGTGAAGGAGGATCTGGACCAGCGGAAGGGATGCGCGTGTTGGTTCCATTCGGCAATGAACGAGCGAAGTTTGTTTTCCAGATCTTCGAGATCGCGGAAGTTCGGAGCTGAGAGTCGCTTTCGTTGCAGAATCGAGAACCACTGTTCGATCTGATTCATCCATGAACAGTGGACAGGCGTGAAGTGAAAGCGGAACCGCGGATGCAATGCGAGCCACGCCACAACCTTCTGGCCGGAGTGCATGGGCACGTTGTCGCAGACGATGTGGATGATCGTGATGGAAGGTGGAGTCTGTCGCTCGATCTCGGCCAGTAATGCGATGAAATCCTCCTGGCGCTTCCTCGGTCGGCAGACTCCGATGACGTTTCCACTTCGAATGTCGAAGGCTCCGAACAACTGCAGAGCACCGCTCCTTCGATACTCGTGTTCCACTCGGATGGGAGTATCGGGACGTGCGGGCTTGGTGGCGAACTTTCGGGTACGCGGTTGCAAGGAGGTCTTCTCGTCCACGCACAGGACACGCTCGTGCGGCTCCAGTTCACCGGTGTAGAGGTCACAGATCTCTGTGGTCCGACGGCGAAACTCTTCGTCTCGCGGTCCTTTGGCATTCAACCAGTACTGGCTTCGCCATGGCTTGAGGCGATAGCACGCCAGAATCCGCTGGACCGATTGCGGAGAGATCGTCTCCACGATCTGATCGCGTTGAAGTGTTCGCGCCAGCTCAGCGCATGTCCAGAGCGAAAGCGACCGTTGTTGATCGTCGGGTAGGTCACAGGCCAGCTTGACCAGATGCGCGCTCACCGCTGGGGGAAAACCTCGGCGGACGCCCGCCGCGCGGCTCATCGACAAGACCCGCGACTCGCTTTCGGCAGTAGCGCTGGGCCCACTTCCGCACGATTCGACGGCCGCATCCAACCTCTCGCCCCACTCTCGACAGCGATCGACCTGCTGCCACTCCGAGAATGATCTTTGCCCGGACTACAAGCCCATGGGCCACGGCATGCGAGCGCGTCATCGTCTCCAACTCCTCACGCTCGCTCTCGTTCAACTCAATCTGAATCGGTGTCTCCCATCCCATCACAAACCTCCCTAACCTCCCTCACCGACGCTGCCTCTCCTATTCTACTGGACACTCGGTTATGGGGACCTGTACTTAGAGTCTTAGAGTCTCAGAGGACGTGCCTGCCTCACTCTCTGAGACTCTGCGACTGTGAGACTCTGAGACTCCTTACTTGCGCACCGCCCCAACCTTCGTCGCCTCAAATTTGCGGGACGGCCCAAAGTTCCTCGCCAAATACTCCACGATCGGCGTCTTCTTCTCCGCGGGAACGACCGCGCCCCAGCGCATCATCTTCTCCACGGTGGCGGTCCATTGCTTCTGCGTCAGGCGCTGCTGAACGAGCAGGTCCGCGGCGTGGCATTGGTAGCAGGCCGCTTCGACGTCCGCCTTCGCTTTGCCAGACGGAAGGTCTTTGAGTTTGGTGCCCGGCATGGGCAACGTCGCGGCGAGCACAAGCGCGAGAAACAGGTTCATCCCGTCACCTCGATGGTGGCGGAATGCCACGCATTGTAGAGATAGCCACTTTGGTTCCAGACCGTGACTGCGGGTTGGGTGGCACCGCGGCTGTCGGTTGCGCGGACGGTGATCTGATGCGGGCCGCGACGTTTGGGCGTCCAGCGATACGACCAGAGGCGCCATGCGTGCGGTGCGTGGCGCGTGTCGAGTGTGGCGCGGTGAAACGTCTTCATGCCGTCGTCGCTGACTTCGACTTTCGCGATGTCGGGCGCGCCGGAGAAGGCGAAGCCGCGGATGTCGGCGGTCGTGCCGAGCTTCAGTCTTGCGGGCGCACTGGTGATGTTCGACTTCACCGCGATCTCCGTCAGTGGGCGCATCTCCTCTGGTTTGAACGCCACGCCGGGAGCGCCGGGTTGGATCGGCCAGCGATACGCGGTGTCCATGAAGAAGCCGGTCTGCGGTTTCGCGGATGCGGTCAGGCGAACGAGCCACTTCATCCAGTGATCGCCTGCCCAGCCGGGAACGACCAGACGCAGCGGTGCACCATGTTCTTTCGGCAGCGGCTGGCCGTTCATTTCGTACGCGAGGATGCAGTCGTCCATCGCTTTCCCGAGCTCGATACTGCGATGGAACGGCGGGACTTTGCCGGGTGGATCGTCGCTGCCGAAGAGATGAAGATGCTTCGCCGCGGGATGCTTCACGCCGGCGCGCACGAGCACGTCGCGCAGACGCACGCCGCTCCATCGCGCGTTGCCGACCGCGCCATAACTCCACTGCACGCCAGGCATCGGCGGCGATTGCAGTCCACGCCCGTTGCCGGCGCATTGCAAAACGCACGTGGCCTCGGCGCGCGGCATCTTCTTCAGATCGTCGAGCGAGAGACGCAGCGGCGTTCGCACATCGCCATCGACGACGAGACGCCACGATCGCGGATCGGGCACACGCGGAATCCAATGGCTGCGCACGAAGAAAAGATCGTTGGGCGTCAGGTAGTCCGTGAGCAGTTCGAGCGGCGTCTCGGCGTTGAGCGGATAGCCGTTCATCTGCAGCAGATACCGTTCCGCACCAAACACGGACGCCGCGGACGCAGCGAACGGGGCCGCAGCGGCAAGACGAAGGAACGCGCGTCGATCGAGTGCCATCGATGCGTAGTGTAGGGGAGTCGCAAAGTCTCAAAGTCGTAAAGTCTCAAAGGAGGCGCAGCCGACCTCTTTGCGACCTTGAGACTTTGCGACTCTGCGACTCCCCGGTAGGATCGCGCGCGCATGCCGGCGATCTTCCTCTACGTTCCTGTCGCGATTGCGTTGATCGTCGCGTGGCAC
>DASYLL010000349.1:0-17874 GCA_036009605.1 Thermoanaerobaculia bacterium | reverse complement strand
CCCTCCCGCCCAGGTCCCTCGCTCAACGCTCGGGATGACAGATGGGGCCATGGTTGCCATTCGACGGATGGTGAAACCGCGGGTGTCCCGACGTGCAGGATTGCGTCGTAGCGGAAGCGCGTCAGCTCGTTGCGATTGCGTCCGCGCAGGAGGCGCGTTTCGACGGCGGTGATTTTCGGGATGCGGGTGAGCAGCGCGTGGAAGAACGCCGGATCGACGGTCAGCTGCTTCTCTCGCGCGTGATGTTTGCGGATGCGGCGGTTGAGCTCACTCACGGAGAGCGACGGCTCGGCCTGGAACAATTGAACCGACGCATGGAACGCATCCAGGAGGGAGTGATTGCGGATGTCGCCGAGGAAGAGGAAGCCGCCGGGAGCGATGCCTTCGATGGCGCGCTCGAGGACTTCGAGCAGGTAATCGATGTTGGGGAAGTACTGTGCGACGGAGACGATCAGGACCGCGTCGACGGAATCGGGCGCGAGGTTCTGCGCGTGTGCGGGGCAGTGCACGAGGCTGACGCCGGGGATCGGCTCGCGGCTGTCGAGTTGATGCTGCAGCACGGCCAGTGCTTTGTCGGAGAGATCGGTGCCGGTGTACGAATCGCAGAACGGTGCGAGGCGGAAGAGCATCAGGCCACTGCCGCCGGAGCCGATCTCGCGGATGCGTTTCGGATGGAGCGACGTGATGCGCTCCACCGTTTGATTCATCCATGTTTCGACTTCATCGGCGGGCATCGGCTCGCCGGTGTACGACGAGTCCCATCCTTTGATGTAGAAGCTCGCGGCCTGTTGCGGATCGACTTCGGCGTAGAGATCGTCGAAGACTGCTTCCCATTCGCCGACTTTCTGTGGTTTCGCGGAATCGTCGGATCGATGACTGAGGTCGGGGACGATGTAGGCGATGAGACGTTTGTTGCCGGGCGGGTGCTCGTGCGTGACGACGACGCTGTCCTTCACGGCCTCGTGATCGTTGAGGATCGTTTCGATCTCGTCGAGCTCGATGCGGAAGCCGCGCACTTTCACCTGACGGTCGACGCGTCCACAGAATTCGAGATTGCCGTCGGATTTCCAGCGTGCGAGATCGCCGGAGCGATAGACGCGTTGGTTTTCGATAAACGGATCGTCGAAGAATTTCTGTGCTGTGAGCTCGGGGCGATGAAGATAGCCGAGCGAGAGTCCGTCGCCGGCGATGCAAAGCTCGCCGCGCACGCCGATCGGGACCGGTTGTCCGTGTGCGTCGAGGATGTACACGCGCGTGTTGCGGATCGGTTTGCCGATCGGGACTTCGCCCGCGGGCAGCGCTTTGCGTCCGACGGGATAGATCGTCGCGACGACCGTCGCTTCGGTCGGACCGTACGTGTTCATCAGGCGCACGTTCCTGACGTGCTTTACATGGCGTTGCCATTGCGAGACGCGATCGGGTAGCGCGCGATCGCCGCCGATGATGACGAGGCGGAGGCGCGGCGGGATGGTGAGGCGATCGGCGACGATGCGGTCGACGACTTCGTGCCAGAACGCGGTGGGGAGGCTGACGACGGTGACGCGCCATTCGTCGCAGCGCGCGAGGAACTCGGCGACCGACGCGACCATCATCGGTGTGCGCAGGACGAGCGTAGCGCCGCGCGTGAGCGTCGGCCAGATTTCTTCGATGCTGGCGTCGAAGTTGATCGATGCGAACTGGAGGACGCGGTCGCGCGAGGTGATCTCGTATTGCTCGCTTGCGGCTTCGACGTAATTCAGGAGCGCGCGGTGGTGGATGGGGACGCCTTTGGGTTGGCCGGTGGAGCCGGAGGTGTAGATGACGTAGGCGGGTTGGAGTGGGCCGGGCGCTTCACGCTCCGAACATACGAAAGCGGCAGCTGTGGCTGCCGCACTCCAAACTGGTGCGTTGGTGTCGTTGATGATCGTGCTGAGGTTTGCGTCTGACTGAATTTGGGCGAGGCGGTGTTTTGGGTAGTTGGGATCGAGTGGGACGTACGCGGCGCCCGCCTTCAATATCCCGACGAGGGCGATGATCATTTCGCACGAGCGCTCCATCGAGAGGCCGACGAGCGTGTCGCGCGTGAGGTGCGTTGCGAGGTTGTTGGCGGAGGCGTCGAGTTGCGCGTAGGTCAGCTCGCGATCTTCGAAACGGACGGCGATCGCATCGGGGGATTGGCGGACGCGTTCTTCGAAGAGCGCGATGACGCTCGTCGCGTGCGGATACGGCACTGCAGTCGCGTTGAACTCGTGGATGACGCGCGTGCGTTCTGCCTCGCCGAGAATGGCGTACGAAAAGATCGGCTGATCGGGATCGGCGGCGATGCCCTCGAGCAAACGTTCGAGATGTCCCATCAATCGCGTGATGGTCGGCGTGTCGAACAGCTCCGTTGAATATTCGAATGACGCGGCGAGAGTGCCGCCGTGTTCGAGCATCGTCAGCGAGAGATCGAACATCGAAGTCGACGGGACCGTTTCGATCTCACCGTGCGTTTCGTTGTGCGCGCGATCGTTCTGCAGTGCGAAGAAGCATTGAAAGAGCGGCGTGTGGCTGAGACGGCGTTCGGGTGCGAGCTCGGCGACGAGGCGCTCGAACGGCAGGTCCTGATGTGCGTAGGCGCCGTTCGCGGCGTCGCGCACCTGACGCAGCACTTCGCGGAAGGTCGGGTTGCCGGTGATCGATGCGCGGATGACGAGCGTGTTGACGAAGAAGCCGATCAGCGGTTCCAGCTCGCTGTGCGTGCGTCCGGCGATCGGCGTGCCGACGACGATTTCTTCTTCGCCGGAGAAGCGATGCAGCAGCACGTACCACGCGGCGAGCAGCGTCATGAAGAGCGTCGCGCCTGCGCGTTGTCCCAGCTCGGTGAGCGTGCGCGCCAGCGATGGCGTCAGGCTCTTCGTCTGCGTCTCGCCCTGGAACGTTTGCACGGCGGGGCGCGGACGATCGGTCGGCAGGTTGATCACCGGCGGAGCGCCGGCGAGATGCGCGAGCCACCATTCGCGAAGCTCGGCGAGCACTTCGCCCTGCAGTCGATTGCGTTGCCAGACCGCGAAGTCCGCGTACTGAATCGGCAGCTCTTCGCGCTCCGGTGCTTTGCCCGCAGCGTACGCGGCATACAGCGTTTCCAGCTCGCGATGCAGGACGCCGAGGGACCAGCCGTCGGAGATGATGTGATGCATTCCGATGAGCAGACGGTGATCGCCGTTGCCGACTTTGATCAGACGCACGCGGAAGAGCGGTCCTTTCGCGAGATCGTACGGACGCGAGCCGTGACGCTCCGCGAGTTTCGCGTACTCGGCTTCGGCTTCCGCGCGACGCATCGACGAGAGATCGGTGACGGGAAGCGTGACATGCGCGGGTGGGCCGACGAACTGCACGGCGATGCCGTCGAGGGACGCGAACGTCGTGCGCAGTGTTTCGTGGCGACGGTGCAATTCCGACAGCGCGTTCTCGAGCGCGGAGACATTCAGCTCGCCCGCGTAGTGCACGACGTCGTTGATGTTGTAGAGGATCGAGTCGGGATCGAGTTGATCGAGGAACCACAGTCGTTGCTGCGAGAACGACAGCGGCGCGGGGCCGGGCGTCGTGCGTCGTGCGATCTGTCGCATCGACCAGTCGCTGCGCGCGAGTTTGCCTTCGGACACCCATTCCGCGAGACCGGCAACCGTGGGTCGCTCGAAGATGACGCGGACCGGCATGTCGACGCCGAGGCGGTCGCGGAGACGGGAGACGACCTGCGTGGCAAGGAGCGAGTGGCCGCCGATCTCGAAGAAATTGTCTTCGACGCCGATCTTCTCGATGCCGGTGAGCTGCGACCAGATCGCGCTGATCTGATGTTCGGTCGCGTTGCGCGGCGCGGTGTACGTGACTTCGAGATCGGGACGATCGGAATCGGGTGCGGGGAGCGCGTGACGATCGACTTTGCCGTTTGCGTTCAGCGGCAGTGACTCCAGCTCGATCCAGCGGCCGGGCACCATGTAGTCGGGCAGCTGGCTGCCGACCCAGAGCCGCAGATCGGTCATCGGAAAATGCGTGCCTTCGTTCCAGACGACGTACCCATTCAATTGCTGGGGCGTGCCCTTGCCGCCGCTGGTTTGCACGGCTGCTTCGCGCACGGCGGGATGCGCAACGAGCACCGACTCGATCTCGCCGGTTTCGACGCGGAAGCCGCGGATCTTGACCTGCGTGTCGCGGCGTCCGAGGAACTCGATGGCGCCATCGGCGCGATAGCGGGCGCGATCGCCGGTGCGATAGAGACGCTGGCCGGGGCGGAACGGATCGTCGATGAATTTCTGCGCGGTCAGCTCGGGTGCGTTGAAGTAGCCCGCGGCCACGCCATCGCCGCCGATGTACAGCTCGCCGATCACGCCGACCGGCTGCGGCTCGAGATGCTCGTCGAGCACGTACGTCTGGGTATTGCCGATGGGACGTCCGATCGGAATCGGCTCGTCGCCGTTGACCGATTCAATCTCAAACGTCGTCGCGAACGTCGTCGTTTCCGTGGGACCGTACGCATTGAGCAAGCGTCCGGGGCGACCGGCTTTCAGCACGATGCCCATGAATTCGGGATCGACCGTTTCGCCGCCGACCATGACCTGACGCACGGTGCGAAACGCGTCCGGCACTTCGCGCGCGATCTGGTTGAAGAGGCCGGTCGTGACGAAGAGGAGCGAGATGCTTTCGCGACGCAGTGCAGCCGCGTAGTTCCGCGGCGTGAGTGCGGTATCGCGATCGATGCCGACGATGGCGGCGCCGTTGAGCAGGGCACCCCAGATCTCGAACGTCGCTGCATCGAAGGCAATGTTCGACGCCTGTCCGATGCGATCGGCGGGCGTGATGTCGATGTAGTTCGTGTTGCGCACGAGCCGTGTGATCGCGCGTTGCGGCACAGCCACGCCTTTCGGCAGGCCCGTCGAGCCCGACGTGTACATCACGTACGCAATGGAGTCGGCGCTGGTTTTTGGGAGGGGTGCTTCCGAGGCGGGCGGGAGTGTTTCGAACGATTCAGCGGTGACCAGAAGGCGAACAGCAGCATCCTCGGCAATGAGTCGTATTCGACTGGCCGGGTACTTCGCGTCCAGCGGCACGTAGGCGGCGCCGGCGCGGACGACGGCGAGGATCGCGGCGATGAGATCGGGCGATCGCTCGAGGCAGACGCCGACGCGATCGCCGACTGCGACGCCCGCGGCGAGGAGACGCTGCGCGAGCTGTCGTGAGCGATCATCCAGCTCGCGATAGGTGAGCGTCGCATCGCCGTACGCGATGGCGAGGGCGTCGGGATTTGCGTTCGCCTGTTCGGCGAACAGCTCCGCGAGCGTCGCGTTGCGCGGATACGCCGTGTCGGTCTGATTCCAATCCTCGATCGCGATGCGACGTTCTTCCGCGTCGAGCAACGGAACGTCTTCGACGCGGCCGTCGGGATTCGCGGCCAATGCTTCGAGCACGCGCGTGTAGAGCAACGCCCAGCGCTCGGCGGTTTCGGGATCGATGAGATCGCGGCTGTATTCGATCTGTCCGGCGAGGATGTCGTCGGATGCGAACATCGTCATCGTCAGATCGAACTTCGCGGTGCCGGGATCGACGTCGCCTTCGTTGCCGCTGAACTCTTCGTCGTGATCGTCGCCCGACCATTCCGATTCGGGCTCGATGGCGTCGCCGAGAAAGCTCTGCAGCGCGAACATCACCTGCACGACCGGGCTGTGCGCGAGCGTGCGATCGGGCGCGAGCTCGGCGACGATGCGATCGAATGGCAGATCCTGATTCGCGTATGCCTCCATCGCGGTGGATTCGGTGCGATGGACCATCTCGCGCCACGTCGGATTGCCGGAGACGTCGGTACGCAATGCGAGCGTGTTGACGAAAAAACCGATGAGGCCTTCGAGCTCGGTGTGCGTGCGGCCGGCGAGCGGTGTCCCGACGACGATGTCGCGCGAGTGGCTGAGTCGCGCGAGCAACACCTGGAATGCGGCGAGGAGTGTGGTGAAGATCGTCACGCCTTCGGCGCGTGAGAACGCGAGCACATCGCGACTCACGTTTTCTGAAAGTGCGAAGGATTGATTGCCGCCTTCGAAGCTCTGGACCGCGGGACGGCGTCGATCCCATGGAAGATCGATCACCGCGGGCGCGCCGGCGAGTTTTGTTTTCCAGTACGCGAGCTGTTCGCGGGAGACATCGCCATCGAGCCACTTGCGTTGCCACACCGCGAAGTCGGCGTACTGCAACGGCAGCTCGGGCAATGGCGACGGACGATTGGTGCGATAGGCGTCGTAGAGCGTGGACAGCTCTTTCGAGAAGAGCTCCATCGACCATCCATCCGTGATGATGTGATGCATGGTGATGAGCAACGTGCTCTCCGCGTTCGAGAGCCGTACGAGCGACGCGCGTAAGAGCGGGCCGTGCGCGAGATCGAATGGCGCCGATGCCTCGTCGTTCGTGACGCGACTCTTTTCCTGCTGCTGTTCGCCGCGCGGCAGCGAGCGGAGATCGAACACGCGCAGGGAAAGGTGAAGGTGCGAGGAGACGAGCTGGTAGGGGCGGCCGTCGATGGAAGGGAAGGTGGTGCGGAGAGATTCGTGGCGACGAACGATCTCGTTGAGCGCGCTCTCGAGGGCCTGTTCGTTCAGTCGTGCTTCGAAGGAGAAGAGCTTGAAGACGTTATAGAACGACGATCGCGATTGGAGCTGATCGAGGAACCAGAGGCGTTGTTGTGTGAACGACGTCGGGAAAGCGAAGAGATCTGCGCGCATTCACTGAGTCAGGGCACAGCCATCGGAGCCCTGCTCCCCGGCTTTGATCGTCGAGTCGGAAAACTCCACGAGCACCCCCCACGGTCCTTTCCGCGATTGGAAATTGTATTTGTGGGGACATTCTATCTTGAAGGCAGAATGGTGAGCGGGAGAAAAGCCGCGGGCTGCGCGCGTTGTCGGTTCTCGGTTGTCGGTTGTCCGGGACTTGTTGGTTTATCTGCAAAGGCCTTCCGTTGAGCGCCAGGCGTAGTCCCTCACCGCCGAAGGCGGATGAGGGGTGAGATCGCCTTCACTGAAGGCTATGGGTTCATCTGCGCGTTTGTTGGAACAGCCAGGTCCAGAGCGCGTCGTCGTTGTATGCGGGGTCCCATGCGTTGTGTCCGACGCCTTCGTAGATCGTTGCGCGAACGTCGTTTCCCGCATTGCGCAGTGCTTCAGTCATCTCGAGCGATTCGGATGGGAGGACGACGGTGTCATCGGCGCCGTGGAAAATCCAGGTCGGGATGTGCTTCAGTCGTTGCGCGGTGAAGGCGTAGGGATCCTGTGCGCTCACCGTGAGCGGTGATTGCCGCACGGACGTTGCGCTGCCGGCGGGGACGATGCCGCCGCAGATGGGGACGAGCGCGGCGAAGCGATCGGGATGCGCGAGCGCGAGGTGCCACACGCCGTAGCCGCCCATCGAGAGTCCCGTAAGGTAGGTGCGATTGCTGTCGCCGGAGAACTCGGCTGTTGCCTCGGCGAGCGCCTGCATTGCGGCGTCCGCCGGTGGGCCGATCCATCGTTCATCTGTTGGTGCTTGCGGAAAGACGACGATCGCGGGAACGCGCTCGGGCGTGAAGCGGATCGTGGTGCCGATGCCGACTTGTGTTTGTCGCAAGCCGTCGGTGCCGCGCTCGCCGGCACCGTGGAGGAAGAGGATCACCGGCCACTTGCGCGATGGAGTCCAGTCGCGCGGGACGTAGACGACGTAGCGCTGGTTGGTGAGTTTGGTGGTGCGGTCGAGGAAGCCGGTCTGGGGCATTGTCGCGCAGGAGAGTATAAGAGTCGCGAGGAGCGCCAGGGATTTCAGCACGCGGAGATTTTATGCGCGGGAGACGACCTCTCATCCGCGCTTCGCCCACCTTCTCCCCTTTCACAAGGGGAGAAGGTGCCGAAGGCGGATGAGGGGTCTCTTACGTCATGCGTTTGAGGGCGACGGCCGCGAGCATCAGGCTGATCGCGATCAACGCCCAGGTATCGAGAGTCGGGATTCCGGACAGTGCCTGGATCTCGACCACGGTCGGATCGTTGTTGTCCTCGGCATCGCCATCGTTGTCGGTATCGGTGTCGTCGCCGTTCTGCGAGACGTCGGTCACGACGGTGTTGTCGGGTGCTTCGCCGCTGGCGGTTGTCGAGAGCGTGTAGGTGATGTTCTGGCAGGTTGCGTCGAGGCGTACAACGAAGCGGATCGTTCCGCTCGCACCCGCCGCGAGTGTGGCGCCGGGCAGCAGCAGGTTCTGCTGCGCGTTGCCGTCGTATGCGGGATTCACCGGCAGCTCGACGCTGCTGATCGACGTGACGCTGTACGACGCGGGCGGCACGAAGACCGATGCGAGCGGCGTCACAGCCTGCACGTTGTTGAGCGTGACGTTGCCGAGGTTCTGCAGGAGGATGGCGAACGTGAGGTCGAAGACTCCGCAGCCGCCGGCTGGTGTGAGTGTCTCGAGCTCCATCGCCACGCCGATACGCGGTTCGGCCGCGAGGATCAGGACGACGTGATCTTCGATCTCGCCGTCATTTGCCTGACTCGTGACTCCGAGCCCGGCCTGTGACGAGATGCGTGCGCGCACCGTCACGCTGCCGGGCGTCGTGCCGACCGGCACGGTGAACGGGAACGCCTGGGATGCGCCGGCGCCGAGGAGTTGCTCGGTGACGACCTGCTCGCCCGCGTCGCTCCAGTCGCCGTCGCCCGTGAAGTCGATCCAGAGATTCACGATGCCGCCGGTGGCGCCGGTGGTGATCGTGACGTTGGTGTCCGCGCCGGGGATGAGCGGATCGAACGTCACGCCGTTTTCGTCGTCGCTGCCGGTGCTGTCGTCACCGTTCGCGCCTGCGGTCGGTACGCCGTCTGCTTCGGTGTCGACGGTCGCGCCGAGTGTCGGGTTGTTGGTGAGAAGCACGATGTGGCGCGCACCGTTCGATGTGAGCAACGTCGGGAACGTCGGATCGGCCGCGTCGCCAAAGTCGAGACCCTGAATGAGAATCGCGTAGTCCTCGATCTCGCCGTCATTGACCGCGGAAAGCGGCGTGGCTGTGCCGGTCGAGCTGAGGCGGAAGCGTGCGTAGGAAGCCGAAGTGGCGGCGCCGCACGGCACGTTCACCGGAACATTGTTAACGCCCGCGACGAGCGCGAGACTGGTGGCGATGCGATCGCCCGGTGCGAAGACTCCGTCGCCGCCGAAGTCGATCCATGCATCGAGAAGCGGCGTCCCGATTCCAGCGGTGTTGGTCAGCGTGACGGTGACGTTCGCCGCGTTGCACGCGGTGAGCGAAGCCGGCAGTGTGACGCCGTCTTCGTCCGCACCATCGCCGTTCGCACCGACGGACGGCTGTCCCTCGGCTTCGGAGTCGACCGTTGCGCCGAGGGTGAAACCGGTGACGATGCCGTGGCGCGGGCCATCGGCAGTGAGCGTGGTGCCGTAGGTGTCGGGCGCGTCGCCGAGATCGACGCTGCCGAGGAGGACGGCGTGATCTTCGATCTCACCGTCGGCGGCGTCGCCAGTCGGCGTGAGACCGCCGAGCGTGGCGATGCGGCAGCGCAGTCCGGTGATTCCGAGCGGTGCGTCCGCGGGAACCGCGAATGTGGGTGACGCGTTGCCGCCGCCCGCGAGTACGAGATCGGTCGCGACCTGCTCGCCCGTATCGGCCCAGTCGCCGTCACGATTGAAATCGAGCCAGCAGCTGACGACGCCGCCTGTTGTACCGGCGGTCACCGTGATGCTGCCGTTGGTGGACGGAAGGAGCGTGGTCGGGAACGTCACGCCATCTTCGTCATCAACGAGTGCCGTGTCGTCGCCGTTGAACCCGGCGGATGGCTGACCGTCGGTGTCGGAATCAACGGTTGCGCCCAGGGTCGGATTGTTGGCGACGAGCAACTGGTGACGTGCACCGCTGTTTGCGAGCAGCGTCGGATACGGCGCCGGAGCGTCGCCGAGGTCGTAGCCGGTGACGGTGACGAGATGGTCTTCGATCTCACCGTTCGCCGCAGGACCGACCGGCGTGAGGCCGGTGAGACTGCTCATGCGGCAACGCAGCGCGAGCGTTCCGCGCGTGGAGTCGGCCGGCACGGGGAACGTCGGCGAGAGCGAGCCGCTCGCGCCGATGCCGAGGTTCGTCACGATCTGTTCGCCGGAGTCGGTCCAGTCTCCGTCGTTGTTGAAGTCGATCCAGCAGCTGACGTTGCCGCCGGTGGCGCCGGACGTGACCGTGATGGAACCGGTCGTTGCGGCGACGAGAGTCGAGATCACGACGCCGTCTTCGTCGTCGATGCCGGTGGTGTCATCGCCGTTCGCAGCCGCGTTCGGCGCTCCGTCATCTTCGGTATCGGTGGTTGCACCGAGGGTTGGGTTGTTGGTGAGCAGCACGAGATGGCGCGCGCCGTTCGATGCGAGCAACGTCGGGTACGTCGGATCGGCCGCATCGCCGTAGTCGTAGGCCTGAATGGTGACGACGTAGTCTTCGATCTCACCTTCGGTCGTCCCGGTGTCGGGAACGTTGATGCCGCCGTCGGTGAGGCGGAAGCGTGCGTAAGAGCTGCGCGTGCGGATGTTGCACGGAATCGCAGCGGTCAGCGCATTCGCGCCCGGTGTGAGGGCAACCGCGGTGGCGATGCGATCGCGCGGATTGTTGAACGCGCCGTCGCCGTCGAAGTCGATCCATGCATCGAGCAGCGGCGTGGTGATGCCGGCCGTGTTCGTGAGCGCGACCGTGTAGTTCATCGTCGCGCAGGCGTCGACCGTCGGCAGCGTGACGCCGTCTTCGTCGGCACCGTCGCCATTGGCTGCGGCGTTCGGTTGGCCATCCGGTTCCGGATCGACGGTGGCGCCGAGCGAGAAGCCGTCGACGATGATGTGCCGCGCGCCATCGCTGGCGAGGAGCGTGTGATACGAATCGGGAGCGTCGCCGAAGTCGGTGCCGGCGATCGCGAATGCGTAGTCTTCGACTTCGCCGTTCGGTGTCGTGCCGGTCGGGGTCAGTCCGCCGGTGGTCGACAGGCGGAAGCGGCCGTAGCGCACGGCGCCGGGTGATGCGTTGCAAGGCACCGAGATCGTGAGTGCATTCGTGCCCGCGATCACCGCGGTCGAGGCGAAGACATGTTCGCCGGCGTCGCCGAAGTCACCGTCGTTGTTGAAGTCGATCCATGCATCGAGGAACGCCGGAGCGCTGCTGATCACATTGACGTTCGATGTCGTGCAGGTCGCGAGCGGCGTGAGCAACGTGACGCCGTTCTCGTCATCGAAGCAGCTTCCGACGCTGCTCGTGCCGGGGTTTGCATCGTCATCCACCGCGTTCGTGCTCGGCTGCGAAGCGACCTCGGTATCGACGCAGCCGCCGAGGTGCAGCGGCGTGAGCGGATCGATGAGATGTTCGGCGGTGCCGTAGCTCGAAGGCGCGTCGCCGAAGTCGGAGCCGATGATCGTGATCGCGTAATCCTCGACCTCACCGTCCGATGCAACGCCGTACGGCGACAGATTGCCGGCGGTGGAGCAGCGGAAGCGCGCGTACGTTCTGCCGGGAATCGCGTTGGAGGGAACCGGAGTACCGACATTGGTCGCAGGGCCGATCGGGATGCTCTGCGCGCTCGCGAACAGTTCGGATCCGTCGAAGACGCCGTTCTGATTCCAGTCGACCCAGGCATCGAGCAGGCAGGGTACGGGGCCGCCGGACGTCACGACGAAGTTCGCCGTTCCGCCGGGTGTGAACGAGCCGGTGAACGTCACGCCGTTTTCGTCGTCGCCGCCGCCGCACGCGCCGATGACTGAGCCTGCCGTAACGTCATCCGCGGAGGCGGCGATGTTCTGCGCGAAGCCACTGTCGCCGTCGACGCAGACGCCGAGGTACGGCGCTCCGGCAACGCCGAGCAGGTGGCGCGGACCGACGTCGAGCGCGGTGGTCTGATAGTTCTGCGGCGCAGAGCCGACGCCGACGTCGGGCGCATCGCCGTAGTCGTAGTCGGGCGGATCGCCGCCTGCGATGAAGCCGAAGTCGACGGTGAGGTTCGAATCGTTGTTGCCGTCTTCCGAGGTCGGCTCGCCGTTGTCGGACAGCGTCACCGGCCGGCTTGCGATGAGCGAGCCGATGTTGGTGCCGTTGTCGTCGCCGTTGGCGTCGTCATCGGGATCGGGCGCGGGATCGTTGCCGGTGCTCGTGCTCAATCCGCTGAGCGCGCTGCCGCCGTCGAAATTCTGCGGAGCGACGACGACGATGTAGTTGCCGGGCGCGAGATCGGTGAAGAGATAACGTCCCGCGAATCCGGAGTTGGTCGCCGTGACGGACGAGTCGGCGAACTCGTCGAGCGACGGCTCGCCATCGCTGTTCACGTCGCGATAGAGATCGAGGCGGACGTCGTCGATTCCGAGCTCGCCGTTCTGCGGTTCGTAGATGCCGTCATTGTCGGTGTCGCGCCAGACCTGATCGCCGAGGGAGAGCGTGCCGCCCGGAGCGATGTAGCCGGCGTCGAACGTCGGGTTCAACTCGAGCGCCGCGACGCTGAAGATCGGCGTGGTGCCGTTCGCAGCCGGATCGGAATCGACGGTGTCGTCGCCACCCGCGTTGCTGGTGGTCGTCGCAGTCGCCGAGGCCGGAGTGATGAACTGGATGAAGTACGGCAGGCCCGGAACGAGTCCTTCGAAGAGGTAGTAGCCGGGTCGCGTGTAGATGTCGTCTGCGGTGACGGTCGTCGCGGAGAGCAGATCGTCGCCGCCCGGTTCCGCGTTGCCGTCGCCGTCATCGAGATAGAGGTGAACGGTGACTCCGTTGATGCCGGACGTCACGGGCTCGTTCTGGATGCCATCCGAGTCGCGATCGAACCAGACGTAGTTGCCGGCCGCGCCGAACGCGGTGGCGATGAGGCCGAAGTCGACCGTAAGGTTCTCTTCATTCGATGCGAGCGTCACGACGTGCGACACGCCCTGCGGATCGCTGTCAGAGTCGTTGCCGTCCGACGTCGTATCGCGCTGCGCGATGTCGAAGTTCGCCGGTGGCGTGATTCTGACGAAGTAGCTGGCCGGTGCGAGGCCGGGGAAGAGATACCAGCCCGGTGCGCCGAGCGGCGAGTTGGCGGTAATGGTCGATGCGATCGGCACGTCATCCGGCGTGCCGGGGAAGTTGTCGGGTCCTGGCTGGAAGAGCTGAACGAAGACGCCGTTCATGCCGGTGGAGCCGTCGTTCTGGATGCCGTCGTCATTCGTGTCGACCCAGACGAAGTCGCCGAGCGATGCCGCGTCGCACGATCCGATCGAGATGCCGACTTTCACCGGCTCGGCCGCGAGCGATCCGAGTCCGTCGCCGCGATCGGCCTGATACGCGAAGGAGTTGTACGCGACGGCGGCCGGCGGCACATCGCCCGGCGTCGTCATCACGAAGGTGAACTCGGCGAAGTCGTACGGGGTTACGACGCGATCGCCGAATTCGAGCTTGAACGAGCGGACGCTGGAGATCGGCGTCGGTGCGGAGGTCGTCCAGTTCGCAGGATCGCAGCCGGTCGTCGGCCCACCCACCTCACCTCGGCACGGATTGCCCGAAGTCGAGTAGTAGAGCGTCGTCCCCGACGGCGGCACGATCGGCGCGCCGAGGAGCGGCGACCACTGCGAGCCGCGCGGATTCGTGTCGCGCACACCGGTGTCGCCGACGAACGGCAGAATGTCGATGATCACGAGGTTCTGCATCGGCACCGTACCGAGGTTCTGCACGCGGAGGTGATACTCGATGCCTCCGCCGGTCAGCGTGCCGGCGGATATCGAGACTGCACCGCCATCGCAGTTGCCCTGAATGGTCTTGCTGGAGACGAGTTGCGCGATCGGCGCGACGTTGATGCTGCCGGCGGCGCGGCAGAGGGTTTCGGCCGTGTTGCCGTCGCCGTCGACGTCGAACGGATCGGCCTGCGAGTTGTTGCTGCAGCGAAGGCCGAGGCCCGGCGCGTCGGAGTCGATCAGCATGTCGTTGCTGAGCGGTCCGGCCATGGCGCCATTGCGAACCGTCGTGGAGATGTTGATCCACACCTGCTGATTGACGCCGAGACTGCCGCTGGCGGCGTTCCAGGTCCAGCGCAGCAGCGTGCGTCCGGTGCCGGCGAAGTTCGGAATCTGCGAGAAGTTCTGCGGTGCCGGCAGGCCGGTGGACTGATCGTCGAATGTCCAGCTGGTGAAGGTGAGATCGATCGGCAGCAGGTCGCTGACGACGAGGTGCTCGAGCGGGACCGGATCGCTCGACTGCGCTGCGCTGCGCACGCGCAGACGCCAGCTCACGGTTTGTCCGGTGTTGAACGGTCCGCTGCCGGAGAGGTTGTCCTTGGCAGGATTGAGCTGCACGAATGGTCCGCTCAGGACGAAGTCGCGGCAGACGTTCTCGTTCGCGTTCGCAGGCCCGGCGGTGTAGACAGAGGTGAGCGTGACGCAGTTCGAGATCGTGTCGCCGAACGCGACGGGACCGCCGAGGTGGTCAGGATTGATGATCTGTCCCGTGATGAGTGGGCGCGTACTCGCGTTCATCCCCACCTGCGCCTGTCCGTACTGCCAGCGGATACGCGTGATGTACTCGCCGGCGCCGAGGCCGGGAGGGGGCGCGGGCAGTGTTGTGCTCGTGGTCGTGTTCGGCGAACTGCCCCAGAGTGTGAATACACCGAGAGCGGTGTTCTTCTCGTAGCTCACCCGCACACCGACGCCGGGCGCGAAGTCGGCGAGATTGTTGTACGCGCCGGTCGTGACCGAAGCGATCTGCAGCTCGACCGGCACTGTGTCGGTGACCACCATATTGTCGAGTGGGACATTGCCGCTGTTCGACGGATTGAGCTGGTAGGTGAAGGTCTGGTTGAGCGTCGGAGGGTTCGGGGAACTGTCGGTGAGGCTTTTCCCCAGTGACGCGTCGGCATTGGGAACGAACGTCGTCACGGGATGCGTGAGGGTTCCCGGGCCGAACGTCTGCGGCGGCTCGCCGAGCGGCGTGGCATTGGCGGTGAACTCGTTCGTGACGTTCGTGCCCGACGGGAAGGTTCCCGACGGGAAGACCACATTGACGAAGATGTCGCAGTTCTGGCCGGGGTTGAGCGGGACCGAACAGGGCGAGGTCCACGTGACGGTCGGAGGGGTTGTTCCGACGCAGCCCGGCTGACAATCTGCCGCGGGCGTCGCGCCGTTGAACACCGTGCCGATCGGCAGGGTGTCGACCACAGGCCCGATGTTGTTGAGGCGGAGCGCGCCGTCGTTGTTCGGAACCGAGACGCGCAGGCGATAGGTCTCCGGCATGTCGAGATTCGCCGGCGAGGTCTGGAGCGTTTTCGTCAGATTGACCTGCACGGTTCCGACGGCCGTGACGTTGACCGGCGGCGTCGTCATCGTGCCCGGCGATGCACCGAGGTTGATGCCGTCGGCGGTGTTGGTCGCGACGGTGCCGTCAGGCGTCGAGCCGATCGGGAAGCGGACGTTGATCATGAGATCGCCGCTGTTGCCCGCGGGCAGGGGGGTGGTCATCACGAACTGCACGCGAGTCCGTCCGCTGCCCATGAAGTTGTTTGTGACGTTGATCGCGGCAACGTCGAGGGTCGGGCTGGCGGGAACGGTGGAGTCGAACGTCACTTCCGCCGGCAGGAGATCCACGACCTGGGCATTGAGGCAGGGCCCCGAGGTGCTGCTGCAGTTGTAGGTGAGCCGATACGCGAACAGGGCGCCGATCTCTTTCGTGTTTCCGGGATCGACCTGAATGGCCGATTTGACGAGCGGCTGCGCGGCGGCGGAAACAGCGAGAAGGCAAAGGACAAACAGGGACCCAGTCAATCGACGAATCACACACACTCTCCTCAAGGGTCTTGTTGCGGTTGTTTTGGAACAGGAAATCCGGGGACTTTTGGAAACTTTAGGGCAAGTGCGTAGAAAAAAGGAACCGGGGGCGTCAGAAAGTCGTTGTTTCCCGATGTTTGGCTCGAAATTTACAGTAGCGGGCTCAGCGTCCCGGTCTTCAGAATGTTCACCAACGCCCACGCGTTGAGGCTCGTCGATGAAAGTGAAGCGCGCAGCGAAGTACGGATTCTGTTCGGGCGTCCGCATCGCCGATCTGAAGGTGAAGCGTTTCGCCGCCGCCGGCGGCCGCGGCGCCATCCTCGGTCAGGTCGTCCACAACGAGCGCGTCGTCGAAGAGATGGAAACCCTCGGCGTACGGACCGTGAACGAGATCGCCACCGTGCAGGAGCCGACGATCGTGTTCTCGGCGCACGGCGTCCCACCTTCGTTTCACGACGCAGCGCGTGATCGCGGTCTGCAGATCCTCGATACGACCTGCAAGTTCGTCTACGACATCCATCGCGAGGCGAAGAAAGCGCTCGAAGCGGGCTCGCACCTCGTCTTCATCGGCGACCCGCAGCATCGCGAGGTCATCGGCTACACGAACGACCTCGATCCGTCGCGCTATCACATCGTCTCGAAGATTCATGAGGCGGAGTCGATCGACTGGTCGCCCTATGGCGCGATCAAGATCTTCTATCAGACGACGCTCAATGCCGAGGATTTCGAAGACGTCGTGCGCGTGATCGAGCGCCGTGCGTCCGGAGTCGAGCGCGGCGATACGATCTGCTACGCGACGAAAGAGAATCAGGACGCGGCGAAAGTGCTCGCGGACGATCCCGAGGTCGACGTGATCATCGTGATCGGCGGCAAGAAAAGCGCGAACACGAAGCACCTCTGGGAAATCTGCCGCCTCGCCAAACCATCGTTCCTCGTGCAGGGCGCGGACGACGTCGATCCGACCTGGCTGTCCGGCGCTAACGTCGTGGGCCTCACGGCGGGCTCATCGACGCCGGACTACGTCATTGATGAGGTGGAGACGGTTCTGGCGGCGATGTAACCCGGGAGTTGGTCTCAGAGTCTCAGAGTCTCAGAGTCTCAGAGTCTCAGAGTCTCAGAGTCTCAGAGTCTCAGAGTCTCAGAAGGTATTCTTCAGGCGCTGCGGGTGCCAGCAACCTCTCTGAGACTCTGCGACTCTGAGACTCTGAGACTAAAAAAGATGCGAATATCCTCCCGAAAACCGACGTTCTCCCTCGCAACCATGAAAGTTATTCGCACAATTACTCTCGCCCTCACGCTGGCGGTTGTGTCCGGTTCGGCGCAGGCCGCGGATACATGCAACAACCTCGGCAATGTTGAGGAGTTTCGCTATTCGTGGCGGCTTCGCGGCGGGGTCCGCTTTCTGGCGGGGCTGATGTTTCCGACGAACGGCGTGGGCAATCTGCGCAATACGTACGGCGACAAGCTGCATAGCGAGCTGCTGATCACGGCTCCGAACGGCAGGCAGGGCGGGTTCTACGAGTACCAGTCCGACATCGACGGCTCGGGCAAGACGCTGATGACTTCGCATGGCTATGCGTGGGGCAAGAAGGCGCGTAACGAACGGACGATCTTCGACTACGTGAAGGGTCTGGCGCGCATGCGCAAGCAGACGCCGGAAGAGGTCGAGAACCGCGTGAAGAAGCTGCCGGCGGGCGAGGACGAGTTCCGCGACATCCTCACGGCGATTCACTTCCTCCGTCAGAACGCCAACACGCTGAACAAGCCGATGCAGACGACCGTCTACTCGGACGGCAAGGAGTATCCGGTCATCTTCAAGCCGGGTGTGCGGAAGAACTTCGTGATCGAAGGGAAGCAGACGGCGGCGCGCAGTTTCGAGATCGTCGACGCCCCGGGTGGCAAGAAGTGGCAGGGCGGCGTGACGGTGTGGCTGACCAGTGATGACCGCCGTGTTCCGGTGCGCATCGAGATTCAGCAGAGCCTGGCCGCGCTGCAACTCGATCTGCAGAAGATCGAGTCGTGCTCGACGCTGATCGCGCGTCTTGATTCAAACGCCGGCTTCAGCGCGCGCTGAGTCGGCACGGCCGACAGCGCTAGTGGAGTGTATTCGTTGAATT
>DASYLL010000348.1:0-3247 GCA_036009605.1 Thermoanaerobaculia bacterium | reverse complement strand
ATCGGCGAGCCAGCGCACGGCTTCCTGGTTCGGCCGGTAGAGCATCGATCCGATGAAGTAGACGCGATGAGGATCAACTTCTGCGATCGGAATCGGCTCGCGCGTGTCGATGCCGCACGGCAGCACGAACGACGGCCTGGTCGCGCCGAGCGTGCGAAAGTCGCGATCGTCTTCGTCTGCGATCGGCACGATTGCGTCGCAGTCATCGAGATGCGCTTTTTCCCACACGCCGAGTGTGCGTGCGATGTGCTGCATCGCGAGACGTCGTGCACCCGAGGCTTGTGCCGCGAGCCGCTCCCAGATGCGCAGCTCGACGTTCTGCGCGCGCAGCACGATCGGCGCGTTCGTCACGGCGCGGATGGCGGGAACGTACGGCAGGAGGAACTGCCCTTCGAGATGGATGATGTCGTAGCGCGGTGCGCGCTCGCGCAGCAGGGTTTCGAACTCGCGCGAGTAGAAGCGCGCGACGAGCAGCGGCGCGCGCAACTTCCGCATGCGGAGCGCGGCGCCGACGAAATCCGACGTATCGATATCGACTGCATCGACCCACGTTGGCAACGGATCGACGTGAAACTTCTTCTGATTGAGCGCGACGACGTCGACGTTCGGCAGAGAGCGCGTGAGCTGCAGCATCGCCACGCGTCCGCCGTCGAGCGGCGGCCATGGAACGCGCGGACAGACCTGGAGGATGCGCATCAGAAGCGTTGCTGGTTGCTGGTTCAAGGTCGTTCCGCGTCAGTTGCCGAGTCGTGGTGCAGCATTGCCGGTCGACCATCTCGCGCTGAACGACCTTGAACCAGCAACCAGCAACCAGCAACAGCTTCTCACCTCAACGCGTCTTCGAGCGCCGTTCCCGCGTCGGTCTTCTCGTCGCGGTACTTCACGATCATCGGCGTCGCGATCGAGAGCTGGTGCTGTTCCGCGAACGCGCCGCGCATCGGACGCGAGCCCGGCACCACGACCGCGCCGAACGGAATCTCGAGCGGCTGCGAATCGGTCCGGCGATAGATCTGGCCGCGCACGATGTCGTACACGGGCGTCGAGCCGGTCAGCACGACGCCTGCGCCG
Source organism: Thermoanaerobaculia bacterium (assembly GCA_036009605.1). Taxonomy (GTDB): domain Bacteria; phylum Acidobacteriota; class Thermoanaerobaculia; order Gp7-AA8; family Gp7-AA8; genus QHVT01. The sequence continues at coordinate 2,179 of DASYLL010000348.1, read as the reverse complement.
ATCACGGCGCGCGAGCGCACGACCGTGCCTTCGTAGATGCCGCAGTTGCCGCCGACGACCACGTCGTCTTCGATCACCACAGGCAGATTGCCGATCGGTTCGAGCACGCCGCCGATCTGCGACGCCGCGGAGAGATGCACGCGTTTGCCGATCTGCGCGCACGAACCGACGAGCGCGTGCGAGTCGATCATCGTCTCGTCGTCGACATAGGCCCCGACGTTGATGAACGCGGGCGGCATCACGACGACGCCTTTTCCGACGAACGCGCCGCGGCGGATCGACGTCCCACCGGGGACGATGCGCACGCCGTCCGGAATCTTGAAACGGCGCGGCGGAATCGTGTCTTTGTCGATGAACGAGAGCGCGCCCGATGCGAAATCGGAGAGCACGCCGAAGCGGAACGCGGAAAGGATTCCTTCCTTCACCCAGGGGCGTGCGCGCCAGATGCCGTCGTCGCCGCGCTCGGCCGCGCGCAGCGTGCCTTTCTCGAGCTCGGTGAGAAACAGCCCGATGGTGCGGAGCGCTTCGTTGCGGTCTCCGATGCTCGTGAGGAGCCTGACGCGTTCTTCGATGGTCAGCATTACCGGTTCTCCAGCAGTCCGCACTCTTCGAGGATGGCGCGCAGCGTCGCGCGGTTCGCATCCGTCATCGGCGCGAGCGGCGGGCGGACGGTATCACTGTCGAGCACGCCCATCATCTGCAGCGCCGCCTTGGCGGGTCCGGGATTGGACTCGATGAAGTTGCCGGTGAGCAGCGGCAGCAATCGGTTATGAATCGCGACGCTGCGCTCATCGACCAGCTGCCGCATGAGCCGCGGCACTTCGTTGCTGGCCACGGAAATCAGTCCTTCCGCGCCGACCGCGAGCAGCGGCAGCGTCCACGCGTCATCGCCGCTGAGCACGAGAAACGCGGGATCGCGATCGCGCAGGATCGAGAGAATCTGCTCCATGTTGCCCGATGCTTCCTTCACGCCGATGACGTTCGGGATCTCGCGCGACATCCGCAAGGTCGTCTCCGCGGTCATGTTCACTCCCGTGCGGCCGGGCACGTTGTACATGATCATCGGGAAGCCGGGTTTCTTCCGTTCGACCGCCTCGGCCTGCGCACCGAAGTGACGCAGCAGGCCGTCGGGCGTCGGCTTGTTGTAGTACGGCGTGATGGTGAGGATGCCGTCGGCGCCGAGGTCGACCGCTTCTTCGGCGAGTGCGACGGCGCGGGTGGTCGAGTTGCTGCCCGCGCCGGCGAGAACCGGAACGCGGCCATTCGACGTCTGCACGGTGAGCTCGACCACGCGGCGATGCTCCTCCGCGGTGAGCGTCGGGTTCTCGCCCGTCGTCCCGCAGGGCACGAGGAAGTTCACCCCTTCGGTGATCTGCCAGTCGACGAAGCGCTGCAGCGCGCTTTCGTCGAGCGAGCCATCCGTTTTGAACGGCGTGATGAGGGCGGTGCCGAGTCCACGAAACATGCAATCACTCCAGCAACTGATCGAATCTGAGGAGACCCTTGCGCCCGCGTACGAGCTCCGCCGCGAGCACCGCGCCGCGCGCGAATCCCTCACGTCCGCGAGCACGATGCGAGATCTCGACCACGTCGTCCGGCGAATCAAAAAACAGCGTGTGGAATCCGAACTCCGCGCCGACGCGCGACGCCGCGATCGGCGGATCGAATTTTCCGTTGCTGCCTTCGCGCACTTCCGCCGCGATCTTCAGCGCGGTGCCGCTCGGCGCGTCTTTCTTCTGTGCGTGATGCCGCTCCTGCATGCCCGCATCGTATTGCGGGAAGCGCGCGAACAACTCACCCGCGCGGCGCGCGAGCGCGAACGTCACATTCGCACCCGGAGAAAAATTCGACGCGTACACGCATCCGATTCCCGCGCTTTCGACGCGCGCGCGCACATCGTCGATGCGATCGTTCCAGCCTGTGGTTCCAATCACCAGATCGAGTTTGTGCTCGCTCGCCACATCCAAAGCCCGATCCAAAACCTCGGCATGTGAAAAGTCGATCAACACCTCGGCATCCGCAGCCGCGACGATCTCGTGACCCGCCTCGATCGCGACGCGCTCGACGGCCTTGCCCATTTTTCCGTACCCGTGCAATGCGATTTTCATGGTTTGGAGTGCGGCAGCCACAGCTGCCGCTTTTGTATGTTCGTGCACGCCCTGTGGCATACGAAAGCGGC
>DASYLL010000347.1:0-1972 GCA_036009605.1 Thermoanaerobaculia bacterium | reverse complement strand
ATCGACAAGCCCGACTCGACCTCGATCGAGACCTATCTCGCCGGCGGCGGCTATGAAGCTGCCAGGACCGCGCTGGGGATGAAGTGGGAAGAGGTCATCCAGCTCGTGAAGGATTCCGAGCTCCGCGGACGCGGCGGCGCGGGCTTTCCGACCGGGATGAAGTGGTCGTTCGTGCCACGCAATGCACCGCGTCCGACGTACCTGCTCTGCAACGCCGACGAGGCGGAGCCGGGCACGTTCAAGGACCGCGTCATCATCGAGAAAGATCCGCATCTTCTGCTCGAGGGGATGATCATCTCGGCCTATGCGATCGGCTCGTGCCCGATGGCGTACATCTACATCCGCGGCGAGTTCCACTACGGCTCGACCGTCCTCGTGAAAGCAATCGAAGAAGCCCGCGCCAAAGGCTTCCTCGGCAAGAACGTGTTCGGCAGCGGTTTCGACTTCGACATCACCGTGCATCGCGGCGCCGGCGCGTACATCTGCGGCGAAGAGACGGGACTCATTGAATCGGTCGAAGGTCATCGCGGACAGCCGCGCGTGAAACCGCCGTTCCCCGCGGTCGTCGGCGTGTTCGGCGGACCGACCGTCGTCAACAACGTCGAGACGCTGGCGTGCGTGCCGCTGATCGTGAAGAACGGTCCGGAGTGGTTCAAGTCGTTCGGCACGCCGAAGAACACCGGCCCGAAGCTCTACTGCGTCTCCGGCAAAGTGAAGAAGCCGGGCGTGTACGAGTTCCCGATGGGCGTGAATCTCAAAGAGCTGATTTACGACCATTGCGGCGGCATCACCGGCGACAACAAACTGAAAGCCGTGATCCCCGGCGGCGCATCGGCCCCGATGCTCAAGCCGGATGAGATCGACCTGCCATTGAACTTCGACGCCGTGATGAAAGCGGGCTCGATGCTCGGCTCCGCCGGCATCATCGTGCTCGACGAAACCGTCTGCATCGTCGACGCGGTCTGGCGCCTCTCGAAATTCTTCGCCCACGAATCGTGCGGCCAGTGCACGCCGTGCCGCGAAGGCACGAACTGGATGGAATCGATCCTCGACCGCCTCGAACGGGGAGATGGCCGCCAGCAGGACGCCGATCTCCTCCTCGACATGTCCGACAACATCGGCGGCAAATCGCTCTGCGCCCTCGGCGACGCGGCGATCGGCCCGGTGATCTCGTCCGTGCGGAAGTTCCGTGATGAGTACCTGCATCACGTGACGCACAAGACCTGTCTGCCGGGCACGAAGCGGTATCGCAGACTGGACATGCCGGTCGGCGCGCACTAAGCGCACACTAGCGGCGATGCTTTCCGACGCGGAGCGCCGCGCACTCGAGACCGAACGCAACGCGCTCCATGCGCGCATCGCCGACTGGAGCAAGCACATCGACCGCGCTGCCGCGCCCACTTCGGCTGAGATTCTCATTCCGCCGCTCGCCGGATGCGGGATCGCGCTTCCGCTGTTCGCCGCGTTCGCGATCTTCGCCACGCGCAACGTCGCCGACGGTGCGCCGCAGAACCTGCCGCAGCTGGTTCTGATCGGTTGCGTCACGATCTTCTTCTTCGTGACCATCGTCGTGTACTCGTATCGTCGACGCATCCGTGCGTCGCGGACAGCAGAGGCGACGCGGACGCGCGAGATGGCACTCGGACCGTTGCGCGAACGGCTTCTCGAAATCGACAAGATGTTGAAGAAGGAATGACGATGTTCCGCATCCGACACGCAACCGCTGCCGATGCTGCCGCGCTCGCGGAGCTCGGCGAGCGCACGTTTCGCGCGACGTTCGCGGCGCACAACGATCCGGATGATCTCGAAGACTACGTCGGCAAAACCTACGGCGAATCGCAACAACGAGCTGAGATCGAAAAGGCCGGCAGCGTGACGCTCCTCGGCGAAGACGACGGCGTGTTGATCGCGTTCGCGCAGCTCCGTCGCGCGCCATCGCCGCACGGGGACGTCGAGATCGCGCGCTTCTATG
>DASYLL010000346.1:0-4910 GCA_036009605.1 Thermoanaerobaculia bacterium | reverse complement strand
ATCTCGTATCGCCCGACGCGTGTTCCCGCCGGGACGGACCCCGTGGCAGTCATCCTTATTCAGCTATACGGACAAGGAGGGCAAAAGTTGGATAATGCGCAACCATCCAACGTCCGGAGGAGATCGTAACGCATGTCCAGAATCGTGAAAGCCGGCCTCATTCAAACCGCACTCGCCGCCGATGTTTCGGATTCGCTCGAGACCATCCGCAACGCGCAGATCGAGCGAACGCTGCAGTACATCGATCAGGCGGGACGCGAAGGCGTGCAGATGCTCTGCATGCAGGAGATCTTCACCGGTCCGTACTTCTGCGCCGAGCAGAACACGCGCTGGTACGACACCGTCGAGAAAATCCCCGACGGATACACGACGAAGCTCATGCAGGAGTACGCCGCAAAGTACAAGATGGTGATCGTCGTCCCCATCTATGAAGAGGAGTCGGCCGGCGTCTACTACAACACCGCCGCCGTCATCGACGCCGACGGCACCTACCTCGGCAAGTACCGCAAGAATCACATTCCCCACGTCGCGCCCGGCTTCTGGGAGAAGTTCTACTTCCGTCCCGGCAACATGGTCTACCCCGTCTTCGACACGCAGTACGGCAAGGTCGGCGTCTACATCTGCTACGACCGCCACTTCCCCGAAGGCGCGCGCGAGCTCGGCCTCGCCGGCGCCGAGATCGTCTTCAATCCCTCGGCCACCGTTGCCGGTCTGTCCGAGTATCTCTGGAAGCTCGAACAGCCCGCACACGCCGTTGCCAATGGATACTTCGTCGGAGCCATCAACCGCGTCGGATTTGAAGCGCCGTGGAACATCGGTGAGTTCTACGGACAGAGCTACTTCTGCGATCCGCGCGGCCAGTTCCTCGCGATAGCCGATCGCGACAAGGACGCGCTCGTGACCGCGGAGCTCGACTTCGACAAGATCCGCGAAGTGCGCAACACCTGGCAGTTTTTCCGCGATCGCCGGCCGGAGACGTACACGGGGATCGTGAAGCAGTAACTGACATTCAGAGTGCGGCAGCTGCGGCTGCCGCACTCTGAACTTGCGAGCCACCCTTCCATCCACATATCATTTCCATCTCACCGCAACTCTCCCGCGACAGATCGAAATGAAAGAGGTGGCCATGTCCCGTGTCCTCGCGACTGCCCTGCTTCTGCTTTCCACGCCGCTCTTCGCACAAGACCGCCCCGGCTCGCCGCCGCCGGCGAATCCGCAACTCGTCCAGCACAAGAACTGGTTCTCGCCCGCGCAGGTATGGGACGTCCAGACCGACGCGCCGCTCGCGAAATACCGGCCCAAAGGACTCACCTACTCCGCCTACAGCGCCGTCGGATACAACCTCGCGAACACGATCGCCATCGTCGGCCCGACCAAAGAGATCGTCATCATCGACACGCTCGGCGACGTCACCTCCGTCGACGAAGCGCTGAAAGAGTTTCGCGCGAAGAAGATCTTCCCCGAAGGCCCGCTGCCGATCCGCGCGATCATCTACACGCACAATCACATCGATCACATCGGCGGCGTGAAGCGCTTCCTGCGCGAGTCCAGATTCCCCGCGTGTGATGAAGAGCTTTCGACCAACGCGGGCAGCGACGCCCCGCTCGACGCCGACGCGCGCGACTGCGTTGCGATCCTCGGCCAGGAGAAGATCGTCCAGGGCGTCAACAACACCGCCACCGTCATCGGCACGATCATCAACTCGCGCTCCGGCTACATGTACGGCAGCTTCATCCCCGAAAACTGGCGCATCACGAACGGCATCGGCCTGAAAGTCGAAGAAGGAACGTCCGATTTCGTGATGCCGTCGCGCACGTTCTCGAATTCGATGCAGCTCAAAGCCGCGGGCGTGAACATGGAGCTGTTCTACGTGCCGAGCGAGACCGACGACGAGCTCGCGGTCTTCATCCCCGACGCGCAGAACGGCGGCAGCGGCAAAGCCGGCCTGCTGCAATCCGCGGAAGTGATTCAGGGGCCGTCGTTCCCTAATCTCTACAGTCTCCGCGGCACGAGCTATCGCAGCCCGGCGACGTGGTACCGCAGCGTCGACAAGCTGCGCACGTACGACTCGTGGTGCATGCTGCCGAGCCACGGCACACCGCTCTGCGGCGCACAGAACATCCAGAAACTGCTGCTGCACTTCCGCGACGCCATCCAGTACACGCACGATCAATCGGTGCGCCTGATGAACAAGGGCTACACGATGGAACAGCTGCCCGAACGGATCGCGATGCCGCAGTACCTGATCGAAGATCTCTCGACGATCGAGACCGCGAAAGGCAACGACGTTACCGATCCGCGCGACTATCTCCGCTTCTTCTACGGCTCCGTCCCCCAGGCCGTCCGCGAGCTCTACTTCGGCTACCTCGGCTGGTACCAGGCCGATCCCGTCGGCCTCGCGCCGACGCCGCCGCAGCCTTACGCAACGCGCGTCGTCGACATGATGGGCGGCCCCGCGAAAGTGCTCGACGAAGCGAACAAGGCCTTCTCTCGCAAGGAGTATCAATGGTCGGCCGAGCTTGCGACTCTGCTCGTCACGCGCGATCCGCAGAATCAACCCGCGCGCGAGGCGAAGGCCAAGGCATTCATGGAGCTCGCCACGCCGCAGACGAATCCGAACTGGCGCAGCTGGTATCTCACCGCCGCGAACGAGCTGCGCAACATCTTTCCGCGCGCGGACACGTCCGCGGTCGCCGGCGGTCTCACGTCGCCCGGCATCGTCGATGCGCTGCCGTACGAAACGTGGGTGAGCCAGTGGTCCCTGCGTCTCAAAGCGGAGGGACGATCGCGAACAACGTGCATCGCTCGCTCGGGTTCTACTTCGCGCCCGCGGCGTCCAATCAGAAACCGGAAGGCTACGTGCTGCGCGTGCGGCGCGGCGTCGCGGAGCTGATCTCGACCGGCTCCGAGCGCAAAGACGTGAACGCGATCTCGCAGCTCTCTATCGAGATGGACAAAGCCGCGGAGTCCGCACTGATTCACGCGGACGTCGCCGGCAAGGACTACCAGTTCAACAAAAAGCTCGCGGAGTTGATGGCCGGCGGCGCGGTCAAAGTGCACGGCGGAACGCCCGTGGAAGTGCTTTCGTTTTTCAACCTCTTCGATCGCCTGCCGGAAACGATGCCGTCATTGGCGGGGCGTTAGACTAGGCGGCATGACCGACCTGCGCTATCCGATCGGAACTTTCGAACGACGCGATCTCCTGAATCCCGACGAGCGGCGCGCGATGATCGACACCATCGCCGCCGCTCCATCGCGGATGCGCGAAGCCGTCGCCGGCCTCAGCGAGGAACAACTCGACACGCCGTATCGCGACGGCGGATGGACCGTGCGCCAGGTCGTCCATCACGTTCCCGACAGTCACCTCAACGCGTACACGCGACTCAAGCTCGCGCTGACCGAAGACGATCCGCTGATCCGCCCGTACGACGAAGCGCTCTGGGCGGGACTGGCCGACTCGCGCGACACGCCGATCGAGGTCTCGCTCACGCTGCTTGAATCACTGCACGCGCGCTGGGTCACACTCCTGCGGTCTCTCGCAGACGACGACTTCCGCCGCACGCTCCGCCATCCCGAGCACAGCGGCATCCTCACGCTCGACTGGCTCGTCGCGATGTACGAATGGCACAGCCGTCATCACGTCGCGCACATCACATCGCTGCGGGAGCGCATGAGCTGGTGAAGAGCACCGAAATCAAAATCTGCTGCATCAGCTCCCACGACGAAGCCCGTCTCGCCATCGACTCCGGAGCCGACATCCTCGGCCTCGTGTCAGCAATGCCGAGCGGCCCCGGCGTGATCGCCGAAGACCTCATCGCGTCGATCGCATCCTCAGTGAGCGCGCAAACGTTCCTGCTCACATCCTTGTGCGATGCCGACGCGATCATCGCGCAGCACCAACGCCTCCGCACGACGGCGATGCAACTCTGCGACGCACTCCCGCCCGGCAGTCACGCGCGTTTGCGCAAAGCACTTCCCGGCATCCGACTCGTGCAGGTCATCCACGTCACCGGCGAGGCGTCCTACGACGAAGCGATGGCCGCGGCACGCGATGTCGACGCGCTGCTCCTCGATTCCGGCAATCCCGCGCTACGCGTGAAAGAGCTCGGCGGCACCGGACGTGTTCACGATTGGACCATCAGCCGAAGAATTTGTTCCGATGCCGGCGTTCCCGTCTTTCTCGCAGGCGGCCTGCGCCCCGAAAACGTCGCGGAAGCGCTCGCCATTACTGGCGCCACGGGCGTCGATATCTGCAGCGGCGTACGCAGCGAAGGCCATCTCGATTCCGCAAAGTTGAGCCGATTCATCGCAGCTGTACGGGCGTAGAACGCCGAGTGCGGCTGGCCGGGTTTGTGCTTCTTTGCTATGAGCCATGCCGTCGCGCCACGTGCTGATTGTCGAAGACGATGATTTCGTTCGTCACCTTCTCATCGAGTACCTGCGGGAGCATTTCCTCCTCGAAGTCGACAGCGCACGCGACGGAGCCGACGCCTTCCACTACATCAAGCAGCGGCATTACGACGTCGTGGTCCTCGACGTGATGATGCCGTACATGACCGGCATCGACTTCCTCGACTCCCTGCAAGCCCTGCACGCCGATCCCACCTCGCGAACGCTGAAAGAACTCCCCGCCGTCATCGTCCTCACCGGCGCATCCGTCGAACAGATCCCGCACGGCCAGATCGAAGAACGCTTCCCGATCCTCGTACGCGCCGTACTGCGCAAGCCGGTGCAGACGGAGCAGTTGCAGTGGGCGGTGGGGCGGTGGTTGGGGGCGGAGGAGGGGGCGGGGGAGTCTTAGAGTCCTGGAGTCTAGAGTTGTAGAGTCTTAGAGTCTTAGAGTCTTAGAGGGTATTCGGCGACGACCTCTCTGAGACTCTGAGACTCTGAGACTCTGCGACTCTGCGACT
>DASYLL010000345.1:0-5982 GCA_036009605.1 Thermoanaerobaculia bacterium | reverse complement strand
TTCCGGGACCACGCTCGGGAACGGGCTCTTACCGCGCACCACTGCTTCGACGGCCTCGTCTGCGGGCACCGCTCAACACAGCATACGGTTCATCACCTCTTCAACGGCAGTCCCCTGCCGGTCTCACGCTCGGGATGACATTGCATTACGATCGTCGTTCGTGACCGATCGCAAGATCCCGAAACCGAAACCCGGCGGGCTCGATCCCGACTCGATTCTCGATGCGTTCGCGTATCGAATGATGTACTCGGTCGCTCGCGACGAGTTCAACGCGACCGAAGAAAACGTCTTTCAGGGCGTCGCATACGCGGCGCGCGATCGTCTGACCGATCGCTGGTTTCCGACGCAGGACCGCTATTACCGCGAGCGCGTCAAACGCGTCTACTACCTCTCCCTCGAGTTCCTCCTCGGCCGTCTGCTCACGAACAACGTCGCCAATCTCGGCGCCGAGCCGCAATACGCGGAAGCGATGCGGCGCATCGGCTACGACTTCGAAGATCTCGCCGAACGCGAAAGCGATGCAGGTCTCGGCAACGGCGGACTGGGACGTCTCGCCGCCTGTTTTCTCGATTCCGCGGCGACGCTCGGACTGCCGTTCTACGGCTACGGCATTCGCTATCAATACGGCATCTTTCGACAGCGCATCGTCGACGGCTATCAGCTCGAAGCGCCCGACAACTGGTTGCGCTACGGCAATCCGTGGGAGGTCGCGCATCCCGACGTCTGTTTTCCGGTGCGGTTCTACGGCCGCGTCGACAGCTACACCGACGAGCAGGGTCGCTCGCGCATGCGCTGGACGAACGCGCACGAGATCTACGCGATGGCGTACGACATGGGCGTGCCGGGCTATCGCAACGACGTCGTCAACACGCTGCGTTTGTGGGAAGCGAAGTCGAGTCGCGAATTCGATCTCGATAAGTTCAACGCCGGCGAATATGTCGAAGCGGTCGAAGACAAGAACGTCAGCGAGAACATCTCCAAAGTTCTCTACCCCTCGGACGAGAAATACGCGGGCCGCGAGCTGCGGCTCAAGCAGCAGTACTTCTTCACCTCCGCGACGATCCAGGACATCCTGCGCCGCTTCCGCAAGACGCACGGATCCGATTGGGACCTGTTGGCCGACAAGGTCGCGATCCAGCTCAACGACACGCATCCCGCGATCGCCATCCCGGAGCTGATGCGCGTGCTCGTCGACGAGGAAGCGCTGGAATGGGATCGCGCGTGGTGGTTGTGTGAGCACGTGTTTGCGTACACGAATCACACGGTGTTGCCCGAGGCGATGGAGACTTGGTCGAAGGAACTGATGGGGCGGTTGCTGCCGCGGCATCTGCAGATCATCGAAGAAATCGATCGCAGATTTCGCGCGACCCTGGCGCCGGAGCAAATCGCGAAAGTCTCGATCATCGATGACGAAGGGCAGCGCGTGCGGATGGCAAATCTCGCCATCGTCGGATCGCATTCGGTCAACGGCGTGGCGCGGCTGCACTCGGAACTGCTGAAATCGAAAATCTTCCCCGAGCTCCATCGTCTCTTCCCGAAGAAATTCAACAACAAGACGAACGGCATCACGCCGCGACGCTGGCTCGTGCAGTCGAATCCCGAGCTGACGTCGCTCATTCATGAAGCGATCGGTGACAAGTGGCCGGGCAATCTCGATCTCCTGCGCGAGCTCGAACCGTGCGCGGATGATGCGGCCTTCCGCGAGCGCTGGATGAAGGTGAAGCTCGTGCGCAAGGAGCACGTTGCGAAATGGCTGCGACGCCGTTTCGTCGATGTCGAGCCGGAGTCGCTGTTCGACATCCAGATCAAGCGGCTGCACGAATACAAACGCCAGCTGCTCAACGTGCTGCACGTGCTCACGCTCTATCACCGTCTGATCGGCGGGCAGGATGCTGCACCGCGCACGGTGATCTTCGGCGGCAAGGCTGCGCCGAGCTACTTCATCGCCAAACTGATCATCAAGCTCATTCACGACGTTGCTGCGCTCGTGCGCGCGAATCCGTTGGTCGCGCAGCGGCTCAATGTCGTCTTCGTCTGGAACTACGACGTCTCCGCGGCCGAGATGCTCTTTCCCGCGACGGAGCTGTCGGAGCAGATCTCGACCGCCGGCACTGAAGCATCAGGGACGGGCTGCATGAAAGCGGTGCTGAACGGCGGCATCATCATCGGCACGCTCGACGGCGCAAACATCGAGATCCGCGAGCAGGTCGGCGCGGAGAACATGTTCACCTTCGGCAACACCATCGCCGACCTCGAAGCGCTGCGCACGACCGGCTACGACGCAACAGCGATGATCCGCGCGAACCCCGAGCTGTCCGCGGTGATCGATCGCATCAAGTCCATGAGCGGCGGCATCTTCCAGCCCATCGTCGATATCCTCACGAAGAACGACCGCTACTTTCACTGCGCGGACTACGCGTCGTACGTCGAAGCGCAGCAACTCGCCGCGACGGCCTGGACGCGCCCGGATGACTGGGCGCGCATGTCGATTCTGAACACCGCGCGCAGCGGATGGTTCTCCGCGGATCGAACGGTGGGGGAGTATGCGAGGGAGATCTGGGGGGTGGGAAACCCTTAATCTCAGAGTCGCATAGTCTCAGAGTCTCAGAGAGGGTGACTCGTTCTGCGGTTCTCCTCTGAGACTCTGCGACTATGCGACTCTGAGACCAGGGTTTTGGGGCTACGGCGCGACCACCTTCGGCGTCAACGTCTCAATCAACACCCGCATCCGCTCCCGCCCCTGGGTCTGATCATCGACCGTTCCGACCATCAGCCGCGCGATCTCGTTCAGCTCTTTCACGACGTCCGGCGTTGCGTCGCCGATGGCGATGCTTCCCGTGGTCGTGCCCGACTCCGCCATCTGCTTGCGCACGCGCGCGGTCTCTTCCATCTCGGCGGTGCGTTTCGTGAGCTCGCCGGGGAGGGAGAGCAGCGCTTCGTCGCTCGCGCTCTTGAGCGCGCCGCGGTTGATGTCCTTCGCGGCGACGAGCTCGCGGAGTTGGAGAAGGCGCTTGACGGCGGGGAAGTAGGGGCTGGTCGGATCGTCGACGAGCTTGGCCTGCACGAGCGTCACCGTCGCGACGGCCTGCTTCTCTCCGCTCTCGACGCCCAGCTCGGCGGTGATCTTCACCGACTTGCCAATCTCCGGGAGCGGTTCGCTGGTGGAGTCGCCCGGATTCACCCACCGCTCGAGCGGAACGGTCTGATTCGTGATCTTGCCGTCGAAGCCGGTCGACTCGACGATCACGTTGCGCACGTACACGCGATTGTTCGCCGAGAACGTGCTGCGTTTTTTCGGCGCCGTGACTTCGATGCGATAGCCGTTGGGGGCCGTGACCGTCACGTAGCGCAGCTCTTTCTGCGTGTACACGTGCTCGATCGTCTTCTCGTCGCTCACGCGTCCGCCTTCTTCGCGTTGCAGCGAAGCCCAGCGGAACGTGCCGTCCTCACGCGGCTCGCGGAACTCGCGGATGTCGCTGTCGAGGATCGCCAGCAACAACGGCCGCTCGCGTTCGAGATTTTCGGCAAGCGCGACGATGCGCGCGACGGCGTGAAGATCATTCGCGGCCATTTCGATCTTCGGATCGGGGCCGGGCGCGGCGGGTTGCGCATCCTGCGCGGGGACAGGGATCGTCACCAGAAGAAGGAGGAGCGCGGCAACAGCAAGATGTTTCATGATTGCGCATCTTACAAAAAACCCGCTCAGGTCGCTTTGCCCCATCGCCCACCGGCTCCCTCCACCTCGGCAGCCTCACGGCGGCGGTGGCGTCATGGCTGTTCGCGCGTGCGGAGAACGGCCGCTGGCTCGTGCGCATCGAAGACATCGACACGCAGCGCGTCGTGCCTGGCTCGGCGGAGGAGATCCTCGCGGCGCTGCAGCGATACGGGCTCGAGTGGGATGGCGAGGTCGTGTGGCAATCACAACGCACCGCACTTTATGAAGCCGCGCTCGATCGCTTGCGCGCCGCGGGTCTCGTGTACGACTGCGCGTGCTCGCGTGCCGATCTGCAACGCGCCGCGTCTGCCCCCCATGGTGCCGAGGCGGTGTATCCGGGAACGTGCCGCAACGGCTTGCCGGACGGAAAAGCGGCGCGTGCGATTCGCTTTCGCGCGCCCGATGAAGTGATTGCATTCGAAGATCGCATCCGCGGTCGCATCGAAGAACACGTCGCGCGACAAACGGGCGACTTCGTCGTGCGACGCGCGGACGGTCTCTTCGCGTATCAACTCGCCGTCATCGTCGATGACGCGGAACAGGGCATCACGCAAGTCGTGCGCGGCGTCGATCTCCTCGACTCGACCGCGCGACAGATCGCATTGCAACGCGCGCTCGGGTACGCAACGCCGCAGTACGCGCACATTCCGCTCGTCACGAATCCCGACGGCTCGAAGCTCGGCAAACGCGATGGATCATTGCCATTGCCCACACTCGACGAAGCCCGCGTGCGTGAGACACTGGCCGCCGCTCTTCGACACCTCGGCATCGCTGTCGATGAGGACCATCCCCGCGCGATGCTCGACGAGGCGCTGCGTTTGCAGCAGGAGCATTCATGACGTTGGACATCCGCAACAACAAAGAGAAATCGCAGTTCGAGACCACCGTCGACGGTCATGTGGCGGCCGCCGCGTACGATCTCGAAGAACCGAACCGCATCGTGTTCACGCATACCGACGTGCCCGAGGCGCTGGCGGGACGCGGAATCGCGGGAGAGATCGTGAAGTACGGACTCGATCACGCGCGCGAAAAGAAGCTGACCGTCGTCCCGCAATGCAGTTACGTCGCGGCGTACATCAAACGGCACCCGGAGTATCAGGATCTGCTGCCGTAGCCGGCACTCTTTGAAGGTAGCGGCTTTTCGACTCCACGTTTCAGTTTGAATGTCCCATGAGCCTGCGCGGAGCAAGTTGAACCACTTGGCAGCCGTACGTGCCCCAGCGGAGCAACTAGCGCTGCCGGCCGTGCCGGCCGGGTAGAATCCCGGGCATGCAACTTGGTTTGATCGCGGTCGTTTTCCTCGCCCTCATTGTGCTCGCGTACCGCTGGTACGGCGGCTGGATCTCGCGGCTGATGGGGATCGATGCCGCCGCGACGACGCCGGCGCACGAGAAGAAAGACGGCGTCGACTACGTCCCGACCAAACCGTTTTATCTGTTCGGCCAGCACTTCGCGGCGATTGCCGCGGCGGGGCCGATCGCGGGACCGATCATCGCGGTGCAGGAGTGGGGCTGGTTGCCCTGTCTGCTCTGGATCGGCCTCGGCGTCGTGCTCATCGGCGCGGTGCATGACTTCATGGCGCTCGCCGCGAGTGTGCGCCACGGCGCGCGCTCGATCGCAGACATCACACGCGAGCACCTCGGATCGAAAGCCGGCATTGCCATGATGGCGTTCATCTGGCTCGCGCTCGTCTACGTGATCGTCGCGTTCGTCGACATCACGGCGTCGAGCTTCGTCACCGGCACTCAGGAACTGGAAGGCGCGGCGACGGCGTTTCATCCCGGCGGCGCGGTCGCCGCGGCGAGCATCTTCTATCTATTGCTCGCCGTGTTGATGGGATTCGTGCAGCGTTTCCTCAATCCGCCGCTGTGGCTGCTCACGATCATCTTCGTGCCCGCGACGTTCGCGACGGTGTGGCTCGGGACGAAGTACTCGACGCTCTTCGTCCTCGACGCGAAGTGGTGGGCGGTGCTGATTCTCGCGTACTGCTGCGTCGCCTCGATGGTCCCGGTCTGGTCGCTGCTGCAACCGCGCGGCTACCTCGGCGGCTTCATTCTTTACGTGGCCCTCGCATTGGGTGTGATCGGCATCTTCTTCGGCGGCTACGAGATCCAGCAGGAAGCGTACAAAGGATTCAACAGCGGCAAAGCGACGGGACTGCTCTTCCCGTTTCTCTTCGTGACGATCGCATGCGGCGCCTGTTCGGGCTTCCATGGGCTGGTCTGTTCAGGCACGACGTCGAAGCAGATCGATCGCGAGACGCACAT
>DASYLL010000344.1:0-4118 GCA_036009605.1 Thermoanaerobaculia bacterium | reverse complement strand
TCGAGCGGCTATTTGGGCAGATCAAAGGCAACGATGGGTTCTCTCGGTGGACGTTCCGCGGCAAAGAGAAGGTCGGAGCGCAGTGGAGCATGATCTGCACGGCCATCAACCTCAGGCAACTGATCGCCTTTTACATCTCCGCGCTCGCACCCGCGCCCGCGTAAGGCGCATTCGGGTTAGTCGCGGGTTGGCCGTCGACCGGTTGTTCGGCGAACTAGATCCTTCACTCCACTCCGCTCACTTCCCCAGAAATCGTTTCAAACCAGCTCCGCAGTGTTTTGAGACGGCCTCCCGCAGCTGCCGCTTTTGTATGCCACAGCGCGGACAGCTAACATACAAAAGCGGCAGCTGCGGCTGCCGCACTCCAAACTTCCCCGCCGGCCCGGCCGGCTGAGCGCGCGGCGCCTTCGCCACGATTCACTGGTGCTTTCCGCAGGAAACCGTCCCGCGGCACCACGCGCTCAGCCGGCAGGACGGCGGCGTTCCAGTGTCAGGTCACTCCCATCCGGCATCGCCGCCACCACCGCCCCCGGCGTGATCACGATGACCGGCATCCGCAAGCGCCGCGCTTCATCGCGATCGTGTTGCGACGGCCGCTCCTCGCCGCGCGGATGCGTGTGCAACACCGCCAGCGTCCGCTCGGGAACACGCCCGCGAAAACTCGCGTGACGGAATCCGCCGCCATCCCACGGTTGCAGCGTCAGCGTCCCATCCGACTCGCGAATCAAAAACGCCGCACGCTCGCGCGGCAGGCGTCCGTAACCGCCATCCGCGAGCAGCTGCGAGTACCACGCTGCAGCCTGCGGACCCATCAAATCGCCGAGGAGCAGCATCCCGAAAACGACCAACGCATACACACCAGCAAATTGCTCTTCGAAGGCCTCACGAGACCTGTGAGAACCCTTGGGAAATGCTGGATACTGCGCACATGCCGCTTCGCTTCGGAGCGTTCACGTTCGACGCACAACGCCGCGAGCTGCGCCGCGATGGCGAATCGCTGCAGCTTTCGCCGAAGGCATTTCTGCTGCTCGAGCTGCTCATCGGCGCGCGTCCGAATCCGGTCCCGCGCGACACGCTCTATCAACGCCTCTGGCCCGACGTCGTCGTCGAGCCGGGCAACCTGCACGGGCTGATTTCCGAGATCCGCACGACGCTCGACGATCGCGATCACGCCATCGTGCGCACCGTGCATCGCGTCGGCTACGCGTTCGTCGCGGCCGGCATCCTCGAAGACACCGCGCGCTTCTCCATCCTCATTGGCGACGAAGAGATCCCGCTGCGCAGCGGCGAGAACGGCATCGGCCGCGATCCGCGCGACACGATCGTCATCCACTCGCCCGACGTGTCACGCCATCACGCACGCCTCACCGTCACCGGCACGACCATCACGCTCGAAGATCTCGGCAGCAAGAACGGCACGTTCCTCGGCACGCGTGCCGTGACGGAGGCCGTGCAGATCGCACCAGGCGACGAGATTCTCATCGGCACGATTCGATTGCGGCTCGTGCGGGTCGACGCGCTCGCGCCGACCGCAACCGCTACCTGAAATTGCGGATCAGCACCGCATCTCGCGTCGACCATGCGCGCGTGATGACCATCCGCTTTCCATCCGGTGCGAGATCGAACGAGAAAATCTCTCCTGATTCGAACTTCGTGATCTGCCGCGGTGCACTGCCGTCGAGATCCTGCTGCCAGATGTTCGCGACGCCGCCGACGTAGTCGACCAGGAGGAACGAGCCTCCGCGCGGATGCCACTGCATCGCCGGCGGGCCGCCGGAGGTCGGCATGGCGAAGTAGCGAGGCGCGCCCTTGCCATCGAGCGGAACGATCGCGGTACGCCACAGCGGCGTGCCCGGCGTTGTGCCCGACGACGGCGAGCGCAGACGGCAGAGGATCCACTTCCCATCAGGCGAAACACTCGGCCGGTTCGTCGGCCGCTCGCTGACGCGAACGGGCTCGCCGCCGTCGATCGGCACGCGGAACGTGTGCTGCAATTCTCCGTAGCGCTGATAGACGATCGACTTGTTGTCGGGCGTGAACGACGGCCAGCGCGCGTTGCCATGATGCGTGAGCTGTCGCGGGTTCGCACCGTTCGCGTCCGCGATCCAGATCTCGTTCGCGTCCGTCTTGTCGGAAACGAACGCAATGCGCGAGCGATCGGGCGAGACCACGAGGTTCCACATCGGGAGATTGCGATTCAGGCGCCGAGGCGTCCCGCCGTGCACGTCGACCGCGTAGAAGGTGCCGGTCCCGTTCTCCTGCGAGCTGAACAGGACTTCATTTTCGTTGAGCCACTTCACGCCGTTGCCGCCCACCCAGTTGCCGAACCCCGAGGTGAGGGCACGCTGTTTTCCGTCCTCGAGGTTGTGCAGATAGATGTTCGCATCCGTCACGTCGCGCACCGCGGTGAACGAGTGCGAGTCCGCGGTCGGCCGAACGCCGTGATACGCGCTGACTTCGGACGTGACTTTCACTCCCTCCGTGTTGCCGGCGGGAACGAACCAGACCTGCGGCGGCTGCTCGCGGTCGTACACGGTCGCCAGGAGTCCGCTGCCATCCGCAAGCCACGCGTACGAATCCACTCCGGGAAACTTCGGCGTCGGCACGACATCCGTCTTTCCCGTCGCGAGCGTCAGTCGCAGCAACGCGCCATCGTCTCGCTTCTCCGAGTTGTCGGTGATGTACGTAATCGCGGTTCCATCATGCGTCCACACCGGAAGCTCGACGGACTCGGGCAGCTTCCGGCGCACGACGACCTGCTCGCCGCCGCCGTCGATTGCGGCGATCGTGATCGCGGATTCACGCGTGAGCGCGCTGAAGCGGCAGAAGACGACGCGCGTGCCGTCGGGCGAAAGCGAGTACCAGAACTCGACGTCCGTGGCGATGCGGCGTGGCGGGCCGCCGAGGAGGGAGAGCTGTTCGAGATTGCCGATGTTGGGCTCGGAGCGTTCGGAGGCGACGTAGTACACGTAGTTGCTGTCGGGCGAAATGCTGAGATTGAAGTAGTAGCGCGGCGCGCGATTCGCGATCTTCGTGCTCGTGCCGGTGGCGATCTGCTTCACGTACAGCGCCTGGCCGTCGCCTTCGTTCTCCGCGTGTACGAGGTAGTTGCCGTCGGGCGAGATCGCGGCGCTCACGACTTTTCCCGAGTTCGTGAGACGCGTCATCACCATGCCGCGCTGGTCGCTCTTCGGTTCCGCGACTGGACGACTCGGCGTGAACCACCAGACGGCGATGGCGACTGTGAGCATCGCCACGATCGCGGAGATCCAGGCGTGCTTGCGCGAGCGCTTCGGGGGCGGTGCGGGATCGAGCTCGTCGATCGCATCGCGCAGATCGAGCGCGGCGTCGCGCAATGAGTCGTAACGCCGCGCCGGATCCTTGCGCAGGCAGCGTTGCACGATGCGACGCAGCGCAAGCGGAATGCGTTCGAGCGACGGCTCGTGATGCGCGACGTTGTGCAGAGTGTCCGCGTACTGCGACGCGGCGAAGGGGCTCGTGCCGGTGAGCAGTTCGTAGAGGACCGTACCGAACGAGAAGACGTCCGTGCGTCGATCGAGCGGCTTTCCTTCGATCTGTTCGGGCGACATGTACGCGGTGGTTCCGACGCGTGATGTCGGCGTCGTGCTGCCGGTCAGGGCGGAACGCTCACCGCTGCGTTCCGTCAGTTTGGCGATGCCGAAGTCGACGATCTTCGCGCGGCCGTCCGCGGTCACCATGATGTTGTCCGGCTTGAGATCGCGATGAACGATGCCGGCGTCGTGCGCTTTTGCCAACCCATCCGCGACCTGCGCCATTAACCCGACACGACTGGCCGTGCTGTGCCGCTTGCGCATCCACTCGGAGAGCGGCACGCCGTCGATCAGCTCCATCGCCAGGAAGTGAACATCGCCGTCGTGACCGGCATCGTGAACGGCGACGATCGAAGGATGATTGAGCGTTGCGGATGCGCGAACTTCGCGAACGAATCTCGCGACGCGCTCGGGATCGGACGTGCGATGTTTCGGCAGGATCTTGAGCGCCACGCGGCGCCCCATCTGGCTGTCTTCGGCCGAGTAAACCTCACCCATGCCGCCCTGACGGAGGAGGGAAACGATCTCGTATCGCCCGACGCGTGT
>DASYLL010000343.1:0-4181 GCA_036009605.1 Thermoanaerobaculia bacterium | reverse complement strand
GACTTCAGTCATCCTGATTCTCTGGAGGCGGCCCGAAAACGATTCGAAGACCTGGCGATGGAGAAAACCGCGCCTCCGATGGAGGTGAAGTGGATCACGCTCGACGGCCGCACGATCGATGTGGAGACCGCAGGAGTTCCCGCCCGCAAGAACAAGAGACTTCTTCTGCAGGGATTCATTCGCGATCTCACGGAACGCAAGAAGGCTGCAGCGAAACTCGAAGAGACCGCGCAAAGGATGCAGGCGCTCTTCGATCGGTCGCTCGACCCAACCCTTTTCTTCGATGACACAGGCCGCTATGTGGATGCGAATCCCGCGGCTTCCGCGCTGCTCGGCTACGCGCGTGAAGAGATCGTCACAATGAGCATGGGAGACTTCACTCCACTGGAAAAGAAAGCGGCGGCTATCGCGATTCGGGACGACCTGGCGTCCAGCCGAAGCCGGCAAGGCGAGTTCGCCATCGTGCGAAAAAGCGGCGAGGTTCGCGACATCGAGTATGCGACGGTCGCCAATGTGGTTCCCGGCCTCCACTGTTTGTTCATGCGCGACATTTCCGCGCGCAAGGCGGCGGAGGTTTCCGTTCGTCAGCTTTCCGCGCGCCTCCTGCAATCGCAGGACGAGGAACGCCGCCGCATCGCCCGGCAACTGCACGACACCACCGCGCAAAACCTCGTGGCGCTCCGCATGAATCTGGCCTTGATTGCCCGCTCGCCAGCTGCGTCGGACGCTGCGATCTCCGAGCCGCTCGAGGAAAGCGTCGCGTTGACCGAGCTGTCCATCGCGGAGATTCGCACGCTCTCCTACGTGCTTCATCCGCCGATGATCGAGGAAGCAGGACTCCTCCCCGCTTTGCGCTGGTATGCGCAGGGATTCGAAGAGCGCAGCGGAATCAAAGTCACAGTCGACCTGCCCGAGCAGCTCGAGCCGTTGCCGATTGAACTGGCGACCACGCTTTTCCGCATCGTTCAGGAAGCGCTGTCCAACGCTCAGCGACATTCCGGAAGCGCAAATGCAGCGATCCGTATCGAGCAACAGTCCGCGGGGCTGCATCTGGAGATCGAAGACACAGGCCGCGGAATGCCGCAATCCCTCCGCCAGGAGGACACGCTGCTGCTGGCGTCCGGCGTCGGAATCGCAGGGATGCGCGAGCGTGTCCTGGAGCACGGAGGAGAATTGCACATCCAATCGCGAGACAGCGGCACGGTCGTCAGCGTGACGATTCCGCTGTTCGAGAATTAGCGCGCGACACGCGCCGCGACGCGTGGTTCTCGGTTGTCGGTTCTCGGTTGTCCGAGACGGTTTCGCCTGGACGACAACGCACAGAGAACCGACAACTGACAACCGACAACAGCGCGCGCACGCGCGCTCAGAACAGCCACATACACACCGCCACCGTGGCGATCGCGGCCACGATGTCGCCGATCAACGCCGCCGGAACTGCATGTCGCGTGCGTTTGATGCTCACCGCGCCGAAGTACACCGCGAGCACGTAGAACGTCGTCTCCGAGCTGCCGTACATCGTAGCGGCCATGCGCGCCATGAGCGAGTCGGGGCCGTACGTTTTGATCAGGTCTGTCGTGAATGCGAGCGAGCCGCTGCCGGTCAACGTGCGCAGAATCGCGAGCGGCACGAGCTCGGCGGGAAAGCCGGTCGCGGCCATCAGCGGCTTCAGTCCGCGCGTGAGCAAATCCATGGCTCCGGAGCCGCGGAACATCCCGATCGCGACGAGGATGCCGACGAGGAACGGAATGATCTTCACCGCCACGTCGAAGCCTTCTTTCGCGCCTTCGACGAAGACGTCGTAGACCTTCACCTTGCGAAACATGCCGACGAGCGGGATGCCGACGAGCATCGCCGGAATCGCCCACAGCGAGATCGACTCCAGCATCAAACGAACCCACAGCGAGAGCACGTCGATCATTCGCTCACCTCGGCCGGAGTCTGCTCTGTCTGCGTCGGATAAAACCGCTGCAGCACTTTCGCAGCGATGACCGCGGCGATGGTGCCGATCGCGGTTGCGATCAACGACGTTGAGATGATCGCGGTCGGTTGCTTCGCGCCCGCGGCGACGAGCACGCCGATCATCGTCGCGGGGATCAGCTGCACGCCCGACGTCGTGAGCGCCATGAACGTGACCATTGCGTTCGTGGCCGTGTCTTTGCGCGGATTGAGCTCCTGCAGCTCCTCCATCGCTTTGATGCTCAACGGCGTCGCGGCGTTGTTCAGCCCGAGCATGTTCGCCGCGGTGGCGAGCACGATCGCGCCGTTCGCGGGATGGTCGGGCGGGACGTCGGGGAACAACCATCGCAGCACGGGACGCAGCAGACGGCCGAGCAGGGTCACGAGTCCCGAGGCTTCGGCGATGCGCATCATGCCGAGCCAGAGCGTCATGATGCCGATGAGGCCAATGGAGATTTCGACGGCGGTTTTCGCCGAATCGACGGCGCCTTTGGTGACTTCGCCCGCGGTATTGTTGAAGGCCGCGACCACGAGTGCGACTGCCATCAGGCCGAACCAGATGTAGTTGAGCATGGCTGCGGATGGTAGCGTATGCATCGCGCGTGAATCGTCTGATTCCCATCGTCCTTGCAGCGATGTTGTGCTGCGCCTGCGCCGCCGAGCGCGACGTGCCGCGACTCGATTCGCGCGTGCCTATCTCCCCTGCCTATTCGCACATCGTGTTTCGCGGATTCGCCGGCCACATGACGGTGTCGATCGACGGCCGTCCGATCTACACCTTTCACGATCCGGCCACGGATGAGCAACTCACGTTGCACGTCGCCGATCTCCCCGCGGGCAGCGCGGGAAAGCGCGTCGAGTTCTCCGGCCCGATCGGCAGCGCGTATCTCGCGACGGATGCATCGCTGCCTTATGCGATCGATCGCGCCACGTTGCATCCGCTGCGCACCGACGCCTTCGACATCCTCCTCGGCATCGTGCTGATCGTGATCGGCGCGATCGCGATTGGAGCGTCACTCATCCGACGACGCGGCGACGTGCTGATCATGCGTTCGTTCGGCGCATTCACGCTGCTCTATGGCGTGCGGCTGATCGCGGACTCGTCGCTGCCGTATGCATTCGGGATTACGGAGCGAGTAGTCGTCTGGACGACGGCGTTCATCACGTATGTGATCCCGATCGCGGCGTGGGCGTTGCCGCTGCGGCTCATCGGCAACGGATGGAAGAACACGCTGCGCTGGCAGGTCATCGTGTTCGCGGTCTTCGCCGTGATCGGCATCGTCAGCGATCTCGTCAGCGGCCACGCGGGCTCGATGGAGAACGTGAACAACGTGCTGGTCGTGATCGGCGGCTTGAACATTCTGTTCAATCTGTTGCGCACGGATCGCAAATCGCTCGAGCTGCGCGTGGTGATGATCGGCTCGTTCAACTTCATGCTTTTCGCCTTCAACAACAATCTCGGCAACCTCGGCATCCTGCCGTGGGAGTACGACGACGAGGCGTTCGGCTTCCTCGCGTTCGTTTCGGCGCTCGGGTTTGCGGCGACGCGCGGTTTCGTGCGCGGTGAGCGTGAAAGCATCGCGCTCGACAATGAGCTGCAGACCGCGCGCGAGATCCAGCAGTCGATCCTTCCCCGCTCGATGCCGGATGTCGAAGGGCTGCGCGTTCACGCGGGCTACGTGCCGGCGACGTCGGTCGGCGGCGACATGTACAGCTTTCTCGCGTCTGACAAGAACGGCGTGGGCGTGCTCGTTGCGGATGTCGCGGGACATGGTGTGCCGGCCGCGTTGATCGCGTCGATGCTGAAGATCGCCGTGTCGTCGCAGGCGCGGCTCGCGGATGATCCTGCCGCGCTCATCGGCGAGTTGAACGCGATTCTGCGTCGCGATGTGCGACGCGCGTTCGTTACCGCGACGTATCTCTGGTTCGACATGACCTTGCGCGAAGTCGCGGTCTGCAACGCGGGACATCCGCCGCCGCTGCTGTTGCGCGACGGCGCGTTTCTCGAGCTCGGCGGAGCGGGTGTGTTGCTCGGACGGTTCGCGGATGCGCGATATGTTGCCGTGTCGACGGAGTTGAGATCGGGCGATCGCATCGTTGCGTACACGGATGGGATCCCCGAGGCTCGCAATGCGCGTGATGAGCTGTTCGGTGAAGAGCGGCTGAAGAAGATTTTGCACGACGGCGGATCGGCGGACGACGTGCTCGCGGCGGTGCATGCG
>DASYLL010000342.1:0-21051 GCA_036009605.1 Thermoanaerobaculia bacterium | reverse complement strand
CCCGTGCGTACGATCACTTCGAACAGTTCTGATCGCGAAGATCGACGTCCATGACCCGCGTCCTCATCTGCACGCCTACGCACTCTCTTCAGGGCGGTGTCGAGCGGATCATGGAGTCGCTCGCACTCCATCTTCCTGCGCGCGGGTTCGACGTGGTCTTCGCGCTCGCCAAAGGGGCGCGGTTCGATGACCCGGACGCGTTTCGTGCAGCGTTCCCGATGATCCATGGCGTCGATGTCGACGGCACCAGCGGCACGACGTATGGCCGACGGAGATCGCTGCGGCGGGTGGTTCTCGCGACAGACCCCGACATCGTTCTGATGGCGCGGATGTTCGACATCTATCCCGTCGCCTCGGCGCTCAAGCTCGAAGGGCACCGCCTCCGGCTCGCAGTCACGGTGCAGGCCTTCGAGCCCCATCACCTTGCGGACCTGCGGCGCTATCAGGAGTTCGTCGACGTCTGCATCGCCAGCGGCGAACAGATCCTCGGCGAGGTGCAACGGACCACTTCCGTCCCGACAGTGAGCATTCCGGGCGGCGTGGCTCCTCCGGGCAGACTGCGTAAGTCACACGTTGATCCACTGCGCATCGGATACGTCGGCCGCATTGAACAGCTGCAGAAGCGCGTGCTCGATCTGCCGCTCCTCGCCGCGGAGCTCGAGCGTCGCGACGTTCCGTTCACACTCGATGTCGCCGGCGATGGATCGATGGCGGACGAGCTCCACGCCCGACTGCCGCGCGCACGATTCCACGGCTGGCTCTCGACCGCGGAACTGTATGACCGCGTCTATCCGGAACTCGACGTGCTCGTGCACTTTGCCGACTACGAAGGCGTGACGATCGCACCGCGCGAAGCGATGGTGCACGGCGTGGTGCCGGTCGTTTCCCGTTTCGTCGGTGCCGAGGATTTTTTTGACGGGGTGAACGCGCTGGCGTTTCCGATTGGCGATGTGGGTGCGGCCGCCAATGCGATCGAGCATCTGCATCGCGACCGTGCGTTGCTCGAGCGCCTGTCTGTCTCTGCGCGTGACTCGCAAAGCGGCATTCGCTCGGAGCAGGGAGCGATCGCTGGATGGGCGGCCGCTTTCCGGGAAGCCGTCGCGCAACCGTCGCGCATCGGCCCGTTGCTTCCTCCGGTCTCACGCGACAGCGGTTTCCTGACACGCCTTGGCGTTCCGGACGCAGTTGCAGAGGTCGTACGACGCGTGCGGAGACGCAAGCATGAAGATCCCGGGAGCGAGTGGCCGCACTGGAGCGGGATGGAGTAGGCGCGATGGTTGTTTCTGGACTAGTCGCGATCACGACATAGGCCACGCCTTCTTTGTTGAGCGAGACCAGGAAATCGGCAAAGTCCTTCGTCACGATCGAGTCCCCTTATGCGCCACAACTGGTACAGGCCGTCAAGAAGCGCGATTGCCGCTTGCTCCTGGCGCGATCGTTTTCCATCCCACGATGGTACCTCCGACTGCTCCGTGGTAGCACCACTACCTTGACCTTCCCCCTCCCTCGGACATAGGCTGCCCGCCGTGACGAGCCACGACGCCGACAGCACCCAGACTTCTCGCGGGCGGCTCCTCATGGCGGGCAAAACCCTTTTCGCGCGAAACGGATACGAGCAGACGTCCACCGCGGCAATCGCGCGCGAGTCGGGGAGCTCGGAATCGCAGCTGATCCGCTACTTCGGCGGCAAGGCGGGGCTGCTCGAGGCGATCTTCAACGACTCGTGGACCTTCCTCAACGAATCGGTCGAGAAGCACGTCGCTGACGCCGTGCACGGCCGCGACGCCATCATCCGCATCCTCTCCCTCATGATTCAGGCCCTGGGCCGCGATCACGACATCGCCTTCCTCTTCCTCTTCGAAGGGCGGCGCCTGCGCGGCGGCTCGCACGAAGTCCTGCTGTCGAAAGGGTTCGTGCAGTTCTACGAGACCGTCGGCCAGCTCATCGAGCGTGGTCGCCGGGACGGCTCCTTCCGCAGCGATGTCCACCCGCAAGTTCTCGGATCGGCAATGCTCGGTGTCGCCGAAGGCATGCTGCGCGATCGCGTCCTCTCCGAGCGCACCGGCCGCCCCGAGCCGTACCTCGACGACGAGATCCTGAAGACGTTCACGGCAATGGTGAACGGTCTTGCGCCCTGAGATTTGTTGCTGGTTGCTGGTTGCTGGTTCAAGGTGACTCAGCGTGAGCATCACCCGTCCGCACTGAGGAACTTTGAGGTTGTTACTGGTTGCTGGTTCAAGGTGCTTCAGCGCGAGCATCACCCGTTCGCACTGAGGGAGCTTGAGGTTGTACTTGGTTGCTGGTTCAGGTGCCTCAGCGCGAGCATCACCGGTCCGCGCTGAGTCACCTTGAACTAGCAACCAGCAACCAGCAACATCTTCCGGTACAATCCCGCTCTCTTTCTCAGACAACTAAATAGCAACTGATTTTCGAGAGGACTTTTCATGCGCCTGCTGCTGCTCCGCGTCGCGGTTCTCCTGGTCTGCGTCTGCCCCCTCCTGGCCTCCGTCCCCGATCCCGAGTACGACGACTGCGATGCCAAATTCATCGCCTTCATCGGATCCAGCGCTTACCAGTTCGCGCCCGGCCACGCCGGCGAGCTCGGAACAGTGCGCCTCTTCGCGATCCTCTCGTATCAACGCGCCGCGCACGAGCAGCGCTACGGTCCCGCGTGGTGGCAACTGCGCATCGACCGCGTCGCCGACGGCACGCGCGTCTTCACCGCCAACGGCCGCGCGCACATCGGCTCCGAAGGCGCCGCGATGGCCGAAGTCTGGTGGGACGGTCGCGATGAGAACGGGGAGCTCGTGCCGGATGGCGCGTATCGCTATACGTTCGTCGCGCGTCATCGGGAGCTCGATCCCACGCGGCGCTCCGTTCGTTACGAAGATGAGATGACGACGTACGACGAAGCAGCTGACGGCGAAGAAGCGCTGGCGTCGAGCGATGATGTGATCGTCAACTCGGCGCTCACGCCCGCGCAGTCGAACGAGCTGCGCATCAGCGCGAACGCAACCAGCTGCCAGGTGCAGCAGAACGCGCCGCTCGAAGCGGGCTTCGCGTACAACTTCTACTACGGTTCCACGCACGCGCACTCCAACTGGTCCGACGGCGGACATCCCACCGGCGCCTGTAACTCCGGCAACGCATACGGCAGCGGCACGTTCGCGCCGGCCGACGTCTACAACTACGCGCGCAACACCGCCGGCCTCGACTTCTGGGTCGTCAATGAGCACAACCATCTGATTCAGGACGCGATCGCGACGAACAATCCGCCGGTTACCGAAGCGAAGGTGAAGGCGCGCTATCAGGCCGGCATTGCGGCGTCGAACAGCGCGACAGTGAGCGGTTCGTTCGTCGGCATGTACGGCATGGAGTGGGGCGTCAGCTCGAACAGCGATCAGGGCCACGTCACGCTGATCGAGACGCCGAAGCTGTTCGGATGGGAAACGTGCACGACGTGCAACGGACCGAATCCCGAATGCACGCCCGGTACGAACTGCTACTACGACGTCTTCACGCCGAAGCGCTACGGCTATCTCGCGCTCTACGCCGCCTCCGTCGCCAATCCCTCCAGCGCCGGCGCCCTCGGCATCTTCAATCATCCCGGCACCGGCGAGTTCGACAACTTTGCGTTCAACGCGAACGCCGACAACGCCATGCAGGGCATCGCGGTGCGCAGCGGTCTCGCGTTCTCGACGGCGACCGATTGCGCAAATGCGAACGTCGGCGCCAGCGACTACACGCCGCGCTGGAAGGAAGCACTCAACAAAGGCTTCCACCTCGGCCCCGTCGCCGATCACGACTCGCACTGCAACAACTACGGCATGGCCCTGCCGACGCGCACGGTCTACCTCGCGCCGTCGCTGACGAAGGCAAATCTGCTCGCGGCGCATCGCGCGCGGCACTTCTACGCGTCCGAAGATCCGAATGCGCAGCTCGTGTTCAAGACGAGCAACGGCGCACGGGTGATGGGCGACATCTTCACGTCCGCGGGCGGCGCGACGCTCGTCGCAAATGTGTACGACCCGAACAGCGAAGCCGTGACGACGCTCGAGATCTGGCGCGGCCAGATCGGTGGCGGCGTTCCTGCCTCGCCCTACGCGACGATCAGCAATCAATCGTCGATCACGCTCACCGAGTCGCTGACGTCGGGAACGTACTGGTATTACGTTCACGCGGTGCAGGCGGACGGCCACGATCTCTGGTCGTCGCCGATGTGGATCACGTATCAGGCGGGCGGCGGCGACGTCACTCCACCGACGACTTCGATCACCGCGCCCACGAATGGCGCGACGGTCTCCGCAACTGCGAACGTGACCGCGAATGCATCCGACAACGTCGGCGTATCGCGCGTGGAGTTCTGGCTCGACGGCGTGCTGCAGTCGACCGACATGAACACGCCGTTCGCGTGGAGCTGGAACACGACCACCGCGGCAAACGGTGCGCACACGCTGCAGTCGAAAGCATTCGACGCGGCGAACAACCCCGGCTCGTCGAACATCGTGAACGTGACCGTCAGCAATGGTGGCGGTGGCGGTAGCAGCGTGAACGTCGGTGGCTGGATCGTGACGCAGGCCAATTCGGCCGGCACGTACACGATTCCCGCGGGCACGACGATTCCGGCGGATGGCTATCTCGTCATTGCGCGCCAGGCCGACAAGGCCGCGTTCGAAACGTTCTGGGCGCGCACGCTTCCCGCGAATGCGATCTTCCTCAACTCCGCCGGCGCGATGCCGGTAATCAACGGCGACGAGACGATCACGCTGCGCAACGCGTCGAGCGTCATCGTCGATGGCCCGAGCACCGCGATGCCGGCCAGCGCCGCACGCACGATGCAGCGCACCGATCCATGCGTATCGACCTGGACCGCACTCGTCGAGAGCTCATCGAATCCCGGCAGTGGCGCAGGAGCAGGTTGCGGCGCAGGCGTGAAGCTCAACGAAGTCTCCGACGCCAGCGGCACGAACAACTTCATCTACGAGTTCGTCGAGCTGCACAACGACTCGTCGGGCGGCGGCGGCGGAGACACAACCGCACCGACGACTTCGATCACTGCACCCGCGAACGCCGCAACGGTCTCCGGCGTGATCAACGTGACCGCGAATGCATCCGACAACGTCGGCGTCTCACGCGTCGAGTTCTGGCTCGACGGCGTGCTCAAGTCGACGGACATGGCCACGGCGTACGCCTGGAGCTGGGACACGACCACGTCCGCAAACGGCGCACATTCGCTGGTCACGAAAGCCTGGGACGTCGCGAATAACGTCGGCACCTCGGCCACCATCAACGTGACCGTGAGCAACGGTGTGCCGGTGAACATCGGCGGCTATTCGATCGTGCAGGCCAACTCCACGCTGACGTACACGATCCCCGCCGGCACGACGATCGCGTCGAAGGGCTACGTCATCGTCGGCCGCAACGCGACGAAGGCCGCGTTCCAGACGTTCTGGGGCGTGACCCTCGCCGCGAATGTCATCTATCTCAACGCCGCCGACACCATGCCGCAGATCAACGGCAGCGAAACGTACACGCTGCGCAACGCCTCGAGCACCGTGCTCGATGGTGCAACCGTCGCGATGGCCGCCGCCGGCGGCGAAAGTCTCAAACGCCTCAACGGCTGCGGCGCCGCAAACCTCGCCGCGAGCTGGAGCCGCGTCGCATCGTCGACCGGCAACCCCGGCACCGGCGCGCCGGCCGCGTGCAACAAGGGCGTCTACATCAGCGAGTTCTCGGACGCGCTGGGCACGAACAACTTCGTCTACGAGTTCGTGGAGCTGCACAACGACAAGTAGTTTGGTGTGTGGCAGCCGCGGCCCGCGGCTGCCACACTCGTTGTCGGTTCTCGGTTGTCAGTTGTCTGTGCCTCAGTGCGAGAAGGCACGGACAACCGACAACCGACAACTGGACCGGCTCGCGGCTGCCGCACTCAAACCCTCTACAATACGTGCCGGTCCACATGTCCCGGCGGCTCGTCCTCGTCGCGGTATTGCTGTTCGCCTCGTTCGCCCACGCGCGCGATCGCGCGGTGCTCGTCTACCCGAAAGAACAAAGCTTCTTCCGCCGCATTTTCTACACGTCGCACCAGCGCGCACTGCGTGAGCGGCTCTCCGCGCGCTACGACCTCGACGTCCACGTGCAGGTCGCGACCGACGACGAGATCTTCGCCATCGACATGCGCGGCGCGAAACTGCTCATGCTTTCGGGACACGGCGATCCCTTCGCGATGCACTTCGCAGGACGCAAAAGCCGCACACTCGATTCTTCCGATCGCCCGCGACTGGAAGCGCTGTTCGACACGCTCGATCCGCACGCGACGATCGTCCTGCAGAGCTGCCACACCGGCCGCGGCTTCGCGTATCTCGTGAAAGATGCAGCCGGCCCGATGCGCAGCGTGATCGCGGCGAGCGGGGAGGTGCCGTGGAACGGGATGCAGATCACGAGCGTCACGCCATTCGACGCAACGTTGCGCTGCAAAGACGGCAGCCGTCGCTTCGACTGTACCGTTAGGCTGTACTGATGGATCCGACGCTCGCGTTGCTCTGCGATCTCATCGCCATCGACTCCGTGAATCCCGGCCTCGTCCCCGGCGCGGCAGGCGAGCGCGCGATCAGCGAAGCGATCGCACTCGAGCTGCGCAGCTTTGGCGCCGACGTCGAGCTCACCGAGATCGCACCCGGCCGATGGAATGTCGTCGGCGTGCTGCAGGGTCGTGCGAAAGGCCGCACGCTGATGCTCTGCGGCCACAGCGACACCGTTGGCGTCGAAGGCATGGCCGCGCCGTTCACACCGGTGATGAAAGACGGCAACCTCCACGGCCGCGGCGCACAGGACATGAAAGGCGGCATCGCCGCCATCCTCGGCGCCGCACGAGCGATCACACAGAACGGCCTCGCGAGCGGATCGCTCGTCCTCGCCTTCGTCGCCGACGAGGAGTACATGAGCATCGGCGCCGAAGCCGTCGCGAAGCAGTGGAAAGCCGACGGCGCGATCATCTGCGAGCCGACCGATCTCATGATCGCCGTCGGCCACAAAGGCTTCTCGTGGGTCGAAGTGACGACGCACGGACGCGCCGCGCACGGCAGTCGTCCCGACGAAGGCATCGATGCGATCGTCGCCATGGCCCCAATCCTCGAAGGCCTGCGCACGCTCGAACAACGCTTCATCGCCGCCACCCCGCATCCGCTCCTCGGCCGTCCCTCCGTGCACGCATCGCTCATCAACGGAGGCCGCGAGCTGAGCACCTACCCCGATCGCTGCATGCTGCAGATCGAGCGACGCACCGTCGATGGCGAAGCAGACGACCTTGCATTGCGCGAGATCCAATCCTTCGCAGGCGATGCCGAAACGCGCCTCACCTTCACGCGCGCTCCTTACCTCACGCCGCTCGATTCCGATCTCCCCGCACTCATCGACGCCGCGATGGGCGGCAACACCAAACGCGGCGCCATGACCTACTGGACCGACGCCGCCATCCTCGGCCACGCCGGAATCCCGACCGTGATCTTCGGCCCCGGGGGTGCAGGACTGCACGGAATTGACGAGTACGTGCGGACCGCGGAAGTCCTTACCTGCCGAGACGCGCTCGTGCGAGTCGCGGCCCTCATGTCATCCCGAGCGTAGCGAGGGACCTGTGCGGGCGGGGCGACAAGCTCGTTCGTCGCGCCCCGCCCTTCCAGGTCCCTCGCTACGCTCGGGATGACAGCACGTCGCGATATCCTTCCCTCCACATGCGCTTCAAGAAAAGCCGCTTCGGTCCGCGACTCGTCGCGGCGGCCCGCTCGGGCCAGCATTACCGTGATGTCCACGTCTTCATCGGCGGCACCGGCGCAGTCGGCGGCGCCGCGGCCCTGCAGATGGTCGCCATGCTCGAAGAGATGATGACCATCCGGCCGCCCGACTCGCCGGCCGACGTCCCCATCCTCATCGTCACCGGCCGCAGCGACGACGAAGTGCACTCCTTCGAGTCGCGCCTCAAACGCTTCACGCGCACGCGCTGGGGCGCCGGCACCACACCGCGCCACTTCGAGCACGGCTTCCTCTCGCCCGGCGGCGTCTACATCGCAGTCTCGAAGTTCGAGCTGAAGCCGATCCCCGGACTGGAGATCGTCACCGACGCCGACATCCATTCGCGCGCGTCCGCCGTCGATGAGTTCCTGAAAATCGCCGGCGTCGATCGCAAGGCCTCGCACGAAGAAATCGGCGACGCGCTCATGCGTCACGTGCGCTCCGCGAAACCGATCACGTCGTATCTCGAAGACCGTCTCGTGCGCCTGCGCGACTACGGCCCGAAGCCGTTCCGCTCCGTCCTCCTCGGATTTCCATTGCCGAGCATCCTCGCGTATCAGACCGGCGGCCTCGCCGTCGTCGCAAAGGAGCTCGGCCTCGGCGGCGATTTCATCTCGTCCGTCAAAGACGCATTCGAGAACACGTTCTCCGACGATCTCGTCTCGGTCGACAAGGACTGGGGCGCGCGCGTCCTCGTCGCACACACCACCGGCGTCGGCGGCATGTACGACGAATCGCCCGACGGCACGACCACGCTCCGCCTCGGATTCGCACACGCCGCGCGCGACGAGTTCCTCCGCTCCAAGCATCACGAAGCCGAGCACCTCACGACCAAATACGCGCAGCGCGGCATCCTCATGCTCGTCACCGCCGCCGCCATCGGCATCGACGAAGTGCGCATGCGCGAGAAAATCCCGCTGCACGGCGGCATCGTCAAAGCACTGCGCGACGCGCCGCACGAGCTCTTCCGCGGCTCGCGCGAGCGCCGCCAGTTCATTCAGGTCTTCAAGCCGACCACACTCAGGCTCACCGAAACCGCGAAGCCGAAAGCGCTGCACTTCAAACGCGGCGAAGAGCTCCTGCCCGAGTACGCGATCCGCAGCGGCGAGAACGGCTTCTTCTCCGTTGCCAACGCCGACGCACTCTATCGCGTGATGAAAGTCGCCTCGGTCTCCGAGCTCGGTCACGTGCTCGCAACCGTCGGTCTCCTCGGCGACGATCCGAACGTGCCGTGGTTCGCCGACGGCATCTGCTACTACACCGAGACCGCCAACGAAACGCAGGTCTTCGATTTCCTCGCGCAGCCCGTGCTCCTCGGCGCGCAGCTCAGCGGCATCGATCCGATGGCGCTGCAGGATCTCGGCTCCGCGAAACATCAGGCCGAGTTGCACACTCTGTCGCTGCTCATCCTCCTGCACCGCCTGCGCACGCTCGACATCGAAGCGATCGAGGAGTATCCCGATCTCTCCTTCAACGCGCGCAAGTTCTTCCTCGAAAACTCAGAGCCGCTGACGTTCCGCGACGTCGACCAGTGGGACGTCGACACGCTCGCGCGCGACCTGCACACGCTCGTCACCGCCGACCGTCCCGGCCAGCTCCTGCCGCTCAAGCCGCTCATCGATCCCGGCCAGTTCGGCACGCGCGATCAGGCACACCTGGACGTGCTGAAGCTCGTGCTCGACGCAGTCTTCACGATCACGTCGCTCGGCTCGCCGATCATCGTGGAAGACGCGAACGGCAATGCCATCGCACGCACCGGCTACTGGGTCGCTCCCCTCGGCGACATCGTCACGGACGACGATTCGCTGCGCCGTGTCTTCGCCGATTCGTTCGCCAAAGCGCAGCCCGCGTGCACGCTCGACCAATATCAGAGCTTCCAGATGGCGGTGAATGGCTTCATCGATCTGCGACCGCTGGCGATCGTGGCGAGCGCGAAATTGCCGTCCGATCTCAACGACTCCGCGGTGACGCTGCATCGCGATGTCGCATCGTTTGCGCAGCGTTTGTCATCGCTCGAGCCGTACTCGTTCTTCGCGACCTGCGGCCTCGTCGCCGTGATGCATCGCCTGCGCGCACTCGGCCGCATGCTCTCGCAGGCGCGCACCGACCTCGGCACGATGCAGGACTGGGTGTGGACCATGCGCCGCGATGCGCGCGGTCACACGTACGTCGTGCCCGGCGTCGTCGAGGCGCTGCGCATGATCGCGGAAGGGCAGGAGAAGACGACCGGCACCGAATGGCTCGACGGCATCTGGGGCTATGAGCGCAGACTGCCCGCGATGCGCGTCGAGCCGATCGTGGAGGAAGTGACCGGCCGGCATTCGTGAGCGTCAGCGGAATCGCGCGACGACTTTGCCGTCGCCGTCGATCAACTGCAGCTCGCCGCCTTCGATGGCAAACCGCCGCGTCGCCTCGACCGCTTCGATATACCGGCGCTCGAGCTCTCCGCCATTGGGATCGACGCACGCGCGCTTGGTCGTGAACATCGCATCGATCGTCAAGCGATCGCCCTCGGTCGTATACGCCGCGCCGGCGGTATTGCAGCCGGTGTTGCCGCGCAGACGCCCGTCGTTGGCGAAGAAGATCGTCGGATTGGCCACGCCGCTCGGCATCGTCGCGAAGCCTTCGATCGAGACGAGCTTCCACTCGCGCTCGCGCAGCTCTTCATGTTGCGCGGTACTCATCGTGCAACCGGGAATCATCAGCGCCGCCGCTACGATCAGAATCATCATTCGCATGGCCTTTCCTCCGACGATGCACCGTTCAAGATTCCTGCCGCTGGTCCTTTTGACAGCCCTCGCGCTCCCGTCGGTGGGGGAGGAATGCCGCGGCTCGGTCGCGTTTCACTATGGCCGTGCATTGACGCCGGCGCAGATGGATTTCTTCGGACGCTTCGACGTCCTCGTCACGCACGATCCACTGCCGAAGGCGCAGGTCGCGGAACTGCACCGCCGCGGAACGAAGCTGGCGTTGTACGAATGGGCAGTCGCCTATTACGGAAAACATCGCGCCGGCGTTCTCAATGCGAAACCGCTGCGCGGCGGCGTCGGCGCCGAGGATCTCGATGCGTTTTATTACGATCCGACGTTCGTGCAATCCCGTTCTCGTGCGCTCGCAGCAAAATTGCGGAAGGTTGGATACGACGGCGTTTTCTTCGATACGACGACTGCGCAAAGTGTCCATCCCGATGCGCTTCGCGAATATCAGCGCCTTCATCCCGAGGTTCCGTATGACGTTGCATTTGCGGGATTCCTGCGCGCACTACGCGAGGAGTTGAAGGGCGGCGTGATCCTCACCAATCAGGGTTATCGCGCGGCCGAGCACTATCTGCCGTATGTCGACTACGACGTAACGGAATCGCTGTTCGTCGATCGCTTTCGCCTGCGTTCTGCCGCGGAGATCGACTCGCTGATGGAAACGTGGATCCTTCCGGCCGCCCGGCGCTATCCGCACGTGAAGTTCATTCACTTGAACTATGTCGAGGTCGCCGATGACGCTTCGATCCTGCCGGTCGTCGCGATTGCGCGGAACTATGGTCACGATGCTTACGTCGCCCTCCACGATGTGACCGCGACCGCGATGCACGACGTCTACGCCACCTGCCCGCCATCCGAAGGCGGATGAGGGTCTCTGAGGGTCTCGAGCGCTGCGTGCAAATGCGATGATGCAACGCATGCACTACCGTGAGGCTTCGGCCGCCGAGCGCGATCGCGTTCTCGCGCTTCGCGCGCTCTGCTTCGGTGAGGCCGGCGTCGACGCCGAGAAACACGACCCGCGATTCTGGGACTGGCTGCAGACCCGGTCGCGCACGTTCGTCGGCGAAGAGAACGGCGAGCTGCTCACGCACCTTCTGTTGCTCACCTGGCCGCTGTCGCTCGATGGCGAGGTCGTGCCCGGTTCCGTCGGGATCGAGGCGATGACGTCTCCCGCCGCGCGCGGCCGCGGCGCGTTTCGCGGACTGTCGCGCTTCATGACCGATCACACGGAAGGCGTTGTCGGTACCGCGTATCAGATCCGCGATGCCGTTCTCAATGCGATGCTGCGCAACGGCTGGCTCACGGCGGAACGCGTGCCGGTGATGATGCGTCCATCGGCGCTGTGGGGCCGGGTCTCCGGATCGTTCCGCACGCTCACCCGCGAGGACATTGGATGGATGAGCAAACTCGGCGATGGCACGCTCGCACGAACGCCCGAGTTTCTCGCCTGGCGATTCTTCGACAATCCCTTCTGGCAATACGAGATCTTCGGTGCGGAAGGAGAGGGCTACCTCGTCGCCCGTCGCACGAAACTGAAAGGCATCGCCACCTATGCGATTGTCGATCTCGCATGGCGCGACGTACGCGTCGCAAAAGCACTCTTGCGCGATGCGGTCATTCGCGCGCGCTGCCCTCTCACCGCGGCACTCGTATCGCACGGACATCCCGCATTCAAACTCTTCCTGCGACGCGGCTTTCTGCCGAGTCCCTATCGCTTCCGCCTGCTCATCTACCCGCCCTCGCGCGTGAAGCGGCGCTGGCGCGTGATGTGGGCGGACACGGATCACCTCTGATGCACGTCGTCTTCGTACTCGCGCATCAGGATGACGAGATCGCGTTCGCGTCGCGCATCCGACTCGCGCTCTCGCGCGGCGACCGCGTGACGTGCGTCTGCCTCACCGACGGCGCCTCTGCCGTCGCCGCCTCAATCCGCGACGAAGAATCCCGCCGCGTCCTCGAATCCCTCGGCGCCAGCCCACTCATCGTCGCGCCCGCACACGGCCGCATCGCCGACGGTTCGCTACCCGATCATCTCGACCGTGCTCTGTCGTTTCTCGAATCGAGCGTCACCGAAGTCGATGAAGTTGTCACACTCGCATGGGAAGGCGGCCACCAGGATCACGACGCCGCATTTCTCGTTGCCGCCGTCTTCGCCCAACGCCGCGGCGTCCGTTGTCTGGAAATGCCGCTCTACAACGCACAAGGCGTCACGCGCGGCCCGCTCTTTCGCGTGATGCACCCGGTCGGCGAAGGCTGGGTATCACGCCCGATCTCCCTCCGCGAGAAACTCGCGACGATCCTGCTCACGCGCTTCTATCCCTCGCAACGAAAAACCTGGCTCGGCCTCGCGCCATTGATGCTCTTCACGCGGTCCCACGAGCTCACTCGCGTCGCCGACCTGCGCCGCGCCGCGGCACCGCCGCATTCGGGAGCGCTGTTGTACGAGCGACGTTTTCGGTATCCGCACGCGCGATTTGCGGAGCACGCTGCGCGGTTTTTGAATGCGGAGACGGGAACACTTAGCGCACAGGGGTGATGGGAACCGCCAGCACATGAGCTTTGGTCTCTTCCAGAAACGCGATGACCTGTTCGCGTGTCACCGACGCCGGGTCCACCGAGATCACCGCGCTATCCTGCGCGTGTAAAGGCAACGCTGCAGTGTCTCGGGTCATCGGAACTTCGTTTAGCGCACAGGAGCAGGGGCGCTCTGTTGGCGCTCAGCAACCGCCAACGGCCCCCGATTCATCGGCTCCCGCGGAACCGCCTCCAGATCAAACTGCATCGCCGACAGCAACAACTGCACGCCCACCATGATCATCAACGCAGGGAGCACCACCGTCCCGGTCGGCGCGGCGAGTTGGCGCGAGGTGTACCAGATCCAGTTCCATCCACCGATCCCGACACCTGCAAGAAACAGCGGAAGGCCGATGGCGAGGTGGAGGGATGCGAGGTTGAAGTCGTAGACGTAGTGTTTGAGCACGATGCGGCGGATGAGGGACCAGAGCAAACGTCCCGGAAACTGGCGCAGCACGCTCGGAATCGAGAGGCTCGATGTTTCGCCGGCATAGCGCGCGGGGCAGGGGATTTCCTTGACGACGGCGCCGATGAGGTAGAGACGACTGAGCATCGAGATCTCGAAGAAGTACGTGGGATCGATTTTGTGCAGCGGGAGCTGGGAGAGGACATCCGCGCGGATGGCGACGAAGCCGTTGGTGGGATCGAACGAGCGCCAGTAGCCGGTGGCGGCTTTCGCGAGGAAGCTGAGTGCGACGTTGCCGACGCGTCGTGCGAAGGGCATGGCGCTCACGGCTTCGAAGTCGCGGAAGCGATTGCCTTTCGTGTAGTCGGCGTCGCCGCGGATGAGCGGCGCGATGAGTTGCGGGACGAGCCAGAGCGGCATCTGTCCGTCAGCGTCGATTTTCACGATGATGTCCGCATTCACTTCGAGCGCGGCGCGGAAGCCGGTGATCATCGCGGCGCCGACGCCGCGGTTCATGGCGTGATGGAGAACGGTGATGCGCGGATCGGTCGCGGCGTGGCGTTCGGCGATCGCACCGGTTTGATCGCGCGAGCCGTCGTTGACGACGATGACGGTGTCGAAGAGCGATGGCAGCGAGAGCAGCACCGCGCCGATCTCGCGCTCGACGTTGTATGCCGGCAACACCGCGGCGACGCGCGTCATGAGCGGTCTCCGGTTGCGGTGATTTCGTAGATGCGCACGTTCTCGTCGTCGAGCCAGACGCGGATGTTTTTGTGCGTGAGCGCGTAGACCGTACACCACGTCTGCAGGCGCTCTTCGACGGCGGTGCGGTCGAAGCGTTTCGACCAGTTGTCGATCTGGAAGCGATGCGGTTTCTTCTCGACGACGATGAAGACGTGCGGCGTGGGGATGCGCAGCGGCGAGTCGGTGGGATCGAACTGTTCGACGAAATCGGAGCCGTTGAGATGGAAACCGCGGCCAAGGACCATCGGGTACTCCTGGCCGTAGCTGACGAGCGTCCAGGTGTACGGCTCGAGTTGCTGCGAGATGCGCAGCACCGCGTACGTCGTGGTGCCGTAGCCCGAGTAGTCGAGTAGGCGCACTCTCATGGTCGATGCCGCGATGTTCGGTATTGTCGCGCACCAGAGCGCGATCGCGACGATCGGCAGGATCACAGGAAGGCGTCGCGGCAGTCGCGCCGCAAGTGCGGCGATCGCGATACCGAGGAGTGTCGCCGCGGCCATTGCCAGCCAGGTGGTGTTGCGGCGGACTTCGATGAGCTCGGGGATGCCGAGGACGGGCGCGGAGTGGGTGATGACGAAGAAGATCGTGCCGAGGGCGATGGTGAGGGTGTGCGGTTCTCGCGCGCGGTATGCGATGACGGCTAATGTGATCGCGGCGAGGACGACGACGATCAGGAACGGCGTCAGCATCATGAACGTGCGGGCGTCGCTCTCGCCGCGCAGGAACGGGAAGTAGTAGAGCGCGGTGTTCGCGGCGTTGCTGTTTGGTTGCGCGGAGCTGCCCTGGTGGAGGAAGCCGAGCATCCACGTCGATCCGATTGCGATGCCGACTGCGCCGGCGATTGCGCCGCGTGCGATGTCGCGAGGTTTTGCATCGCGCGTAACGAGCGTCGCAATCGTCGCGGCGGCGCAGAGTGCGATGAGTGGCATGAGCACGCCCGAGTGCACGGACGCGATCGCGGCAGTGCAGAGGGCGAAGCCGGCCAGGCGCCATCGTGCTGTCATCCCGAGCGTGAGCGAGGGACCTGGGTGGGTGGGACTGGAGGCATGAGCATCGCGCCCCGCCCGCCCAGGTCCCTCGCTACGCTCGGGATGACGAACGCGCAGCCAGTCGATGAAGAACAGCACGGCCGGAAACAGCAGCACGATCGCGAGCTCCTGCGGCAGCGTCGTGGTCTGTCGTTGAAATGCCGTGAACAGCACATCGAACTCGCCCGCGTTGCTGAGCTCCGCGTATGACTGCCCGAGGAGGAATCGCGCTTCCTCCGGTGTTCGCACGGCGACGCTTCCGCCGAGGGTGAAGTACTGCGACGCTCCGCCGATCATCGTTGCGAACAACACGCCCGCTGCGAGCGCCGCGGTGTTGCTTCGCGTGACGCGACGCGCAGTGTCGGCGACGGCGAGCGCGATGAGCACGCCGACGAACGCGCCGAAGAAATTCATCAGCAGGATCGGATCGACATTCGTCAGTCGCTGGATCGCCAGCAGCAGGAAATGCATCCCGTGCGGATACGGTCCCCATTGCGGATCGAGTTGGCGTCCTTCATCGAGCAGGCGCATCAGATATAGATGCGCGTAGGTGTCGGAGAAGCCGAGATTTGCAGTCGCGAACGGCCGGTAGAAGCGGACGATGGCTGCGGCGACGCCGGTGATCGCAAGCGCGGCGAACGCGCCGCGATGTCTGGAGAGCGTCGCGGAGATGCGTCGTGTGAGATCGCGCCGGAAGTTCGAGAATCGCTCGCGCAGCCCTCCGCGTCCGTCGAGCACGTGCAGCGCGAAGAGTACCGTTGCGCGATAGCTCTCCGCGATCCAGTGCAGTGGACGCACGCCCGCGGCGCGTGCGCGTCCGAGGACGATGATCGTGAGGAACAGCGCGAGATAGCTGAGCGGGCCGGCGATGTTGAGGAGCGTGAAGAGCTGGCCTGCGAGCGTGAGGATCGTGATGCCGGCGCCGAGGTTCCACCAGAACCATTCGGTGCGGGAGAAGGAGGCGGGACGCGGCCAGGCGAGCGCGGGCACGACGATGAACAGCAGCACGAGCGCCGCCGAGATGCGCAGAACCGTGTCGATGGCGAAGAGGGTGTACATCGCTAGTACGCCGCGTAATACGAGTAATCGAGATCGTCGAGCGTACGCCTGGCCGCGCGCGCCGCGAAGAAGCTGAGAACAATGGAGCCGGCGACGAGTCCCGCGACGGCTGCCCAGTAGGCGATGGCGCGGCTGGCGACGAAGCCGACGACGACATTGACGACGAGCGCGATGGCGAGCGTGCGTACCGCCGCGTCGACACGCGAGAGCGTCAGCAGCAGCAACAGATTGCGCACGCCGAACATGAAGAAGACGTAGCCGATCGCGGCCGCGGCGAAGACGCGCATCGTGATGTCGGCGGCCAGCGCTTCCTGGAAGCGTACGTTCGGAAACTGGCGCAGCGCGACGACGAGATACCACGCCAGTACGAGTCCGATGATCGCGGACAGCGCGAGGTGCCACGAGCGGCGGCGATGCAGAAGCAGTTGGCGATCGAGAAACGTTCGCGCATCGATGTGCTTCGTCTCTTTTTCGTGCGGCACGAGCCGCTCGGAGAAGCGCTCGATCGCGTACTGCACCACGCCGCCCATCACGATCACGACGACGAGCGCGAGATCCACCGCCAGCTCGTAGCGCACGTTCAGCCAGAAGCCGTACGGCGGAAAATCCTCGCGTCCGACGGCCGTCGTCCAGGCGATGACGCGGTCGGCGAAGAGGAACGCGTTGAACAGCAATCCGTAGACGAAGTAACGCGACGTGCTGAAGACGAGCACCGCCATCCGCGGCGGATTGACGGGCAGCGGATCGCCGCGACGCTTCGCCATGCGCGCGAGAAAGAATCGCGCGGCGAAGATGCTCAGCGCATCGGCGACGAGGACTCCGATCATGTTCGCGACGATCGGCGGCGTGCCGAGCTTCGCCGCCGCGATCACGACCACGAGTGCGAGCGCGGTGATCACCGTCAGCAGCTCGGTTCTGCGCACGAGATAGAGCAGCGCCCACGCGAGCCACAGCACGGTGAGGCCGGCGTAGAACGCGGCCGCGGTGAGCGCCATCGGCCACGGCAGAATGCCGAACAGGAAGTTGATCAGCAGCGCGGGCGCGAGCAACAGGAGCGTCGCGCGCAACGCGAGTGCGAAGCCTTTCCACGCGGTCCAGCGCGCGAGGCCTTCTTCCTCCTGATAGATGTAGAAGAGGCCGCGCCGCACGATCGCTTGCGCGAACCCGCCTGCCGCGACGTAGCTTGCGATGAAGCCGAGGGCGATCGCGCTGCCCTGTGCGAGCTCGAGATCGAGTGCGCCCCAGATGCCGTAGCCCCACACGAGCATCGCGCCCGCCTGCAGCGCCATCGGCATCGCGAACGCGATTCCGGCGAAGTAGCGCCGCAGAAAGCGCAGCGCCGGAATCGTGCGCGGACGCGGATCGTCGCCTTCGATGGCGTACCCGTACGCGCCTTCGTGAAAGCGCCGCTCGATCGTGTGCGCGAGCTCGAACAGATCGCGCGCGCCGTACGTCGTGCGCGCGTCGTGATCGCGCATGCCGAGGACTTCGAGCTGCGCGGCGATTTCCCACGCGTCCTTCGGCATGCCGATGGTGTCGATGACGCGGCGGCCGAGGTCGTCGAGGGTCATGCGAGCCGCCGGTAGAGATCGAGATAGGCGGCGATGCTGCCGTCGAGGCGGAACTCTTCGAGCACGCGCGCTCGTGCACGGCGGCCCATGCGCGCGCGCAATGGCGGATCATCGAGCAGCGTGCGAATCGCGGTTGCAAAGCCCTCGACGTCGCGTGGCCGCACGAGCGTTCCGCATTCTTCGAGTGCTTCGCCGACGCCGCCGACATCGCTTGCGACGACCGCGCACTCGCACGACATTGCCTCGATCACGGAGAACGGGAACGCTTCGGAAATGCTGGTGAGCAGGACGACGTCCGCATCGCGATACGCGGCGATGACGTCCTCCGCGGGCGCGCCCATCGTGACGACGGTTTCGAGTCGCAGCTCGCGTCGCAATTTCAGGCAGGTCTCGTAATAGGCCTGATCGGCGACGACGCCGAAGATCGTGAAGCGGACATCGGGATGCGTTTCACGTACGCGCGCGGCGACTCGGAGAAACGTCTCGACGTCTTTGAGCGGATCGATCCGCGCGGTGGCCACGACGTGCGGCGAGCGTTCTCGACTCGCGCCGGGTGCGAACGCGTCGGGATCGACGCCGTTGTAGATCACGCGGATCTTGTGCTGCGGCGTTCCGTGGGCGAGCTCCCAACGAGTGTTGTAGTGGCACACAGGCGCGACGACGTCGGCGTAGTGATAGTTCGCGCGCACCACCGCGGTAATGAGGTTGAGCAGGAACTGTTTGCAGAAGAAGAGACGCTTGAAACGCGAGAGGAAGAGGTTCTGCTCGCGCAGGTAGACGCCGTGCTCCGTGACGATCATCGGCGTGCCGCGCCGCACTTTCGCGGTGATGCACGGGATGCCGCAAAACGCCGCCGCCGTCGTGTGCGTCACGCTGACTTCAGGCACGCGCACGTTGAGGACGGTGAGAAATCGATAGAGCCAGCGCAGGCACTCGGTGAGGTCGAACATCGACGGCATCTGATGCTCGCGCGCGCCTTCGGGCAACGCTGCCGCGGCGCGCGTCGCGAATGTCTGCATGGTGTCAATGAACGCGCGCCAGACGGGACGCGATTTGAACGTGACGCTGTAGTCGTAGAGCGCGAAGTAGTCTTCGAGCTGCACGAGGATTTTGCCGAACGCCGCGGGATCGTTGCCTCCGTTGATTGCACCGAGGAGCGCGCGAAAGGTCGGGAGAAACTCGCGCTCGATGGCGTCATCGGTGGTGCGGCGTTTTCGTTCGTACAACTCCGCGAAGGAACCGCCGGTGTCGAATTCGGATGGCTCCTCGGTGCCCCACAACGGGACGTTGATGATGTTCTGCACGTTGACGGGCGGATCGAACCGCGCCTCCATGTGCGGGTTCATCATGATGGGGAGGAGCGTGTAGTTGACGTCAGGGGTATTGCGGAGGAGCGCGTCACACCAGGTGCTCACGCCGCCCGCCGCATACGGGTAGGTGCCCTCGGTGGTCATGAGGACGTTCAGCATGAGCAGGACCCCTCATCCGCCTTCGGCACCTTCTCCCCTCGCCGAGGGGAGAAGGCCGAGCCAATTTCAGCCTTCTCCCCTTGTGAAAGGGGAGAAGGTGCCGAAGGCGGATGAGGGGTTCTCCTCACTTCCCGACCTGCCTGAGCTTCCACAACTCC
Organism: Thermoanaerobaculia bacterium; assembly: GCA_036009605.1. Classification (GTDB taxonomy): domain Bacteria; phylum Acidobacteriota; class Thermoanaerobaculia; order Gp7-AA8; family Gp7-AA8; genus QHVT01. Next base: position 1,498 of record DASYLL010000342.1, on the reverse strand, counting down.
ACCCGCACGCCCAGCAGATCGCCTTCGCGTCGTGCGCGTTCTGCCGTGGCTGCGGCGACGTCGTTTTCCGCCCGCGCACCCGCGGCGACGAGCCGTGTGATCGATTCCTCGCGTCGACGTGCGGCATCGACCAACTGCCCGAGGAGCGCGATCCGTTTTTCGAGCGCTGTGATGTTGAGCGACAGCGTCGAATTCGTGCGTGCGATCTGATCCTCGATCCTGCGCTGTTCGAGCGACGCCTCTTCCGCACGCAGCCGTGCTTCTGCCACGCGACGCGCGATCGCACCATCGAACATCGGCAATGCGAGCGAGAAGCGGATTCCGAACAATCCGTATCCACCATCGCCTGCAACGTCGCTGAGTTTTGTCGCACCGCCGAACGCGGACATCGTCAGCTGCATCCTCCGCGCAGCCTCGGCCTCCGCGAGCGCCAACTTCGCACGCTCCAGCGGAAGGCCTGAGTTCCGCGAACCGAGCGTGCGACCGGCCGGGGCCGCGTCGAGATCAATCACGACCTCGATCGTTTCGCCCGACTCTTCGCGCATCAACTGTCGCACGTGCGTTTCCGCTTCGAGCCGCTGCAGTTCGAGATCGAGCAGCTGCGTTTCGGCGACGATGGCCTCGTCGTGCCACTGCGCCGCCGTGACGTTCGAAATTTCCTGCTGCGCGAACATCTCCGCCGCGCGATCGTGCATCGCGACGGCGCGTTGCAGTCCCGCGCTCAGAATGCGCGATCGTTCCTGCGCGACATACAAACGCGCGACCGCATCGAGCGTTTCGCGAAACAGACCGTCGGCCTGATCCTGCAGGCGCTGTCGGAACGATTGCGCGTCGAGCCGCGAGAGCCGCAGTTGCTGGTCGCGCACGCCACCATCGATCAGCGTGTAATCAACGGACAGCAGCGACGTGTATGCGTCGTAGCCGAACACGTTCTGCGCGATGAAATCGACGCTGTGCGCCGTTGTCGCCGAGGTTTCGATGCGGATAGTCGGCGTGCGACGTGAGGGACCTTCGAGCAGATTCGCCGCGGCGAGCGCACTCGGCGAGACATCGTGCGCTGCTTCGACGCGCGCGAGCACCTGTTCCAGGGAGAGCTTTGTCGCCGCGCCGGCACCGGCCGCGAAAACGGCCGCGAAGAAGACAGCGGAAAGAAGGTGCTTCATTGGATGGTGATGTTCGCGGGCGTCCCGGGCTGCAGCATCCGATCGGGATTGGGGATGTTCACGAAGATCGCCGCGCCGGTGTCGCTGCTCGGTTGGACGATGCGCGAGATGGGCTCGCGGAAGCGGCGCGCGGGGATGGTCATGAGCTTCACGTCGACGGCTTGTCCGGTGCGAATGTAGTGCAGCAGCTCCGGTGCGATCGCGGCCTGCACGCTCGCGCTGCGCGCGTCGACGATGTCGACGACGACGTCGCGCGTGTAGACGTCGCGTCCGGGCGCGATGCGCAGTCGCGCGATCGTTCCCGCCGCGGGCGCGGTGATCGTGAGGAGCGACTG
>DASYLL010000341.1:0-26747 GCA_036009605.1 Thermoanaerobaculia bacterium | reverse complement strand
TGTGATTCAGACCGTCGACTCGGTCGAGCTCGCGGAAACGATCGCGAAGGCCGCGCAGTCGGCAGGTAAACGGCAGGACGTGCTGCTGCAAGTGAACATCGGACGCGAAGAACAGAAGAGCGGCGCCGCGCCGGAAAGCGTGCCCGACCTCGCACGCCGCATCGCCGCGATTCCTTCGCTTCGTGTGGCGGGATTGATGGCCATTCCGCCGGCGGGTGATGCCGAGGAGATGCGTCCGTACTTTCGCGAGCTGCGTGGGATGCGAGATGATCTCGGCCTGACGGAACTGTCGATGGGCATGACGGACGACTTCGAGATTGCGATCGAAGAGGGAGCGACGATCATCCGTGTAGGACGGGCGATCTTCGGGAACCGCTGATGGATTTCCTGCTGATCTTCTTCCAGGGTCTCGACCTGATTCTGAACATCATGCAGTGGCTGGTGTTCGTCTGGGTCGTGCTGTCGTGGGTCCTGTTTTTTCTACGCAACTCGAAGTTCCGCTGGCGCAATCGCGGCTTCTACGGCGTCCTCGAACAGCTCAACGACATCTTCGAACGGATGACGCGTCCGTTCCTGCGACCCATCCGCCGCTTCCTGCGCCGCTTCGATACGGCCGGCATCGACTGGTCGCCGATGGTGCTCGTGCTGCTGATCTGGCTGCTTCGGGCCATCCTCGCCGCGGTCTCGCGCAGGCTTATACTGGCCTCGTAACTGATTCACGGTCAGGAGTGTCGGGAGGGCGAACCCATGCAAAACCTCACACCGCTGGAGATCCAGAAGCAGACGTTCTCGCGCGTGTTGAAGGGCTACAACGCGGACGAGGTGCGTGCGTACCTGCATCTCGTTGCCGAAGAGATCGAGCGGCTGGTGCGGGAGAACGACCGCCTGTCGCGCGACGTCTCGGTTCTGCGCGAAGACCTCGAGGATCACTCGAACCGCGAGCGGATTCTGAAGGACACGCTGCTGTCCGCGCAGAAGGTTGCCGAGGATCTGATCGGCAATGCACGGAAAGAGGCGGAGCTGATCGTGAAGGATGCGGAGCTGCTCTCCGAGCGCGTGATCGGACAGGCCATGCAGCGCGTGGGCGATCTCGAGCGATCGATCACCGATCTCAAAATCGAGCGTCGTTCGGTGCGCAACAAACTGCAGTCGACGCTCGACGTCGTGCAGCAGATGGTCGTGCTCGACGCGGAACAGGAAGCGAACGAGGAACCGTTGACGGCGCTGTTCCGCGCCCGCCAGCAATGACGCTGCTCATCCGCAATCTCTCGCAGATCGCGACGCCGCATGGACGCATGGCGTTGCGTGGCCGTGCGATGCGCGATGTGGTCGTACACGAGAACGCGGTGATCGTTGTACGCGATGGTCGCTTCGCGTTCATCGGTCGCGAGAGCGATCTTCCTTCTGACACCACGATCGACGAAGACCTCGATGCACGCGGCGCGACCGCGGTGCCGGGCTTCGTCGATACGCACACGCACATTCCGTTCGCAGGTTTGCGCGAGTCGGAATTCAACCGTCGGCTGCAGGGCGAGACGTACGAGCAGATCGCGGCGTCGGGCGGTGGTATCGCCTCGACTGTGCGTGCGACTCGCGCGGCGAGTGAAGAGCAACTCACGACGAACGTGCTCGCGCGTACCGCGCGGATGGCGAAGTACGGAACGACGACAGCCGAGGCGAAGAGCGGGTATGGACTGGACCTCGGGAATGAGTTGAAACAGCTGCGCGCGATTCGCGCTGCGAGTGCGACGTCGCCGGTGCGACTCGTGGCGACCGTTCTGGCGGCGCATGAGTTTCCGCCGGAGAATCGCGAGACGTATGTCGAGCGGATCATCGAAGAGATCCTGCCGGCGGTCGCGGCGGAGAAGCTCGCGGTGTTCAACGATGCGTTCGTCGAGCGTGGCGTGTTCACGCGCGAACAGGGCGAGGCCGTGTTGCGCGCGGGGAAAGAGCTTGGATTGATTCCGCGTCTGCACGCGGACGAGCTGTCCGATACGAACGGTGCGAGCCTCGCGGCGGAAGTCGGTGCGGCGTCGGCCGATCACCTGATGCAGATTTCCGAGGCTGGCGTCGCGGCGCTCGCCGCGTCGGACACGATCGCGAACCTGTTGCCGGCGACGAGCTTCTTTCTGATGTCGCAACGCTACGCGCCCGCGCGTGCGCTCATCGATCAGGGTGCGATGGTTTCGCTGTCGACGGATTGCAATCCCGGCACGTCGATGACCGAGTCGATGCAGATCGTGATGCAGCTGGCGACGCTGCAGATGAAGATGACCGTCGAAGAATCGCTCACTGCTGCGACGCTGAACGGCGCGCATTCCTTGCGGCTCGCGGAAGAGACGGGCTCGATCGAAGTCGGCAAGCGCGCGGACTTCGTGCTGCTCGACGCGCCGAGCTACCTGCATCTCGTCTATCACTTCGGCGTGAATCTGGTTGTTGGCGTCTACCGCGACGGCGCGCGCGTCGCGTAAGTTTGGAGTGCGGCAGCGGCAGCTGCCGCTTTTGTATGTTCGTTCCGCGCCTGTGGCATACGAAAGCGGTAGCTGCGGCTACCGCACTCCAAAATGGTTCGTGATTCTTTCGAAGAGGCGAGTTCCCACCGTCGTCTTCACCTCATACGAACAACCGCCGATGTGCGGCGTGAGGATCAACCGCGGATCATCCGGAAGCGGTCCATTCGGCGGTTCGGGATCGAAGACATCGAGCGCGAGTCCGGCGAGGTGATTTTCCGCGAGCGCTTCGAGCGCCGCGCGTTGATCGAGCACTTCGCCGCGCGCGGCGTTGATCACGTACGAGCCCTGCCGCAGCGTGTGCAACTCGCGCGCGCCGATCATTTTGCGCGTGTCGTCCGCGAGCGGCACGTGCATCGTCAGGATGTCGCTGGTGCGCAGTAGTTCGTCGAGCGTCACGACACCCGCTTCAGGAACATACGGATCGAACGCCTGCACGCGCATTCCGAACGCACCGGCGAGTTTCGCGACGCGCGTGCCGACCTGGCCGAGCCCGACGATGCCGAGTACGTAGTGGTGCAACTCGTGGCGCGTGGCGCAGTCGTCGCGCGAGAAGACGCCGCTCACGACCTCGCGCGTGTAGAACGGGATCGTACGCGTCATCGAGATCATGAATCCGATCACCAGCTCCGCGACGGCATCCGCGTTGACGCCCGGCATGTGAATCACGTGGATGCCGCGCTCGCGCGCCGCGTCGAGGTCGATGTTGTCGATGCCGCTCGTGCCTTGCGCGATCAGTTCGAGATGGGGCGCGTTCTCGATCACGCGGCGCGAGACTTTGTTGTACGCACGTGTGACGAGCACGTTCGCGTCGCCGATGATCGACGCCAGCTCCTCCTCGGTACGCACGGGCTGGCGCACGACGTCATAGCCGCCGTCCGCGGTGGCCTTGTCGGCGAGAGAGCGATCCACGTCCGCGGCGATGAGGAGCTTCTTTTTGCGCATTCGTCTCAGGATAGACTCAGGCCGCTTGGCCCGTCGACTGCGCAAACACCGGACTGCTCTCATCGCGCTCGCGGTCTATAACTTCGTGCTCTTCTTTCCGATCGCGTTCATGGGGCGCGTGGTCTCGCCGAACGACGTCTTCTACAACTACAGCCCCTGGTCGACGTTCCGCCCTGCCGAAGTGCAGACGCAGAACTCGATGCTGAACGATCCACCCACGGCGTACTTCACGCTGATGACGCTCGCGCGCAGCGACTGGCGCACGTTCCACTGGAATCCGTACATCGCGTCCGGCATCCCCGGTTTCGGATCGTCAGCGTCCGCGATCCTCTCGCCATTCATTTTGCTGCCGACGCTGCTCGTGCCGCTGGCGTGGATCTACACGGCGATTCTGTTTTTGAAGCTGAACGCATCGTTCGTCTTCGCGTACTTATGGCTCCGCGAAGAACGCCTCGGCCGTACCGGCGCCGCCGTCGGCGCAATCGTGATCGCAGGCGCCGGCGTGTATGCCGTGCGATGGCTGTGGCAGATCACGAACGCGACGGTGCTCTATCCCGCGCTTTTGTGGATTGTGCGACGCGCGATGAACGGGAAGCGAACGTCGATCGCGCTCGTGACGCCGATTGCGCTCGCGTACGCGCTCGCGGGGTTTCCGGCGGCGATGGCGTATGGGGCATGGGTGGTGGCGATTTACGCGGTGTATCTCCGCCTGTCATCCCGAGCGTCGAGCACAGGTCCCGCGCTCGACGCTCGGGATGACAGCTCGTTGCGAGTGATCCTCGGCGTCGTCCTCGCGTTGATGATCGCCACCCCCTCCCTCGTGCCCTTCGTCCAATTTCTCAAACGCTCCGGCTATCTCGAGATGCGCGAGGGCACGAGCCTCACCACCGTCTTTCCCTCCGACCACTGGCGCTCGTTCATCGAACCCGACCGCCTCGGGCATCCCGCGCGCAAAGACTGGTCCGGCGATCGCCGTCTCGGTCCGCTCAACAACTACACCGAGACCACGATCTACCTCGGGCTGCTGACGATCCCGCTCGCGCTCCTCGGCATCTTCCGTCGACGCGCACGAGCGCGATGGTTCTGGCTCGCGTGCGCGGTGTTCGTGATCGCGTGCATGTTCGGCGCGCCATTCATCGCGCCACTCGCGGCGAAACTGCCAGGCCTCAAGTTCTCCGCGCTCGCGCGCGTCGGCCTGCTGCTGCCGCTGCCGATCGGCTATCTCGCGGCTGCCGGAACGCGCCTGTTGCGCAGACCAACGGTCGCGGCGTTGCTCGTGGTACTGATCGCGTACGACCTCGCGTTGCTCGCGGGACGCTTCTATCCGTACATGGAACCGCGTCACGCGAATCTGCCGGATACGCCGATGACGAAGTTCCTGCGCAACGATCGCGCGCCGTTTCGCATCGCGCCGATGTTCGACTATCTCTGGCCGAACTCGTCGGAGCTCGTGCGCGTCGAGGACGTCCGTAGCCATTTCGGTTCCGAACGCGACTATCGACGCATGCTGCTGCGCATCGATCCGACGTCGTGGAGCGGCACGTCGACGGTGCTCACGTTCAACAGTCTCAACTACAACTTCAACGATCCCCTCAACGCGCTCCTCGGCATCCGCTGGTACATCGAGCACCACCACATCGACATCCTGAAGTGGGGCATCTTCGGCGCGACCGTGCCCGGTGTGCCGCAGACCGGCAACATGCAGTTCCGCGCCGGCGCGTTTTTCGAGCGCGTCGTGACCGTCGATGCCGAGCCTTTCTGGGCGATCGAACTGCCTGTCGACGTCACGGAAGCGCGCGGTCCGAATCCGCGAATGGAAGTGACGTTGCTGAAGAACGGCGCCGTCGTCTGGTCGCGCGCGTTTCCGATCGAGCAGACGAAAACCGTCGGCAAGGTCTACATCCCGCTGCGCCCGTATGCACGCCTCGGCGAGCGCGTGACGCTGCGTGTCCATTCCATTGGGATGAGCGGCTGGATGCCGCAGGCGGGAACGCAATTCTTCTACGGACGTGTGACGACGCCGGTGATCTTCGATCGCCAGTTGCCCGACGGAAAGCTCTTCCGCAATCTGGCGGAGCTGCCGCGATTCCGCGCCGTCGCGAAACTGCGCAAGTTGAACGACGACGAGTTTCTCGCGGCGCGCGATGTCGATTTCGAGAACGAAGCGGTGATCACCGACGATCCGATCATGCCGCCGTCGATCTCGCCATCGGATGCGCACGTGACGCTCACGCACTACGCGCCGAACGAACAACGCGTGACGACACAATCGTCCGCGCCGTTCTATCTCGCATCATCGGAGAAGCTGACGCCCGAGTTGCGCGTCACGATCGACGGCCGCGCGGTGCGCGCGATCGAGACCGACATGCTCTTCGCCGGAGTGACGATACCAGCCGGCAAACACGAGGTCGTGTTCTCGCGCCGCATTGCGCGCGGGTGGTGGTGGATTGCGGCGTTGGGCCTGGCGTTGTGGCTCGGGTTTGTGATTGGAGGGGTTCTTACTTCTTCTCGGCAACCAAAATGATCTGGTACGCGAACAACCCGCGCCACATGCGCGTGAGCCACGTCAGCAGGCGCTCGCCGACGCGCAGGATCGGTTCGGGCATCCATCGGCCGACGATCAGGCGGATCGGCACCGATGAGCCACCCATGTCGAGGATGCGGAAGCCGGCGTTCTCGACTTCGCGGCGGATCGTGCGTTTGGTGTAGAAGCGCAGGTGCGTGTGATCGAGGATGCCGCGGTCGCGGTATTCGAAAACGCCGACGAGCAGTCCCAGTCGTACGGTGATGTTGGCGATGTTCGGGACGGAGATGAAGACGCGGCCGTCGTCGCGCAGCGCGCGACGCACGAGCTGCAATGCGGCCGCGGGATTGCGCAGATGTTCGAGGACGTCCGCGAGCACGATCACGTCGGTGTTCGGCGGCAGCGTGCGCACGGTCTCGAGATCGGTGATGACGACTTGGTCGAAGTGGCCGCCGAGCGTGCCGACGCAGTCGACGTTGTACTCGAAGCCGATGGTGCGATCGAAGTGGTTGCGTACCGCGTCACCGAGCTCGCCTCCGGCCGCGCCGAGATCGAGCAGCGTGCCGCGTCGCGACGCCCAGCGCTCGATCAGCTCCATCAGGATGCGATGGCTGCTGCCCTCGAAATCTTTGAAGGTGTAGACGTTCGGCATGTCAGTACTCGGCGAAAGGCCTTCCGGTGGCGTCTTTTCCCGAAGCGCCGCTGTGCACGTCGATGATGTAGCTCTCGGTCTTCGCCGGCGGATCGGTGGAGAAATCGTTGCGTGGCTGCACGGTCTCTTCGGTCGTGACCTTCCACGTCGTTTCGGTGCCGGTCACGGGGTCTTTCGGGATGCGGGTGATGTACTTCGGAACGAGCTCCTGCAGCGATCGCGGGTAGCGCTTTTCGGCCGCGTGGAAGTTGTCAATCGCTTTGCGCATCACGCTCAGATTGTCATGCAGCGCCGCGGCGCGCGCGAAGTGCGCTGTTTTTTCCTTGCGAATGATGCGCGTCGCGTACGCGGCGCCGAGAAGCATGATGACGCCGATGACGACCGCCAGGAGGCGACCGTTCACTACGTGATCCCCACTTCGCTGTTGTCGCCGAGGATGAAGCGGTAGGCGGCGGGCTTGCGGTTGGTCTTGCCGATCTTCACGTTCTTGCCGATGAGGCTCGCTTCGATGCGGCCGTCGACGTGCGCGATTTGAGAGCCTTCGAGCACGATCGAGTTCTCGATCTCGCAGTGCTGGATGCTGCCGCGATTTCCGATCGACGTGTACGGTCCGACGTATGCGTGCGTGATGCGCGCGTCGCGTCCGATGATCGCAGGACCGCGCACGACGGAATCGATGATCTCCGCGCCTTCCTCGATGACGACCTTGCCTTCGATGCGGCTCTCGCCGATGACCGTGCCGCGCACGTCATGCTCGAACGTATCGAGCACGGTGCGATTCGCTTCGAGCATGTCCTCGATCTTGCCGGTGTCTTTCCACCAGCCTTTGACGATGTGGGGATGGACGCTGAAGCCGTTGTCGAGGAGCCACTGAATGGCGTCCGTGATTTCGAGCTCGCCGCGTTTCGACGGTTTGATCGCGCGTGCTGCTTCGAAGATGTTCGCGTCGAACATGTAGACGCCGACGAGCGCGAGATCGGACTTCGGCTCCGGCGGTTTCTCGGTGAGCTTGGTGACGCGGCCGTTGCTGTCGAGCTCCGCGACGCCGAACTGCGACGGATTCGGGACCTTGGTCAGCAGGATCTCGCTGTTGCACTCGAGCGAGCGGTACTCCTCGACGAGCGGCGTGATGCCGTGCTGCAGCAGGTTGTCGCCGAGGTACATGACGAAGGACGAGTCCTTCAGAAACGGCTCGGCGGTGAGGACCGCGTGCGCGAGGCCGCGCGGCGCGTCCTGCTCGATGTACGTGATGGCCGCGCCGTAACGCGAGCCGTCGCCGATGCAGTCGCGAATCTCGGGACCGGTTTCGGGCGAGAGGATGATCGCGATCTCTTCGATGCCGGCGGCGACGATCGCCTCAATGCCGTAAACGAGTACCGGCTTGTTCGCGACGGGGATGAGCTGCTTGGCGGAGGTGTACGTCAGAGGCCGCATCCGCGTCCCCTTCCCGCCGGACAGGATGAGGCCCTTCATTTTCTGCGTAGCGCGTACGTTCATGATTGGTTGTCGGTTGTCAGTTGTCGGTTGTCTGTGATGTAGCGTCCGACGGAAACGGCACAGACAACCGACAACTGAAAGCCTTTCGTTTTCTGCGTGGTGCGTGCGTTCATGGATCGGTTGTCAGTTGTCGGTGATGTCGTCCGAGCGGAAAGGCACAGACAACCGGCAACTGAGAACCGACAACTTGCTTCTTAATTGGATCCGATCGTTCCGACGTTTTTCAGGGTGACGGCGATGCCGTAGCTGGAGAGGCTGTCTTCGTCCGAACTGCCGAAGACGCGATATTGGCGATATTCGAGCGCGATACCATAGCACGAGCCCGTCCAGCCGGTCAGATAGCGGTAGTCGAGGAACTCGCCGAGCTTGGCGTCGTAGCTGACCTCCACGTCTGCGCGGAGGCGGTCTTTGATGAGGAACGACCCGGTGTTCAGTCGGACCTGGCTGGAGTCGCTGTTGGGGAAGCCGGGCTGTTCGAGCCGGGCGAAGTAGCTGAACCCGAGGTGCTTGTCGGCGAATTTTCCGCTGCCGATGAGATTTCCGGAGACGCTGACCTGGTCGAGCTGGTGTGACTCGTTGCCGAACAGTGCGGTCGCGTCGAGAGTCGTCGACTGATAGGGATTGAAGCGCAGCGTTGCCGCGAGCGGCGTGAACTTGTGTTCTTCCGCGGTGCTTCCGCTGCTGCCGGCGCGCGGGAACGGGTCGGAGAGCGCGACGCTCTGGCGCAGCGAGAACGACAGGACCTCGCGCGCGTTGCCGGTCTCGTTGGCTTCCTTGCCGATGATGCGCTGCGTGAGCGAATACTCGACCGAGTCCTGCACGATCGGCACGAACGGCGTGTCGACGCTGTCGAAGCGGATGACCCTGTCCTGGTCGTTGATGTCGGTCGTGCGCACGTAGCGGAAGCGCGGCTCGATGACGTGCTTGAAGCGGCTGAAGCCGCCCACTTTTTTGTTGAAGACCTTCGAGAACGACGGGCCGACGACGTCGACCTGACCCTGAGCGTAGAAGCGCGACACCGACTCGTCGTCGATGACCTGATTGGTCGAGGCCTCGCGGCTTGCCGAGTACCACGTCTGGCGCACCGACACGGTCGGCTTGATCGAAAGCCACGCCGGCGTGTTGAGTCGCATCGACATCGTGGGGAAGAGATCGGTGCGGTAGTAATCCGCGTCGATCGTCCGCTCGCCGCCGATGACTGTGCCGGAGCGCAGGCGCGACGAGGACGATTCGAGCGAAAAGTAGAGCGGCGTCCGGCCGACGCGCTGCGGATACATGCGCAACTGCAGCGACGGCAGTTGCTCGTAGCGCTGGCGCGCGCCGGTCAGCTCGGTCGTGTTCCCGTCGCCGTCTTCATCGTTCGTATCGCGCACGAGCAGCTCGTAGTCGCGGCGGTCGGAGAGGATGTTGAGCGAGTACGTCGGCTTGTTCTTCGTCAGATACGCGGACGAATAGATGTTCGACTGCGTGAGCACGCGCGGATCGTCGTCGTACTCGCGGAAGAAGTTGAGATCCGAGTAGTCCTGGATGTCGACGACGCCGCGGAATCCGCCGGGCAGATTTTCCTGCGCGTGGCGATACTGATACTTCCACTCGATGCGGTTTCGCGGCGCGTTGTTGACGGCGTACGCGCGCAGATCGCCGATCTTGATGTTCTCGCTCGGCACGTAGCGGAGGTCGATGCCGGCGCCGAAGTAACGCTCCGTGCTGATGTCGCCGTAGAGCGTCGCGTCGACCGATTCGCCCATCGGAAGGAAGTAGCCGTTCTGCAGACGCGCGCCGAATTTGTCGCTGAAGCGTGCGCGCGGGATCAGCAATCCCTGCGAGCGCTCGCGTTTGGTCGGCCAGATGAGGCGCGGCGCCCAGAAGATCGGCAGGCCGCGCGCGCGGAACGAGATGTCGCGCATGCGCGCGTAATCGTCGAGCGTGACGTCGGCATGTCCGACCTGGAACGACCACGCCGGACGATCGAGATCGCACGACGTGAAAACGCCGTTCGTCATCCGATACGTGTCTTCATCGACCTTCTCGATGCGATCGCCCGAGAAGTACATCGCCGGGTCCATCGTGCCCGTCGCATTGAAGAACGTGCCGGTTTTCGAGGTGAGGTTGTAGATGGCCTGATTGGCGGTCAGGCGCGTCGGGCCCTGATCGATGATGACGTGACCTTCGGCGACGACGTCACGTGTTTTCTGATTGAACGTGACCTTGTCCGCGCGGAGCTTGATGTCCTGATAGGTGATCGTGACGCCGCCCTGAAAGATCGAGTATTCGTCTTTCTGCGCCTCGACCTCGCCCGTTTTTTCGTCGAGCGTCACCGTCACTTCGCCGCCGCCCGGTTTTGGTCCCGGGAAGAACTTGAAGTTCGGCTTTTGCGCGAAGGCGGAAACGGCGAAGAGCAGCGTGAGGCAGAGCGCGATTCTGCGGGGCGTCATTCGTGCGTCATTGTAGCGTGGAGGCCCGCCCGCATTCTGCGATCGATGCTGCTCATCTCCTGCATTTGCATCCGCAGCTTGATCACTTCGAGCTGGTACAAGCGCGCGATCTCTTCCGCGCGATTGCGTTGCTGCCGTTTCCGCAGCGCGATCTTGCTGGCCATGCGCACGAAGGCGCGGTGCGCTTCCGCGTCGTGCCATCCGGCGCGGCCGAGGCGGAGGAGCGGGTGGGCAGTGGCGCGGACGTCGTCATCGTCCATGAATCCGAGGGCGGCTTCGTGGCGCAACTCGGCACGGATCGACGGCCATTGTTTGAACACGGTGATGACAACGAGCAGCGGAACGAGCCCGGCGGCGCCGATCGCAATCTGGCGATCGTTCATCCGCCATCCGCGGACGAGCAGCGCGGGCAGCGACGCGACCCCGATCGCGATTGCGGCCGTCGCGGCATCGACGAGCGCCTGACGTCCTTTGTCGCGCACGTGCGTGAGTCCGAACGTGATGCCGTAACCCGCGACTGCGCCGGCGAGCACGCATTCGGCGAAGCGCAGCAGTTCGTGCTCGCCCGCGAAGATCACCAGCGGGATCGATGCGGCCGCGCCGACGATTGCGCCGAGGATCATGCCGTCGGCAGGCTCGCTCTCGCGACCCATCAGGCGGACGTAGAGCGCGGCAATGGTGAGGATGATGCCGGTGGCGACGAACGACGGCACGAAGCGCGCGACGTGAATGATCAGGCCGCAGATCGCGCCGGTGATGAGCGGCAGACGAGCCTCGATCCAGATTCCGCTTTCGAGCGTGCGGAAGTACGACGCGGCGGTGATGACGACGAAGAACGCAGCGATCAGAACGAGAGCCAGGACCGGGTCGGACATACGGGGCGCGACATACTACCGCGCCTGCTATTCGACCACTGCGCCGGGATGGCGAAGAAAGTACGCTCGGGTACGCGTGATGTCGAGGCGGATCTGATTGGTGAGCTCGAGTGCAGAACGGAACTGCTGTTCGCGACGCAGGAGCTTGTGGAAGTAGAGCCGCACGGTGTCGCCGTAAACGTTGGAATCGAAGTCGAGGATGTGGCTCTCGATCGTGGTCGCGTAGTTCTCGTAGAGCGTTGGCCGCACGCCGATGTTCGTGACGCCTTCGAAGGAGCGCGAGAAGCTCTCGAAGCGGCACGTCGTGACGAATACGCCGCCCGCGGGAAAGAGATCGTTCGCGGGATCGACGTTGACGGTGGGGAAGCCCATCTTGCGTCCGAGGCGGCGACCGGTCGCAACGCGTCCGTCGATGAAGTAGGTGCGGCCGAGGGCTAACGTAACGGTGGACATGGCGCCGCGGGCGATGGCGTCGCGGACGATCGAGCTGGAGACGCGGATGCCGCGCACCTTCACGTCGTCGATGCCGTGGACGTCGAAGCCAAAGCGCTCGCCGGAGGCGCGGAGCATCTGCAGGTTGCCTTCGCGTCCGGCGCCGAAGCAGAAATCGCGGCCGATGCGCACTTCTTTCGCGTCGAGTGCGTTCACGAGCAGCTCTTCGATGAAGCGGCCGGCGGTCCAGCGCGAGAACTCGTGCGTGAAGGGCACGACGAGCATGGCGTCGACGCCCATCTCGCGCAGCAGTTCTTCTTTCTGCGCGAGCGTGAGGATCTGTTTCGGGACGCGATCGGGTGCGACGACGGAGAGCGGGTGCGGATGAAACGTGATGACCGCCGACGGCCGCCCGAGCTCACGCGCGCGGTCGACGACGCCGCGGACGATCTGCTGATGTCCGACGTGCATGCCGTCGAAGTTTCCGATCGTGGCCACGCAACCGCGCGGCAGATCGGTCTGGCGGAGTGGGTCGGTGAAAACGAGCATTCGGGCGCGGAGTGTATCGTGCCGGCACTACCGCCGCGAGGCGCGCCGCCGGGACACCCCTGTCGGGTGTACCGAATCGAACATGACCACTTCCGACATCACCCGCGAGAGCGGTCCGTCGCCTGAGTAGATCGCGTGGATCTTGTGTCGATCGACGGAGGCAAAGGTCGTGGTCAGCGACGCACGGCCACCGATCACTGGCGCGCTGTCCAGGAAGCGGTCTTTGTCATAGAACGCGACGCTGCCGCCGGGGTTTGATGCATCGACGACGGCGGTGAAGGTAACGGGAGTGTCTTTCGCGGCGCGCGCGGGTCCGTAGAGGTGAACGCGCGCGGGCCGCGCGAGCAGGGTGTCGCTGCACGTGGCGAGGTGGACGTCCAGGAGTGTCGTCGAGGCCAGGACGGTGAGATCGTCGATGCCGTCGTTGTTGAAGTCGCCGACGGCCGCGGCCAGGTCATATTCATTCCAGGGAAACATCCAGCCGGGAGCGAACAGCCCATGCTCGGTCTGCAGCAGCACCTGAATCTCGGGGACGAGTCCGCCGTCCACCACGACGAGATCACGCCGGCCGTCGCCATTGAAGTCGCCGATCTGCAGGCGGACCTTCCTGATGTTCCAGTCGTTCGGAAGGGCGATCCGCTGGCGCTCGATGAACGCCCCGCTGCCTGCGCCGCGGAACACGATGATGGTGTCGCCGGTCTCCGCGGTGTTGATCGCTACCGCGAGATCGGGATGAGCGTCGCCGTCGATCCGAGTCGCGATCACGTCGTCCGATGTGACGCGTTCCGCGATCAGAACCGAAGCGCCGAACGTGCCGTCTCCGCGTCCCGGCAGCATGCGCAGCGTGCCGTACTCGTCGTTGTCGACGACGTTGCCGAGGGCCAGCAGGTCGGGGAAGGAATCGCCGTTGACGTCGGCGACGACCAGGTCGATGAGTTGTGCGTGACCGGTCGGAAACCTGGTTTCCGTGAGCGTGCCGCCGTCGCTGCGGAGAAAGACGGACGCCATGTCATCGGTCGAGTAATCGATCGCCGACGCGACGAAGTCCGTTTTCTGATCGCCATTCACGTCGATCGCGGTGATGCTGCCGTATCGCGAGGATCCGCGTTCGCTGGTCGCCTGAAACGTTCCGTCGCCGTTGCCGAGATATGTCGTGCCGGGGGCGAAGAAAAGATCGAGCTTTCCGTCGCCATTGAGGTCGGCCGTGGCGGTGGGCCCGTGTACCAAAAGCGCGGCGGTCTTCGTGAACGTGCCGGCGGCGTTGGCAAGGAACACGTTGGCGTAGCTACCCGAGGTAATGATGTCGTCGAGGCCGTCTCCGTTGAGGTCGGCCGTGTCGATGTACCGAGCCAGCGTCGTCACGTAGTCGCGCGAGCCGGCGAACTGCAGATCGGGCTTCGCGAAGAAGACTGCGATGTCTCCGTTCGCTGCCGCACCGGCGAGATCGAGCATTCCGTCGCGGTTGAAGTCTGCGGCCGTGGCGGTCTCTGAAGGAGAGACCTGATCGATGAGATGCGTCGCGCCGGTCCAACTCTGCGTGAACGTCCCGTCACCGTTCCCACGACAGACCCGAAGGCCATCCGAGATCGCGTCGAGCTTTCCGTCGCCGTCGAGATCGGCCGCAAGTGCGTTGCCGACGCAGACGGCCAGTTTCGGGATCGTGTGATTGTTCTTGCTGGAGTACAAGAGCTCCGGGTTGCTCCCCAGGATGTCGGCGCGTCCGTCGCCATCGAAATCGTCGGTGACGATGCTTTGCACGGCGTCGAACGGACTGAGCGAGCGGGGCGGGGCGAATGTTCCGTCCCCGTTTCCCCGAACGATCGCCAGACCGAAGTCGCCGGCGACGACGACATCGCCGAACGTATCGCCGGTGAGCTCGGCAACCTCCATCGAGTAGATCCACGGAGCGCCGAGAGGTTCCGTCGGGGTGCCGATCAGCGTGAACGTACCATTGGCATTGCCTCGATAGACACGGAGTCTTCGATCGTTGTCCAGTGCAGCAAGATCGACTTGTCCGTCAGCGGTGAGGTCGCCCAGCGCGCTGATCGTGTGCAGGTCGTGCGCGGTGCTCGTGACTTTGGTGAGCGTGCCATTCGCGTTCGCGAAGAGCGTGGAGATGTTGTTTCGACCCGCCGCGACGATGTCGCGATCGCCGTCGCCGTCGAGGTCCGCTTCGTAGAGGCGCAATACGTTGTGGCCAACTGCGATCGGCGTGTCGCGGAAGAAGCCGTCCGCGCGATTGAGCCAGACAGTCAGCTCGGTTCCGGTCTCGCTCGCCGCCACGAGGTCGGGGCGGGCGTCATGATCGACGTCGAGTGCGACGAGCGCGTTCGCACCGGGCAGATGCAGGCGGATGCCGTCGACGAGCACGGACTCACACTCAGCAGCGAAGGAGGATGTGGCGAGCGAAAGGGCGACGAGCAGGGCAAGGCCGGGGACCGTGGGGCGCATGGGAAGCGGCAGTTTACGTGCGGTGCGATCATTCGCCAATGAAATCCGCCGTCTTCGCACTCGTCCTCATCGCCACGACGCTCGCCGCCGACGCGCCAGTTCGCCCGCGTATCCGCGAAGCCGGCGTGACCGTCGGCATCCTTCCGCCCGGCCCGCTCAACGCGATCACGGACGTCGCCGGCGTGCGCGTCGGCCACACGACGCTCATCCGCGGCGAGAACGTGCGCACCGGTGTCACGGTGGTCCTCCCGCACAGCGGCAATCTCTTTCGGGAAAAACTCCCCGCCGCCGTCTTCCTCGGCAACGCGTTCGGGAAGCTCATGGGCTCCACGCAGATCGAGGAGCTTGGCGAGCTCGAATCGCCGATCGCACTGACGTCGACGCTGAACGTTCCTCGCGTCGCCGATGCGCTCATCGATCACATGCTCGCGCTGCCGGGCAACGAAGATGTGCGCTCCATCAATGTGGTGGTCGGCGAGACGAACGACGGACAGCTGAACGACATCCGCGGCCGTCACGTCGGACGCGAGGAGGTCTTCGCCGCAATTCGCAACGCGAAGAGCGGCGCGGTGGAAGAGGGGAGCGTCGGTGCCGGCACAGGAACCGTGGCGTTCGGCTGGAAAGGAGGCATCGGAACGTCGTCCCGCAAACTGCCGGCGAAGCTCGGCGGCTGGACGATCGGCGTGCTCGTGCAGACCAACTACGGCGGCATCCTCACCATCAACGGCACCCCCGTCGGCAAAACGCTCGGCCGCTATTACCTGAAGAACGAGCTCGAGAACGCCGACGGCTCGATCATGATCGTCATCGCGACCGACGCGCCCGTCGACGCACGCAATCTGAAACGCATGGGCGCTCGCGCGATGATGGGTCTCGCCCGTACCGGCGCCGCCGGCACGAACGGCAGCGGCGATTACGCGATCGCATTCTCGACCGCCCGCAACGCAACGACGCTCGTTCGCAACGACGACGTCTCCCCAATTTTTCTCGCGGTGATCGAAGCGACGGAGGAGGCGATTTATAACTCGCTGTTCAAGGCCACCACGGTTCGCGATGTTGAAGCGTTGCCGTTGGAGAGGGTGATTCCGATGCTGCGGAAGTAGTCTCAGAGTCGCAGAGTCCTTTGTTTGCGCACTCTCTGAGACTCTGAGACTCTGCGACTCTGAGACTGACTCTCACGCGAGGTGCAGCATCGGCGCAGGCTGCGAGATCACGTCCCACGACGGCGGGTTCTCCCCCAGCATCGTCGCGAACTGTTCCACCATCTTCGGATCCCACTTGCCGCCATTCGATTCACGGCGCAGCGTTTCGATCGCGGCTTCGTGACTCAGCGGCGCGGGGCGATAGGCGCGATGCGATGTCAGCGCGTCGTACGCATCGACAATCGAAAGCAGACGCACTTCGAACGGGATCGCGTCGGCGCTGAGACCGTCGGGGTAGCCGCGGCCGTCGTAGCGCTCGTGATGATGACGGATCATCTGCAGCACCGACGTCAGCGTCGTCAGCGGACGGACCATCTCCTCGCCGATCACCGGATGATCGATGACGCTCATGAACTCCTCGCGCGTCAGCGGGCCGGCTTTGTTGAGCAGGCGCTCGGGCACCGCGATCTTGCCGATGTCGTGCAGCAGGCCCGCGGTACGAATGAGCTCCGCCTGCTGCGCGGTCAATCCAACGTGCAACGCGAACGTGCGCGCGAGATCGCCGACGCGTTGTGAGTGGCCGCGCGTGTAGTGATCCTTCGCTTCGAGCGCGAGCGCGAGCGCACAGATCACGTTCTGCGTCTGTTCGAGATCGGAGTGGAACTCTTTGATGCGCAGCAGCGAGTGAATGCGCGTCACGAGCTCGAGGCGGTTCAGCGGATAGTTGATGAAGTCGTCGGCGCCCGCGACGATCGCTTCCTGCCGCATCGCGCTGTTGCGCTGCGACGTCAGCACGATCACCGGCAGGAACTCCCAGCGCGAATCGCTGCGCAGCTCCGCGAGTGTGCTCGTGCCGTCCTGCGCGATCATCTGCAAGTCCAGCAGCACGACGTCGACCGGCTCGCGCTCGAGCAGCTCGATCGCTTCGCGGGCGCTCTCCGCGAGCAGGAGATCGAGTCCTGCCTCAGCGAGTGTTGCCGCAACGAGATCCCGATTGAGGCGATTGTCATCGACGCACAACACGCGCGCTTTCGGCCGCGCGCGAGGACGCATGTGCTTCGACGTCGCGGCCTGCGGATTGTCCTCGTGCAGGGAAGCGGAGAAGAATTTCACGAGATCGGGATCGAACGCTCCCGTCGATGCTTCCTCGCCGAGCTGCTGCATCGCATCGGTCTCGGTGATCGGACGCTCGTGATGGATCTCGTCGAAGCGATTGGCGATGCCGACGATCTGCGCTTCGAGCGGAATCTGATCGCCCTTCAAGCCGTCGGGATAGCCGCTGCCGTCCCAGCGCTCGTGATGCCAGCGAACGATCGGCACGAACTGGCGAAACGTCGTCATCGGCTCGAGAATCGAGCTGCCCATGCGCGTGTGATCGGCGACGCGGCCGCGCTCCTCGTCGTCCTGCGGGACCGTCGTCAGGAGATGGTCGGGGACGCCGATCATGCCGAGGTCGTGGAGCATGGCGCCTTTGATCACGGTCTCTTTTTCATCGGAGGAGAGACCGAGCTTGTCGCAGAGATGCGACGCGTAGGCCGCGACGCGATGCACGTGCCCGATCGTGCGCGGGTCTTTACTCTCCAGCGCGCTGGTGAGCGTCATGATGATGTTCTCGCTCGAGTCGAGCTCTTTGCGGAGGTTGCGAATCTTGATCAGTGACCGAATCCGCGTGCGCAGCTCTTCACGATTGATCGGCTTGTTCAGAAAATCATCCGCTCCCGATTCGAGCGCCCGAATCTTGTCCTCGGCACCCGTGAGCGCCGTCAGCATGAGAATCGGAATGGCGCGTCCCGCCGGCGATTGCTTGATCAGCTGACACGCTTCGTAGCCGTCCATGACCGGCATCATCACGTCGAGGACGATGATGGACGGATTGACGCGCGGGTAGAGGTCGACTGCTTCGCGGCCGTCGCGCGCGAGCACGACGTCGTAGCCCCAGCTCCAGAGATACTCCTCGAGTAGTTGAAGGTTCTGCTCGTTGTCGTCGACAGCCAGAACGACATCGCGCTCGGCTGAGGCCGGTGATTCTGCGGCTGCGATCGACATGGAAGGTGTTTCCCGCGTTGAGTGATCGGGATTATACGCGCCGTCAGTCGAACATCGGTTTCTGCTGAGGCGGGTAGATCACGCGATCCGATTGCAGTTGTGCCATGCGATGGAGCTCGTGCGGTTTCGACGGTCCCGGGCCGACGATGTGGAGCACTTCGACGCCGCGACGCAGCAGATCATCCGCGAGCAGGTTTCGATGACACCGCCACGGCACCGCCTCGGCACACATGACCGCGGTGTCGCGCTCGCTCGCGAGAAGACGATCGATCGCGAGGCGGAACTCGTCCGACGCCATGTGATCCGCGTAGCCGCGGAACTGCTCGTTGTCCCACGCGCCGTTCGGCGAGTCGGCGAGCGGCTGCCGTCGTCCGCCGAGGGATTCGAAGTGTTCGTAAGCGATGTCGTGGTCGGGGAGTGTTTGTGCGAGCGACTCGCCGGAGAAGTGCGGATAGCGGCGCGAGCCGGGGTAGCGGCGGATGTCGGCCAGCCGCGTGACGCCGTGCTCGCCAAGGAGGCTCACAAATTCCTCCAGTCCGCGGGTGGAATGGCCGATCGTGTAGATTCGATTCAAGAGAGTCACGGATGGCCTCGTACTACGCCGAACATGCGCAGCAGCTGAAACGCGATCTCGCGCGCGAGATTCCGGTCGACGCGCTGCGCGAATTGCACCGCAAGCGGCCGCTGCTGCACGCGGCGATTGCGTTCGCGAACGTCGCGGTTCTCGTGCTCAGCGGCATCGCGATCGTGAACTTCGATCGCTGGTATTTGTGGCTGCCGTTTGCGGTCGTGGCGGGATTCGCGGTGTTCGATTTCACGGTGCTTTTGCATGAGGTCGTGCATCGCGCGGTGCTCGAACAGTCGAGCGAGAGCGGCTATCGATTCCTCGGATTGCTGTACGCGATCCCGAGCGGCATCTCGTCCTCGCAATTCACTCGCTGGCACCTCGACCATCACGCGGGACTCGGATCGGATGAAGAGGATCCGAAGCGCCACTATCTCTCGCCAAAGATCAACGCGCGCTGGCTGAAGTTTCTCTACTTCACGCCTGTGCTGTTCCCGATCTACTTTCGCGCTGCTGCGCGTGAAACGTCGTCCTACGAGCCCGAACTGCGCAAACGCATCGCGTTCGAGCGTCTCGCGACGGTTGCGTTCCATCTCTCGATCCTCGGCATCATCGCGTTCGTGGGCGGATGGGCGATCGCGTGGAAGCTCTACCTCGTCCCCGTCTTCTTCATCTTCCCGATTGCATTCGCGTTGAATCGCCTCGGCCAGCACTACGACATCAACCCCGCCGATCCCGCGAAATGGTCGACTCTGATGAAGAGCTCGTGGTTCTGGAACGCCGCGTTCCTGTTCTCCAACTTCCACCTCGAGCACCACTACTTCCCCGGCGTCCCGTTCTACAACCTCCCACGTTTGCAGAAGCTGTTGATGCCGTTCTACGAAAAACGCGGCATCGTGGCGCGGTCGTACGGGGAGCTGGTGTGGCGGTATCTGATTCTGAATCGGAAGCCGCACACGGAGTGGGGAACAGACTTGGCCTCCCCAATTCTTGTGGAGCCTCGGCGTCCTGTCGGCTGACCGCGCGGCATCCGGCCGCGGTCCTTCCAAGACATCGCTGTGGTGCGCTGGTGACTGGGATCAGTCATCGATAAAGCCCCTTAAGCCCTCAAGTCGTGTCTTAATGACATAAGTGCAAGAGGCTTGGTCCCGCAAGGAAGAACGAATGAAGATCTCTGCTCTGTTGATAGCATTGTTGGCTTCGCCGTGGGCGTTTGGCGATTCACTGGCTCCAGCGTACCGGCCTGAAGCCCTCAATATTCGGGCGTCGGCGCCAGCCCTCACGCTAACTGCGCTCAACAAATTGCAGGATCCCGACGTGGTCCTTCCTGCCGTTGCACTGATGGAACACTCGGAAAGAGCGATCGGCGATCGACAGCCGGCAAGGGCTGGGATCGTTCGCGAGTTTGCGACCGCGGTACATACCACGACGCAATTCTCCGTCCAGTCCGTTGGGGCAACCCGAACACGCCTGCGCCTCGAGAGTGTGAACCTGGCCGAGGATGACATTTTGCAGGTCTACGGCCGCGCAGGTGATGTCGTCGTATTCGGTCGAGAATTGCTCGGACCGACAGGGGAATTATGGACACCCAGTGTCGAGGGCGACACGATTGCACTGGAGACACTAGGAGCCGATGTGACGATCACCGCGTTGGCGCACATCGCGATTCCGGTTGCCACTGCGGATGCCTGTTTCCTGGATGCTGTTTGCTCAACGTTTGCTGATCGTGATGCCCTCTCGAGATCGATCGCGCAGCTTACGTTCATCAGCGGCTCCGACGTTGTGTGGTGCACCGGTGGCTTAATCAACGCAAAGGTGCCTGATTCGTTACTTCTGACGGCGAACCACTGCATATCGACGCAGGCAGAAGCTAGTACGGTCGACGCGTACTGGGACTGGACTAGTACATTCTGTGGGAGCGGAACAACTCTCAGTCCGAAGAAAAGCTCCGGAGCGACGCTGCTCGCGACCTCGCAGGCAACCGACGTAACCTTGCTCCGAATGAAAACGCTGCCGGCGGGACGGTGGCTGATGGGCTGGACGACGAACCCTTTGCCAGCAGGCACGAAGCTTTACAGAATTGCCCATCCCGCGACGGAAAACGGCCAGGAGCTCTACGTTCAGACAGTTGCAACCACTACAGTCGATGCCACCGCATCAACGTGCACTGGTTCTCCGCGCACGGCATTCATCTACTCCAAACGCAGCACGGGCGGCATGGGACCTGGAGCTTCTGGCGCACCTGTCATCATCGACGGGGGATACATTGTGGGCCAACTTCTGGGTGGGTGTTCGGCTTTCGGCCCGCCCGACGGCTGCTCATCTCTGACGTCGATCATGGACGGATCGCTAGCTGCCTCCTGGCCTGTGGTCGGCACTTTTATCAATCCGTCAAGTTCGAACTGCACCGCGTGTATCCCGAACAACAACACCGCGTGCATGCTCGGCGGCCGCTTCAAAGTCACGATGCCGACATGGCGCGACACGTTCTCGAACCTCAGCGGTCAGGGCAGTCTCGTGAAATACGCCGACAACCTTCCGGAGATTCATCCGCAGTTCGGACCGGTGAGCGAGAGCGTATTTTTCTCGATGTACACGCACGCGCCGAAATCGATCGAGGCGCTGGTGCGGATCATCAAGGGCCAGAACATCAACGACAAATACTGGGTGTTCCTGATGGGCTTCACGGGCGCCGAGTACACGATCAATATTCAGGACACGCAGACGTGCCGCACGTGGCAGCGGACGATCCCGGTCGGCGCGACGACCGTGGTGAAAGACTTCGACGCGTTCCCGTTCAACTGATGAGTGGTGAGAGGCAGGGACGAGCGGATAAGTCACTCGCGGACGCGGATGCGGCCGATTTCGACAATCAAGAGTTTCCCATCGAGCGGCTCGAGGCCGGGAAGTTTCTGAAAAAAATACGTGAGCACGCCGGTAATGTAAGTGGGACCGGTATTGCGTGGAAGCGTGATCACGACGATGCCGCCGAATCGGCGTGGATCGAACTCGCGAATATCAGCGAAATCGTAGTCGCCCGTGATGATGCATCTGCGCGTCTCGAGCGCTAATCGCCCGATGATCGGATCCGCGGCCGTGCCGTGGGCCAGGGAATCGACATGAACCGCATCGTGACCATGCGCAGCGAACAACTCAGCCAGCCGTGGCGACAGGTCGGCGTCGAGTAAGAACCGCAAGCTATTTTGAGGCGGCGACCGGACGCTGTTGTGCCTGCTCGACGAGCTCGGATGCGAAATCCAACGCCGCGAGCACGTCTTCGACCGGGATCGCGTACTCCACGGCGGTTTCGGCGATCGTCATTCCCTCCGCGAGGCAGCCGAGCAACCGAATCACAGGGATCCGTGTCCCTTTGATCACCGGCCGCCCATGCTGGACTTGCGGATCGATGCTGATGCGCGGGTTCATGACAAAGAATTGTAACGCCGCTCCCGGCTGCCTCATTGCCGGTAAGATCGTGTCTCCATCTACACAAGGGAGATCGCATGCGACGTGCCGCGGCTGCCACACTCGTCCTGTTTCTGTTCGCTTTCTATGCAAACGCCGAGGAGATGCGCGGCCGGATGGGGCGCTCGTCGATCGAAGTTCCACAGGCGTCGCCGCCGCCGCTTCGTGCCGCGAGTCTCGCCGCGGCTCCGCGAGTCGCAACGCTCGAGCGCACCCTCGACGCCGACGTCACCGCAATGCGCGCATGGAACGATTCGGGACAGGTCCCTTCGCGCATTGGCATTATTCGCGAGCTGAAGGAGTCGGTCGCGGTTCGCGTGATCGCCATGGCATCCAACAAACCGTGGCAGTGGCGCGGAACGGTCCATGTCGACGGCGCCACGCGCACTCGCCTTCGGCTGCGCGACGTCACGCTCCCAGCCTCTGCAAAGTTGTGGGTGTACGGCGAAGGCGAAGCAATCTCGTTTACACCCGCGAGCACATACGAAGGCGTGCTCTGGACGCCGAGCGTCATCGGCAGCGCGATCACGCTCGAAGTCGAGTCGACGTCCGGCACGTTCACCATTGCGTCCGTCGCCGATCTTCGCGACGAGATCGTCGCCAACGGCACGGAGTGTTTTCAGAGCGCGGCCTGTCAATCGCAGGCGATGCGCGACGCCGGCAGGGCGATCGCGCGATATGAAGTTCCGGCCAGCCCCGGCTTCGTCACGCTCTGCAGCGGTGGTCTGATCAACTCCGACTCCACGCCGGAACTCGAACCGTACTTCCTCACCGCGAATCATTGTCTGTCGACGCAGGCGGAAGCCGCAGGTACCGAGGTGTTCTGGGACTATCGGCCGTCGTCCTGCGGTGGTGTCCCGCCATCGCTCGGATCGGTGCCGCGCACGAACGGCGCAACGCTTCTCGTCACATCCGCCAACACCGACGTCACGCTCCTGCGCCTCTCCTCCGCACCCGGTCAGCGCTTTTACCTGGGATGGAACACGAGAGCGCTCGCATTCGGCGAAGAGCTGCGCCGCGTTTCGCATCCGAACGGCAATCCGCAGGTCTTCTCCACGACGACGGTCAACGTGGACGAAAACGAATGCGCCGCCATTCCGCGCGGCCGTTTCATCTACTCGGAACGGCTCGTCGGAGGCGTCTCCTCGGGTAGTTCGGGCGCTCCCGTGTTCATCGAAGACGGCATCATCGTCGGCCAGCTCTTCGGAAAATGCGGCACGAAGCTCTCCGACGACTGCAGCGCGTTGAACTACTCCGTCGATGGTGCCTTGCGTGAGTCGTATCCGCTGCTCCAGCCATTCCTCAGGCCGCAAGTCTCGAGCTGCGGAGCGTGTACACCGAACAACAACACCGCGTGCATGCTCGGCAACCGTTTCAAAGTCACGATGCCGGCCTGGCGCGACACGTTCTCGAATCTCAGCGGTCAGGGCAGTCTCGTGAAGTACGCCGAGAACCTCCCGGAGATTCATCCGCAGTTCGGACCGGTGAGCGAGAGCGCGTTCTTCTCGATGTACACGCACGCGCCGAAATCGATCGAGGCGCTGGTGCGGATCATCAAGGGTCAGAACATCAACGACAAATACTGGGTGTTCCTGATGGGCTTCACGGGCGCCGAGTACACGATCAACATTCAGGACACGCAGACGTGCCGCACATGGCAGCGGACTGTCCCGGTCGGCGCGACGAGCATCGTCAAAGACTTCGAAGCGTTTCCCTTCAACTAAAAAAAGAACGCCGGCGCGAAGCCGGCGTTCTTCTTCGAATCGATTTGATCAGGCGAGCTCTTTGAGCGCCTTCTCCATGCGACGGATGCCTTCGGCGGCTTCGTCCATGGAGAGGTTGAGCGCCGGACGGATACGCGCCGAGCGCGCGCCGGACGCCAGCGCCAGCATGTCGTGCGCCATGAACGACTTCAGTGTCGCGTCGCGAACTTCGGCGCTCGGCAGGTCGAACGCCGCCATCAGGCCGCGGCCGCGCACGTTGGACACGAGATTCGGGAACTCCTGGCTGAAGCGATCGAGCTCGCCGATGAAGTACGCGCCGACGCGCGCCGCGTTCTCGACGAGATTCTCTTCGTCGATGATCTCGAAGTAGCGCTGCGCACGGACCATGTCCGTGAGATTGCCGCCCCACGTCGAGTTGATGCGCGACGAGACCGTGAACACGTTCTCGGCGAGCTCCATGATCCGATTGTTCGACGCGAAGCCGCACACCTGCGTCTTCTTGCCGAAGCAGAACATGTCCGGCTCGACGCCCAGGTGCTGGAACGCCCACATCTTGCCGGTGAGGCCGACGCCCGACTGCACTTCATCGAAGATGAGCACCACGTCGTTCTCGTCGCACAGCTGCCGCATCGCGCGGAAGAACTCGGGCCGGAAGTGGTTGTCGCCGCCTTCACCCTGGATCGGCTCCATGATGAACGCCGCGATGTCGTCTTTCCGTTCGTGCAGGAACTGCTTGGCCTGCTCGAGCGTAGCTTGCTCGCGACGCTCGACGTCCGCGATCGCGTCCGCGTTCTGGGGAAACTGCATCTTCGGATTGTCGAGGCGCGGCCAGTCGAACTTCGGGAAGTACTGCGTCTTCTTCGGGTCGGTGTTCGTCAGCGAGAGCGTGTAGCCGCTGCGTCCGTGGAAGGCCTCGCGCAGATGCATGATCTGCGTGCCCTTCTCCGTCGTGTGCCCTTTCGCGAAGTTCTTGCGGATCTTCCAGTCGAAGGCTGCTTTGATGGCGTTCTCGATTCCGAGGGCGCCGCCTTCGATGAAAAACATGTGCTGGTTGAGGGAGGACGGGACGGCCAGCCGCGCGAACGTCTCGACGAACTCGGCCATGTGCGTCGTGTACATGTCGGAGTTGGACGGCTTGTTCATGGCCGCGTCCGCAATGCGGTCGCGGAACTCCGGCGTGTCCATCTTGGGATGGTTGTAGCCGATCGGCACCGACGCGAAGTTCGTGAAGAAATCGAGGACGTTGCGGCCGCGGCGCGAATCGAAGAGCCACGAGCCCTTCGACTTTTTGAGGTCCATGACGATGTCGTACCCGTCGGCGAGGATGTGCCGAGAGAGGACGTTGTGCACTTCCGCCGGCTGGACGTGGATCCGGCGATCAGTGATGGCAGAGAGGGACATTCGAAGACTCCTGATTGCGTTATCGGTGCGGGTGAAGGGCCAGGGGTCGGCCCGAGCCCCGGATTCTATCTCCCCGTGTGATAGAACTCCAATCGCAACGGCAGACGCAACACGACCAGGGAGATTCCATGAAAGACATCGTCATCGTCGGCGGCGCACGCACGCCGATCGGCTCATTCCTCGGCACCCTTTCCTCGCTCCCGGCCCCGCGCCTCGGCGCCGCCGCGATCAAGTGCGCGCTCGAAAACTCCGGCGTCACGCCCGAGCAGGTCCAGCAGGTGATCATGGGCAACGTCCTCCAGGCCGCGGTCGGACAGGCTCCGGCGCGCCAGGCGGGTATTTTTGCGGGCATCCCGAATACGGCTGGTGCGGTCACGATCAACAAGGTCTGCGGTTCCGGCATGAAAGCCGTGATGTACGCGGCGAACGATATCCGCTGCGGCGAGTACGACCTCGCGGTCGCCGGCGGCATGGAGTCGATGTCGAACGCGCCGTACGCGCTGCCGCAGGCGCGCAGCGGCTATCGCATGGGCAACGGAAAAATGATCGACGTGATGATTCACGACGGTCTGTGGGATCCGTACGGCGACAAGCACATGGGCACCTGCGCCGAGACGTGCGTCAAAGAGTATGAGTTCACGCGCGAGGCGCAGGATGACTACGCGCTCGAGTCCTACCGCCGCGCGCAGGACGCGATCAAGACGGGTAAGTTCAAGAAGGAAATCGCCGTCGTCGAGATCGAGGGCAGGAAGGGCAAGTCGGTCGTCGTCGATGACGAGGAGCCATTCAACGCGCCGCTCGAGAAGATGCGCAGCCTGAAGCCCGCGTTCGCGAAGGATGGTGGCTCGGTCACGGCCGCGAACTCATCGAAGATCAACGACGGTGCCGCCGCGCTCGTCGTGACTTCCGCCGAATACGCCGAGAAGAACGGTCTGAAGCCGCTGGCGCGGATCATCGCGCAGTCGACCGCGGCGCACGAGCCGGAGTGGTTCACGACCGCGCCCGCGAAGGCGATCGATCTCGTTCTCAAGCGCGCGAACCTGACCGTCAATGACATCGATCTCTTCGAGATCAACGAGGCCTTTGCCGCGGTGTCGATGGCGGCAATGCGCGATGCAGTGATCCCTCACGAAAAGGTGAACATCTACGGTGGCGCCGTAGCCCTCGGACACCCGATCGGTGCGAGCGGCGCGCGCATTCTCGTGACGCTGATTCATGCGCTGCACGAGCGTGGCGAGAAGCGTGGACTCGCGGCGATCTGCATCGGCGGCGGTGAAGCCGCTGCGATGATTGTCGAGATCATTTAGCCGGCACGGCCGGCAGCGCTGGTCCTTCGCACGGGCTCCTGCCTGGGAGCTCGTGCGCCGCCTCATGCAGATCCGTACTGAACACCGCAATCGAGACATGCTGCCGCAGATGCAGGGTTCTTCTGACCACAGTTGCACCTCCATTCGACGGGCGATGCGTGATGCACGGCGAGGGCAGGTGCACCGTAGGGCAGCGACATGATGCGTGCACGATCCTGGTCATTCAG
>DASYLL010000340.1:0-41838 GCA_036009605.1 Thermoanaerobaculia bacterium | reverse complement strand
CTTGTGAATGCTGGCTCCATCGCCTCAGATACTCTGCGGCCTTGGTGATGAGGGCGGGGAGCCTATCTTCTCCACTAGCTCCAGGCTTCAGGTGCCGACGGCTTCCCCACGTCTTCCTCTTCAACATACAAGGTGCCGAAGAAGGATGAGGGGAGCCCCCCGGCACAACACCTGCTCCACGCACCGGCGTGGAGATTCGTTCTTCCGTCGCGCTGCGTGTCACCGCCATCGTTCTCGGCGTCATCATCGCGCTGCAATTTCTCTGGATCGCACGTTCGATCTTCATCGTCACCTTCCTCGGCATCCTCCTCGGCCTGACGATGGAACGCGCGGTCGACTCTCTCGAGAAGCTGCGCATTCCGCGCGGCGCCGGCGCGGCAATCACGCTCGCTGCGTTGCTCGGCGTTCTGATCGGCATCTTCACGCTGATCGGTCCATCCATTCGCGAACAGTCCCGCGAGCTGACACGCGAGTTGCCAAAGGCGATGCTCGAAGTCGAAGGCTGGGTGAACCAGACGCCGATGAAGACGCTGGTCGCGCCGGACTCGCAGCAGAAACAGGGCGGCCTCACCGACCGGGTCTCGCGCGAGCTGCGCGACGCAACCAAGTTCCTCTTCCCGATCGTCTCCTCGTTCTTCGGCGCGGCAGGCGGCATCGTGATCGTGCTGTTCATCGCGATGTACGTCGCGGCGGCGCCCGGTCTCTATCGCGACGGCATCGTTCATCTCGTCCCGCACAAGCATCGACATCGTGCGAAAGAATTGCTCGACACGCTTCGCGACACACTGCGGCAATGGCTCCTCGCGCGCCTGATCGCGATGGTGTTGATCGGACTCATCACCGGCGCGGGGCTCGCTGCGCTCGGCGTGAAAGGTGCGGCCGCGCTCGGCGTGCTCGCGGGACTGCTCGAGTTCGTTCCCTTCTTCGGACCGATCGCCAGCGCGGTTCCTGCGATCGGCGTCGCGCTCGTCGACTCGCCGCAGAAAGCGCTGTACGTGATCGTTCTCTATCTGATCATTCAGCAGCTCGAAGGAAATGTCATTACGCCGCTGCTGCTCAAGAGGCGCCTCGACATCCCGCCCGTCCTGACCGTCGTCTCCGTCGCCGCGCTCGGCATCGTCTTCGGCGTCCTCGGCATGCTCATCGCCGAGCCACTGCTCGCGGCCGTGCTCGTCACGACGAAAATGCTCTATGTCGAAGATGTCGTCGGCGATGAAGTTCAGATCGGCAAAGAGAAGTAGCGCTACAACAGCCCCTTCAATCGCTCATACCCGGCCCGGCTGACCGGAATCCGCGTCCCATCCTTGAGCAGCGCGACGCGGCTGTCCTTCGCATACGGCTCGACGCGCGCGAGGCTTTCGAGATTCACGATGTAGCTGCGGTGCACTCGAATGAATCGCGTGGCGTCGAGCAACGCTTCGAGGTCGCCGAGGGGTTGCTGTTTGACGTAACGTTGTCCGCGGGACCAGACGTGGATGTAGTCGTCCTGCGCTTCGATGTAGTCGATGCGCTGCACGGGGACTACGTCGATCGTCGCACCGTCGCGGAATGCGATTCGCTGCATTGGCCTGCGAATGGACGAGGCGACATTCGCAGCGCTCTCGCGCGCACTGCCATCGCGACGCCGCAACCTCTCCTCTGCATGCGCGACGACTTCGGCGAAACGCGCGGCGGTGAACGGCTTGAGCAGATAGTCGATCGCACGCACTTCGAACGCGCGAATCGCATACTCGTCATACGCGGTCACGAATACGACCTGCGGTTTCGTTTCGAGCAGATCCAGCACTTCGAAACCGTCGAGCTTCGGCATCTGGATGTCGAGAAAGATCAGATCCGGCCGATGCTCCGCGGCTGCTTTCACGGCTTCGTAGCCGTTCGCACATTCCGCGGCCACGACGAACTGCGGATAATCGGACAGATACTCGCGCACGATCGCGCGCGCCGGGTCTTCGTCATCGACGATCAGGACGGTGATCGGTTGCATGCTCATGCCGGAAGCACCAGCGAAACACGATAGCGCGTCGGCTCGTCGATGATGTCGACACGCGCTGCCGGCCCGTAGAACATCTCGACGCGACGTCGCGTGTTGACGAGACCGATCCCCTCTCCCTGCTGCGGCGCACGATCGGGATCGCAGCGATTCTCGACGCTGATGCGCACGACGCCGCGATCCTTCATCGCCGTAATCTGCAACGTCCCGCCTTCGATCAACTGTCCGATCCCATGCTTGACCGCATTCTCGACGAGCGGCTGCAGCAACAGCGGCGGCACGCGATAGGCGCGTACGCTTTCCTCGATTTCCTGCGCGAGCTCCAATCGCGGTCCGAATCGGATTCGTTCAATCGCCAGGTAACTCGACGCCAGTTCCAGTTCCTCGGATAACGAAATCGCCTCCGTATTTCCCATGCGCAGGCTCTTGCGCAAATACTCGGCGAGCAATGTCGTCAACGTGCGCGCCGATGCGGGATTCGATCCGCAGAGTGAGCTGATCGAATTGAGACTATTGAACAGGAAATGCGGATCGAGCTGCGCCTTGAGCACTTTCAGTTCCGCTTCGCGCGCGAGCATCCGAACTTCGATCTCCTGCTTTTCAACTCGCGAGCTTCTCTCGATCGCCACGAGCAGATAGTGAAACGCGACTGCGAGCAGATACAAGAGCGCACCCGCGACGAACAATGTCGGCGTGCGGTTCGCAATCGCGGCCACGCCGCCCTCGAGAACCGGCGTCAACGTCTGCGCGGAAAATCGGAAGAGCAAAACCCATACGCCGCTGAGCAGCATCGCCGCGAATGCGTGCGAGACCAGCATCGCCCACACGCCGCTGCGCTCCAGCGGCATCGCGCGCACCGGATACCACGCCGCGAGACAGACGAACGCGTACACGAGCGTCGGCGGCAGCGTGAGCAGCAGCGCCGCCGGAATGCCGCGACGGCCCGGCTCCATCACCAGAAGCGCCAGCAGCAGTGCCAGCAACATCCAGGTGAACAGATAGAGCGCGAGCCGCCGCCGGTCAGTGAGAACAGGATGCATGATTGATGAGGTGTTGTCGGTTATCAGTTGTCGGTTGTCTGAGCATGATCGGCTGGCGGAACACCACAGACAACCGACAACTGACAACCGACAACCGCTTCACTAGTTCTTGACTTCGATCGCGCCCATGATCGCCGTGCCGCGGACGGTCAGCCGCGGACCGGTCTCGCTGTTCGCGATCGTGTTGTCTTCGAAGCCGCCCATGAGCGGGAACACGTTCGCCACGACCTTCCAGCCTTGCGGCACTCTGATCTCGACACCGCCCATGATCGCCAGAGCGTCAATCACGACGTCCTGACCGGGTTGGATCTGCACGTTGCGGAGATCGATCTCCACGCCGCCCATGATCGCATTGGCATCGCCGCCCTGAAAACTCTGGCTCGTGCTCTGCCAGTGCACGCCGGACATCATCGCGAACGCGTGCACCGTCGAATCATCGTTCGGATTGGAGGGTCGCGCGGATCGCCGCGACACCGCGTCCCAGATGAGCTTCGCGCCGAACGCTGCAATTCCGAGCGGGATCAGGTCGCCGAGGTCGAAATTGATGTAGTCGAGACTCGAGCCGAGCAGCAATACGCCGACGATCATCAACAGCACGGGCCCGAAACGATTCGTACTGCGATTCGCGAGTTGCACGCCGCCGATCACGATCAGCACGACCGGCCACCATTGCGTGAAGTCTTCCGCCTCAAGGAAGTTGAGATTGTCGAGGGTCCAGAGCGTGCCGAGGATCAGGACGGCGATGCCGACGATCAGGCGTGGGGTGACGTAAGTGCGTTCAGCAGGGGTCATTGCCATTCTCCTTGCGCGCGGAAGCCGGCGCGTCGACGAGTGCGTGCACGATCACACCGAGTCCGACGATGGCGACGCCGAGCGGAAACGCGGTGCTGTGTCTGAGTCCGAAGAAATGATGATTGGCGACGAGCAGCCAGGTGCCGATGGCGACCATGATGTAGCCGCCGTCGCTCTTGCGCGCACGCAGCGAATCGATCTCGTTCGAAACGCCGATGAAGATCAGAAACACCGGCCACCATCTCCAGAGGTCGCGCAGGTCGATGACATCGATGTAGTCGGTGAAGGTCAGCGTCCCGACGGCGAACAGCACGAGCCCGAATGCGAGCTTGCCGAACGGGATGCGATTGCTGGTGTTGGGTTCCATTCGTTCCTCCCTGGTTTCGTCGCAAGGTACGGCGCCGTTGGAAGAACGGCTCGCGGAAGTCGGCGAATGGCGGAGGGTTACCGGCGAACGGCGACTGCTGCTCCATTCCGCGAGGTTGAGCACCGCGGCGAGGACCCGTTCGTCCGCGCCGAACCGACACATCGTGTAACACCGCGCGATTGGACGCGGCGCTAGAATCGCGCCATGCGCCCCCGGATGCTCGCGTTGTTCGTCCTCGCAACCATCGCATCGATCGACGTACACGCGCATCCCGGCGCCGGCATCGCCGTCGCGCCGGATGGACGCGTGTTCTTCGTCGATACCGGCGGCGGCATCTTCTCGATCGAGCGCGACGGCAAAATCGTGCGGCGCGAGGGTCCGGCGTATCACTGGTTCGCGCTCGATCCCGCCGGTCGCTTTCGCCGAACCGCATGGCCGTCGATCCCGGACGCGACCTTCCAGGCCTCGGGCGTCAATCCGACGCTCGTGATGTCGAGCGATTTTCCCGTGACGATCGGAACCGATGGCGTTTTCTATGTCCCGCGGAGAAACGACGCTGGCGTGGTGAGCATCATCGGCATCACTCCGGCCGGTGCACGATCGGTCAAGGCGACGCTGCCGGCGGCTCAAAGCGGCGGCCGTCCGGCCCCATGGGTGAACGGTCTTGCCGCGGGGCCGGCCGGTTCCCTCTACTACACGGAAGATCGCGCCGTGCGCCGGATCGACGCACGCGGACGCGTGTCGCTGGTCGCGAACGTGAATAGCGTTCCGAACTGCGAGTCGATTCCGGGAGTCAAACGCGATGTGCTGCCCTATCTGCGCGGACTCGCGGTTGCGCCGGATGGCACGGTCTACGTCGCCGCATCAGGATGCGGAGCGCTCCTGAAGATCGATCCCACGGGAAAGACGAGCGTGATTCTGAGAACGCAGGCGCCGTGGTCTCCGACGGATGTCGCGGTCGCGAATGGCGAGATTTACGTGCTCGAGTACTCGAACACCGCATCCGACGACCGCACCGAATGGTTCCCGCGCGTTCGCAAAATCTCGAAAACCGGAGCCGTGACGCTGATTGGCAGGACGCCGCGGCGTTAGGTTCGACGAGCGGACAACACGAGGCCCACACCGCACAACACCGCCCCGCCCGCGATCAACAAGCGCACCGTGAGCGTTTCATTGAGAAACGCGGCGGCGCCGAATGCTGCAATGACCGGCACGCTCAGTTGTGCAACCGCTGCCTGCGTGACGGTCAATCGCGGCAACGCGCGATACCAGATCGCGTAGCCGACGCCGGACGTCACTGCGCCCGACACGAGCGCCAACGCGATGCCGCGACCTGTCATCACAACCGACGCGGGCCAGACGAGACTGATCGCAATCGCCAAAGGACTGCTCCACAGAAAGCTTCGCGCGTTTGCCGCGAGCGGATCGGTCGTCGTTCTTCCGATCAGCGAATAGACGGCCCACGCGATCCCGGCAATCGTCATCAACCCAACGCCCAACGGATCGGGACGCGTCGCTGCAGGAACCGTGAGAATCGCCAACCCCGCCGCGGCCAGCGCAAGCCCGATCCACGCACGCGTGCGCGGTCGTTCGCCGCGAACGATGCCGTATCCGATCATCGTCAGCTGCACGACGCCGAACAGCACGAGCGCACCAACCGCGGCGCCGATGCGCAGATACGCGAACGAGAACGGTGCCGCATACGCGAACAGCGCCAACGCTCCGCGCCACCCACGACCGCGCAAACCCGCCCACGTTCCCGATTGCGCGCGAACGATCATCGCCAACACAATCGCACCCGCGACGAGCCGGATCGATGTGAACATCGCTGCATCGATCCGGCGTTCGCCGAGCGCGAGTCGCGTCAGGAGCGAATTCGACGCGAATGCAATCAGCGCAAGAACGGTCAGGGCAACGGTTCGAAGATCAACCCTCACAGATTCAATTGCCACGACACTCCGAATCGATCGTTCAGCCATCCGAACTTTTCGCTGAACGGATACTTCTCGAGCTCCATCAGCACCATGCCGCCATCGGACAGTTTCTGAAACAACGCATCGATCTCCGCTTCGTTCTCGCACTGCACGAAAATCGACATGGCCGGCGTGAACGTGAACCGGTGCTCCGCGCCGCTGTCCAGAGCCCGGAACTCCTGCCCCGCCAGCGTGAACCGCGCCTGCTGCACCATCCCCTCGGCATCCCGCTCGATGTGAATCACCTTCGAGTCCCTGAACAATGACGTGTACAACTCGATCGCTTCGCCTGCTTTTCCCAGCTGTTCGCCGACGAACATCAGGGTCGTCGTGAGCTTTTGTGTTGTCACCGCGGTCTCCTTTTCGCTGCAGTAGTATCGCGCGATGATCGAAGCCTATCAGCGTCAGGCTCGCGAACTGTTCGACGCATTGCAAGCCGGCGACAACGACGCCGCGTGGCGTTTCAAGTGGGATCATCCGCGCTTCCGCGACAAGGACGTGAGCGAGGTGCAACCGGCGACGCTCGATCTCGCGGATGCGCAAATCGTGGTCGCGCAGGGCCACGGCTTCCCGAGCTGGAGCGATCTGCAGGCGTTCGTCGAAACCCTCACGAACGACGCGCGCGTCGCGGAGTTCGAAGCCGCGGTCGAAGCAATCATCGCCGGCGATGCAGACACGCTGCGCTCGATGCTCCGCGCGAATCCCGAGCTGATCCGCGCACGATCGATGCGGCGACACCATGCGACGCTGCTGCACTACATCGGCGCGAACGGCGTCGAGAACGTACGACAAAAGACACCGGCCAACGCCGTCGAAATCGCAAAGCTGCTGCTCGATGCAGGTGCCGAAGTGGATGCGCTGGCCGACATGTACGACGCGAAGTGCACGACGATGAGCATGCTCGTGTCGAGCTCACCGCCTGCCGACGCGGGATTGCAGGGAAAGCTCGCAGAAACATTGATCGACTACGGCGCGGCGTTCGATGGCACGGGCTCGAATTGGAAGTCCGCCGTCATGACGGCGCTGGCGTTCGGTTTTCGCGATACGGCGCAAACGCTCGCGCGACGCGGCGCGCCGATCGACAACATCGCCGCGGCCGCGGGACTCGGGCTCGTCGATGAAAGCGCGCGACTGCTTCCGACCGCGGACGCGCAGAGCAGACAGATCGCGCTATCGCTCGCCGCGGCGCATGGCCATGCAGCGGTCGTGCAATTGTTGCTCGACGCGGGTGAAGATCCCGATCGCTACAACCCCGGCGGGTTTCATGCGCATTCGACGCCGCTGCATCAGGCGGCGCTGGCGAATCATGCGGAAGTGGTGCGATTGCTCGCCGAGCGCGGCGCACGTCTCGACATCGAAGACACGCTCTTTCACGCCACGCCGCTCGGATGGGCGGAGCACGCGCAATGGACGGAAATCGCGGACTATCTTCGCGCGCGGTCGCGATAAAGTTCGCGACATGACGACCTCACTCAAAGGAAAAGTAGCTCTCGTCGCCGGAGGAACTCGTGGAGCAGGACGCGGCATCGCCGTGGAGCTCGGTGCTGCCGGAGCCACCGTCTACGTGACCGGACGCAGCAGCGGCTCTCATCGATCGGAGATGGATCGGCCGGAGACGATCGAAGAGACGGCAGCGCTCGTCGATCAGGCAGGCGGCCGCGGAATCGCTGTACGGGTGGATCATCTCGTACCGGACGAAGTTCGTGCGCTCGTCAATCGCATTCGCGAAGAGCAAGGCGCGCTGCACATCCTCGTCAACGACATCTTCGGCGCGACGAAGATGGAGTGGAGCAAGACCGTGTGGGAATCCGATCTCGAATACGGTTTGCATTCGCTCCGACTCGCGGTCGACACGCACGCGATCACGAGCCACTTCGCAATTCCGTTGCTGCTCGAAACGCCAGGCGGACTCGTGATCGAAGTGACGGATGGAACGGACGAATACAACGCGAAGAACTATCGCGTCTCGTTCTTCTATGACCTCGCCAAGGCGTCCGTGAATCGCATGGCCTTCGCGCTCGCGCACGAGGTGGGCTCGCGCGGCGCGACCGCGCTCTCGCTCACTCCCGGCTGGCTGCGCTCCGAAGTGATGCTCGATGCGTATCAGGTGCGCGAAGAGAACTGGCTCGATGCCACCAAAGTCGAGCCGCATTTCGCGATCTCCGAAACGCCGGCGTTTGTCGGCCGCGCTGTCGCTGCACTCGCACAGGATCCCGATGTGTCGCGATGGAACGGACACTCGCTTTCGTGCGGAGCACTGGCAAAGATCTATGGCTTCACGGACGTCGACGGCAGCCAGCCCGACGCGTGGCGCTATCTGGTTGAAGTGCAGGACGCAGGCAAACCGGCCGACGTCACCGGGTATCGCTGACAACAAAACGCGAGATGCGGGACGGATTCGGAATCAGCGATTGATGGTGTGCGTCGTCTCGAGCGAGGCGACGCGGGTCTCGGACGCAGGCGTCCGCGGTTCGTCGAGACGCTCCACCGACGCGACGGTGAACGAGGCGGCGAACGTCTCTTCGACCAGCGGGTGCGGCCCCGTACATTTCTGGCCGGTCAGGACGCACGATGCGCCCGAGTCATCGCAGGACGGATAGCCGCCCGTGGCTGCGATGGCGCATCTCTGAGCGGCGTTGCATTTGCGGCAGTGATCCGCCATCGCGATCGGTGCTGCGATGGCGAGGACAAGAACGAGAATCAGCAGCGAAATCAAACGTCTCTTCATCGGAAGTCTCCTTATCGTGACGCCGTCCCACATCTCGGGCGGCAATAATGGAAGGACGGCGTGCCGGCATGATAGAGACAAAATCTGACCTTTTGTGCAGGGAGCGGCTTCAGGGGGTCACTTCTTCAGCAAGCCCGCTAGTTGCCGTTTCGCGAGCTCGCGTACGGACTCGGCCCCACCCTTCTCCTTGTCGACCTTCCGGTAGGCCGCGATGGCGTACTCGTTCACGCCGTAGTTTTCGGCGATGCGTCCGAGGATGTACCAGTCGTTGTCGGCGAGGGCGCCGCGATATTTGTCGTCCATCTCCTTCAGAAGAGCGGTACGCGCTTCCACGCTGCGGCCGGTGGCGGCATAGAGCGCGGCGAGCGCGTGGAGCGCACTCACGGAGTCACGATCGGAGGGCTTGTCTTCCGTCGTGTCCTTCGATGCGTGCTGGGCGTGCTCGATGGCACGCTCGAGTTGTGTTCCGGTGAAGAGGGCCATCCATGCGGCCAGCGCGTAGTCCTCGCGTTTCGGTCCGATCTGATCGACGACCTGCACCGCGTACTGCTGCGCGGCCGCATAGTCGCCCGCTTCGGCCGCGCTCAATGTCAGCGCATGCAAGGCGTCGCGATCGCCGGGCAGGCGCTCCAGCCGCTGCTTCGCCAGAGCCGTCGCCTCCGCGCTCTTCTGGTTGCGCAGGAGCGCCTCGACATGCCTGGAGAACGCGGTCGGAGAATCGGCGTGCGAAGCCGCCAGTCGCGTGGTGGCCTCGAGCATGCGCGGCCACTCCTTGCGCCCTTCGTAGATCGCGGCGAGTGCAAGGTCCATCGCGGCCCGAGCCGACTCGCTCTCTGCTTTCTCGCGCGCTGCAACGAGGATCGGTTCCGCCTCTTTGGACATGGAACGGTCGGTCGTCAGGGATGCGGCAGCGACGCGGAGCTCGTCGAGGCTGGCAGTCGCTTTCGCCTTCGGCCACAGCAGAGCGAGCCGCTGGCCTTCGAGCGGATCATCCGTCGTTCCGCCTTTCGCCGTCTCGCGCGTCCAGTTCAGCCATTTGCGAGCAGTCTCCAGCTCGCCCTTCGCGATCAGTTCGAGAATCGCGTAGCCCGAGAGCGACTGGTCTCCCATCGAGCTGCCGTGGATCAGCCAGCGGCCGTCGCGGCGACGCACGATCATCGAGATATCCCTGGTCGCTGCGCCCATCATCCGCAGACGCAAGCGATAGCCGGTCTCCTCGTCACCGTCCTGCTGCACCTCGAGCATCGACACCATCAGATCGCCGAAGACCTGCTTCGGGAGCTGTTCGGGCGCACGCAACTCGGTTTTCGCCATCTCCTTCAGGGGATCTTCGTCGCTCAACTTGACGTAGTCCGCCGGCATCAATGCCAGGAGCGCCTCGAGATCCTGATTGAGCAGTGCCACGAAGAACTTGCGCATCACGCCGCGCGCGCCTTCTTCGGCCGGCAGGTCTTCCACGCGCTTCAGCTTCTGAAGGATGTCGAGGAAAGGACGCTGCTCCGCCGCACCTGCCGTGCCCTGCGTCGAGAGCTCCAGCAACGCCGCGGCCTGCGGATAGAGACGGGTCTGCAACATCAGCTGCCCGGCGCCCGACGCGTAGGAACGCCGCGTCTGCAGGTCGAATGCGGACAGCTCACGGATTGCCGCATCCGCGCCGTCAAGGGCAGCGGTCGCGATCACACGCGCGAGGTCGCGCTGCTGGGCAGCGTCGTAGGTCGACGCGAGCGCCCGCACATCCTCGAAGCGACCCATGTGCGCGTAGATGACGGTCAGTTCGGGAAGCATCGGCTTTCCTTCATCGCCGAGGTCCGTCACCATCGCCTTCACTTCCTCTGCGGCTTCGGCAAGACGCGCACCGCGGCTGAAGCGATACCCGTCGGTGCCGTACGTCAACGTGCGTGAAAGCGCCACGCGAATCGCGTAGTCATCCGGCTTCAGCTCTTTCGCCTTGCGGAATGCGGCGATGGCGCCGTCGAGATCGAAACCCTTCCTGTACTCGCGGCCGAGGGAATCGTGAAGCAGGATTGCGCCGAGCATCTGGTGCGCCCGCGCGTTCCCGGGGTCGATCGCGATCGCGCGACGGATCTCGTCTCGTGCCGCGTCCCCGAGACCGGCCACGAGCAAGGCGTAGGCGGTCTCCGTGTGATGCTGCGCTTCCTTCGGGTGCAGCGAGGTCAGACGGCGGTATTCGTCGAGCGCGCCGCGAACATCGCCCGCATTGAGCTTCGTGCGGCCGATCTGGTCGAACCCGACGAAGACGTTGCTCGTTTCGAGAAATTTCGAGTACGCGACGCGGGTCTCGTTGAATTCGGCGATGGTGAGACGGCGTTTGCCGCTGTCAAAGCGAAAGGTGGCGACCACGGATTGGTCGGCTTCCTGCCGCATTTCCTGCGAATACGTCATCGTGCCGAGCTTCTTCGTCTCGGACGGCGGCAACGTGCGCGGTACGTAGCCCGCGGGCGGGATGATGCGATACACCCATTCGCGCACTGCCGGCTCGGGATAGAGAAAGTCGTGCTCGCGCTTCTTCGGCGCGTCGTCGGGATCATCGTCCGGCTGCGGCTCTTTCCAGTTGCCGAGCGCCTCGGGAACGCTCTGCGGCAGCAACGTGACGCGGATCGCCACCGAGGCTTCGCCGTTGACGACGACGCCGCTACCGGACTCCGGCACTTCCAGCGTCAGGCGAAACGGTCTGGTGAGATCGTTCGGCTCCGTCACTTCGTGACGCGTCATTGCTTTCGCTACGTACGTCGACTTCGCGTAGGTCTCAAGGCTCTCGCGCAGGTTCTTCGCATCAAATCCGCTCGCCCACCGCCGCAGTGCTGCCTCGGACGTCGCGGTCGGTTCCGTGATCTCCACGACGCGCGCCTTGCCGTCTTCCGGCAGATGAAACGTGCGGCTCTCGCGATAGACGTTCGCGGTCGACGATGTTTCAGGGGTCCTGACGAGTCCCGTGGTCTCGGCCTTCGCGATGAGCGCCATGCGTCCCTGATCGAGAATCGGCAGCTCGCCGGGACGCGCAAAGACGTCCGTCGGATCGACCCAGATCGCCGGATCGCCTTCGACGACGGTGATGGCGTGATTGAAGTGTCCGAGTGCGGGGAGCTCGGATGACGTGTCGAGACCGCTGCCGGCGGAGAGCAACGCGACATGCGCCGGAAATCCGGCGGTGCGCAACATGGCTGCCAGCAACGCTGCCTTGTCCTTGCAGTCGCCGTATTTGTTCGCGAGGATCTGCTTCGGCGTGCGCGGGACGATCGAGCCTTCGCCGATCTCGATCCCTGCGTAGCGAATGTCTTTCTGGATCGCGGCCAGCAGTTTTGCGACGACTTCGTGGCGATCGGTCGACTTGCCGATCGCGTTGCGCACGATCTTCCCGAGGTCCGCGTTTGCGATCTGCCGATCGACGATTTCGGCGTAGCTCGCGGCGATGTGCTGCCACGACTTCCCCGTCGAGAACGCGATCTGCGGCCGATACGCCACGTCGTATGGAACGTATGTGTCGTATTCACGGACGCCGTCGATGTGTCCCGTTTCGTAAACGGTACGGCGGCGGCCATCGCGTTCTTCGATGCGCGGTTCGATGCCGCTGCCGTTCACGATGCGCGGCTCGACCGAGAGCGGTGCGTCGATGGTGATGCGCGTGCGCTCGATCGGCGTGTAGCCGCCGAGCCAGAAACGCGTCGTCGTTCCTGCGCCCGGCACGACGGACCGATGGCCGCGCGTGATCACGTACTCGATCACCGATCCGACGGCGACTGCGGGGAGCGGCGCGCGCAGCACGCGCGTATCACTGAAGATGTCGCTCTCACCGTAGTCCGACACTTCCACGACAGCCGAGGAATCGAGCGAGTGGACGGTACCGTCTTTCGTGATCACCCGTGCTTCGACGGTCGGACGGTCACCATGCCACGGCTGCCACGGCGCGCGTACTTCGCCGAGGCTCTCGACACCCGCTTCCTCGACCACGTAGTACATCGCGCGATCTCTGCTGCGCATCCCGCCAAGCTCGTCGATGACGTACTCGGATTCATCGAGGAGCATGACGAGCGCGTGTTCTTCCGCCTTCACACGTTGTGCTGCAGCGAGGAGCACTTTCGGATCCGCCGAGAACGCAGGCGCGTCCCACGGATTCTGCTGCGCGGAGAGGGAAGAAGACAGAAGAAGAACGAGCGTGGCGAGCACGCGGCGAACGCACAACCTGGACATAACGAGGTCTCCTGGGGTTTGGACGCCCCGGAGTGTAGTCGGAACGGCAGAAAAACTCACTCGGAGTCGGGGGCCACTCGCAGGCTCGTTGAGCTGACGGATTTCGAAGGTGGTGCGCCCAGCAGGATTCGAACCTGCGACCTCTAGCTCCGGAGGCTAGCGCTCTATCCAGCTG
This sequence comes from Thermoanaerobaculia bacterium, assembly GCA_036009605.1. GTDB lineage: Bacteria > Acidobacteriota > Thermoanaerobaculia > Gp7-AA8 > Gp7-AA8 > QHVT01. Next base: position 28,564 of record DASYLL010000340.1, on the reverse strand, counting down.
AGCTATGGGCGCCCGAGTGGAGTGCGGATTGTACTCAACCGACTGACTGAACTGAAGATTTCTTGCTTTGCATCAGTCGTCTTCGAAGAAGCGCTGATGAAACACGACGTAACCGCCGAGTCCCGCGGCGAACCAGAGCGTCGGGGCGAGAAACCAGTTCGGCTGCGGAATGCGTGCGGTGACGCGCCACAGATCGACGACGAACGACGTCAGGATCACGGCGGCGAGAAACGCCGCGTATCGCCATCGATGCAGTCGGTTCTCGCTGTACGTCAGCAGGATCGGCAGATAGAAACCAAGCGCCGCCATCACCGCGCCGACGAGCAGCAGAACGCCCCAGTCCATCATCGAGTAGAGCGCGAAAAGCGGTAGCTCCAGCGAGAGCCCGAGGAAGACGAGAGCGACGTAGATTCCAACGCCCAACGTGACGAGCGCAACGGCCACGAACCAGCGTCCGATCGCGATGGCAGCCATCACCAGTCGCGCCGCGAAGGCGACGAACACGATCAGGAAAATGGCGAGGCTCATCGGGCGCGCGGCAGTCTACCGCGCGACTCGCGCTACGCGACCGAGATGCCGGTGAGGCCGTTCGGATGCGCCGTGGCGCCGAGGCAGCGGCGGACGGAGGCGATGAGCCGGGTGGGCATGACCGGCTTCGAGAGCGTCTCGCAGATCGTCGGGAACAGCTTGCGGATCTCCGCGGCTTCGAGGCCGGTGACGACGACGATCGACTCGAGCATGCGCGGCGTCGTGCTGGCGATGTACTCCATCACGTCGGTGCCGCTCAGCTTCGGCAGCGCGATGTCGAGGACGATCGCGTCATAGCGATGCTGCGCGAGCTTGCCCACCGCTTTCTCGCCATCCGCGGCCATATCGACGTGGCAACCCTCCTCTTCGAGGATGCGGCGGAGCGATTCGCGGGTGGCGGTGTCATCTTCGACGATGAGGACGTTGGGGCGCATGACTGAAGTAACTCTAGCAGCAACTCCGGCGTCACGGGAAGAAGGAATATCTCAGAGCGCGAGGATGTATGCCGCCGCGGCTTCGATCGCCTCCGGAACGCGTCCCTTGAGCGAGTGATCGCCTCCTTCCATCCACTCGACGCGGATGGCTGGCGAGAGCGTGTACGTCGCGACGTCGGCCTTCGTGCCGAACATGTCGCGCGTGCCCTGCAGGATGAGCGACGGCGTCTGCAGATGCTCGAGGTGCGCGGTCCGTGTCTGCTGCGGTTTGCCCGGCGGATGGAACGGATAGCCGAAGACGAGCAGGCCACGCGCGCCGACGTCGTCCGCGATCATGCTCGCCATCCGCCCGCCCATCGATTTTCCGCCGACGACCACCTTCGCGCCGCCGCCATGTTCTTCGACGACCTGCCTGAACGTGTCGAGCAAAACCGGCTGACGATCGGGAGCGCCGCCTTTTTTCCCGGACGTGCGACGGGCGGCCATGTACGGGAACTCGAAGCGCACGACGCGGATGCCGCGTTCGCCGAGTGCCTTCGCGACGATGTTCATGAACGAGGTGTCCATCGCGCCGCCGGCTCCGTGCGCGAAGAGGAACGTGTGTTTGGCTTTAGCGGGGCCGTCGGTCAGGTACATGGTTGTCGGTTCTCAGTTCTCGGTTGTCCGTGCAGTGTCGCTCAGGCGGTCAGTCGCAGACAACCGACAACTGACAACCGCTAACCATTACCATCCTCGCGCCGGACGCCAGTCATCCACCACCCTGCCCTGCTCCACAACGGTATAGGTCTCGAACATCGCCGCGGTGAGACAGGAGTGATTTGGCAGAATGCGCAGCCGCGTACCGACCGGTACGTGCATCTCCGTCGCGATCTTTCCGTGCTCCTGCGAAAGCGCAGTGATGCGCATCGGCAGCGGGTTCAGATCGACATCGCAAACGAGGCCATAGCCGAAGTGCGGAATGATGTGATCGGGGCCGGAGTCCTTCGACAGCGCGAGCGCAGCTGCGTCGACGATCAACGCGCCTCGCTCCGGATATGAACCGACGACGGTCGTGAGCACCGACACCGCCACATCCTCGAGCTTGCACGAACCGAATGTTGCCTGCGATGCATCGAAGAAAACGTAGTTGCCAGGCCGCACTTCATCGCATTCGCTGAAGCGTTCGACGATCGTGGTCGTCGGCGTCGAGCCGATGCTGCGCGTGATTTCGCCGAGGCCTTCTGCGGCGAGCAGCGCGCGAAAGCGTGTCAGCGATGCGGATTCTTCCGCCGCGATGCGACGGATCTCTTCGACGTCTTTCGCGTTGTACGAATGACCGGCGTGCGTCAGCAGTCCCTGGAACCGCACCGCCTCCGAGCGCGCGAGTGCGATCGCCAGACGCGCGCTGTCCGGACTCTCCGGATCGACCCCCGCGCGGTGATAGCCGCAATCGACTTTCAGGAAGACATCGAATGTCACGCCATGACTCGCGGCGAAACTCTCGATCGCGCGCAGCGCCACCTCTGAATCGATCAACACACTGAGGCGATCGATGCGCGCTGCGAGATCAGCCGCGCGTTGCAACTTCGCGGGTGCGATCGGCACGGCGTACGTGATGTCGCGAAAGCCGGCGTTGGCGAACAATTCTGCTTCCGCGAGCGTCGATACCGTGATCGGTCCCGTCGCGCCGCCATGCTGCATCCGCCCGATCTCCACGCTCTTGTGCGTCTTGACATGTGGGCGAAACGCGACGTTCGATGCGCGCGCTTTCTCGCGCATCGCATCGCAGTTTCTCTGGACGATGGAACGGTCGACGAGGAAGGAAGGCGTTGCTACGTCTTGTAGATTCACTTGCGTCATGCCGAGGACATTCTGCATGGAATTGTGAATTGGGAATCGAGAATTGAGAATGGGAGCGTGCGGAAGATTCTCCACGTCGACATGGACGCGTTCTACGCGTCCGTCGAGCAGCGCGACGATCCGTCGCTGAAGGGGCGGCCGGTGATCGTCGGATGGGCCGGCGAGCGCAGCGTCGTCTGCGCGGCGTCGTACGAAGCGCGCAAGTTCGGCGTGCATTCGGCGATGCCGGCATCGCGCGCGAAGCGACTCTGTCCCGACGGCGTGTGGAAGCATCCCGACTTCGAACGCTATCGCGCGGTTTCGCATCAGATCCGCGCAATCTTCGAACGACACACGCCGCTCGTCGAACCGCTCTCGCTCGACGAGGCATATCTCGACGTCACGCACGAGCTCACCGGAATCCCCACCGCGACCGAGACTGCCGAGGCGATTCGACGCGAGATCCGCGAAGAGACGAATCTCACGGCCTCCGCCGGCGTCGCACCAAACAAATTTCTCGCGAAAATCGCATCCGATTGGCGCAAGCCCGACGGCATGTTCGTCATCCGCCCGCATCAGGTCGAGCGCTTTCTCGTCGCGTTGCCGGTGCGAAAAATCCCCGGCGTCGGCAAGGCCACCGAGGCCGTGCTGCACGACATGAAGATCCTCACCGTCGGCGACCTGCATCAGTTCGAGCAGGCCGATCTCATCGCCCGCTTCGGCAAATGGGGCACGCGCCTCTGGGAGCTCGCACGCGGCATCGACGAGAGCCCGGTCGTGCCTTCGCGCAAACGCAAGTCGTGGTCGAGCGAGAACACGTTCGCGAAAGACATCACGCGCGAAGAAGCCGCGGAATGGATCCGCACGCAGGCGCAGAAGTTGTGGGAGTCGCTCGAAGAACGCTCGATGCGTGGCCGCACCGTCACCGTGAAATTGCGCACGCCCGATTTCAGGACGGCAACGCGCCAACTCAGCCCGCCCGAAATGCCATCGAGCGCCGACGATCTCGCGACGATCGGAGTCTCACTGCTGGAGAGATTCGACTTTGCACCGGATGCGCGCTACCGGCTCGTCGGCGTCGGCGTCTCGAACTTTCTCGACGAAGACGACGAGCCGGCAGAGGAAATCGAGGCAACACTTTTCACAACACCGCGATCCGGCAATCCGTGAGCGGCCACAGCGTCTACAATGCGCGCCGCCATGAATCAGAAACAACCCATCACTGTCGCTCAATACGGCATCGGACCCATCGGTGCGGAGATCGCGCGTCTTCTTCTCACCAAACCGTGGGTGAAGCTCGTCGGCGCCGTCGACATCGATCCGAACAAGATCGGCAAGGACCTCGGCGAAGTCATTGGTCTCAACGAAAAGACCGGCGTCCTCGTCACCGCCGAACTGCAAGGCAAGCCCGACGTCGTCTGCCACTCCACCGGCTCGCGTCTGCGCGACGTCGCCGGCCAGCTCACGTCGCTCCTCGAGCGCGGCTCGCATGTCGTGTCGACGTGCGAAGAGCTTTCGTTCCCGCTCGACATCGAGATCCGCGAGCAGCTGCAGCAGGTCGCACGCGCCGCGAACGTCGCGCTCCTCGGCACCGGCGTCAATCCCGGCTTCGTGATGGACAAGCTTCCGCTCACGATCACGTCCGTCTGTCAGGACGTGACTGCCGTCGACATCGTTCGCATCCAGAATGCGTCGACGCGTCGCGAACCGCTGCAGCGCAAAGTCGGCGCCGGCATGACGATCGATGAGTTCCGCGAAGCCGTTCGTGCCGGACGCATCAAGCACATGGGCCTGCGCGAGTCGCTGATGATGGTCGGCAGCGGCCTCGGCGTCGAGTTCGATCACGTCAGCGAAGAAATCATCGAGCCGGTCATCGCCGATCGCGTGATCACGACGCAGTACCTCACCGTGGCGCCCGGCCAGGTCGCCGGCGTACACCAGACGATTCACGGCACGGGACGCATCAACGTGAGCCTCGAGTTGCGGATGTATGTCGGCGCCGAAGCGGTTGCTTCAGATCGCGTGATCGTGAAAGGCGTGCCGGACGTCGAGATGGTGATCAAGGACGGCGTGCACGGCGATCGCGCCACGGCGGCGATGGTCGTGAACTGCATCCCGCGCATCGTGCAGGCGCGCAATGGCGTGTTGACGATGGACGATATTCCGGTCAGCTTCCGCTGACCGGAGTTCTCGGTTCTCGGTTCTCGGTTGTCTGAACGTCCAGGCGCAACCGTACAAACAACCGACAACTGACAACCGACAACCTTCGGTTCTCACCGCTTCTTCGACGACTTCTTCTGCATGTGAGCGATGACGCTCTTGCTCACGCCGCCTTTGGCGAGCGCGATCAAGGCATTGGGACTCACGTCGAACGCCGTGCGCTCCGCACCGTCGATCGCGAGCTTGATGTTCTCATCCGAGAGACCAGCTTTCGCGAGATCGATCACCGTGTCGTTGCGCATGCCCGACTTCTTCGAAGGCTGCTCGGGCTCCGGCTCCGGTTCTTCGTACGACGCCGTGCCAGTGCCGCCGCCCGAAGTCCACTTCTCATAGCGCGCGACAGAGTCATTCACGCGCGCCATCGGAACGCCGACTGCATTCGATGCGAGCAGGCTCACATAGCCTTTTCGAAACAGCTCTTCCGCTGAGTTCATGCTCATCGCCTGCTGATAGTGCTCGACGGAGCGTCGCAGCAACTCGAGCGATTCCTTACGGTCTTCGTTCGTATACGCGAGTGCTTCCTTCGCGACCGCGATCGAGTACTGCCGGTACGCTTCATCCTTCAGATTCCGATTCGGCGCGACGCCTTCGACCGCGGCGAGATAGCGATCCCAGTCGCCGCTCTCCGCGAGCGGGATGAACGGCTCGAACGTCGAGCGCGGGAGGAGCACGCTGACGCGTTCCTGCGTCGGCACGAGATGCGCGACGATCACATTCGCGGCCTTGCGCATCAGCTCATCTTCGACGTCCGTCGGCGCTCGCGAGCTTTCACCGTCGCCGTACTTTTCGCGGAACTCCTGGTCGATCGATCCGGACGCGACGTCCGTGCTGCGCGTGCCGATGTCGTAGCTGCCGGTCACGTTCACCGTCAGCACCTTGTAGCTCTTCTGCACGGGGACGCTGGTATAGATCGCCTCATCCTCGTACTTCTGCTTCTTCTCGTTCCACTTGCGCTTCGTGCCGGTCTGCTGCCGCACGTATTCGGTCTCGGTGTCGTATGTCTCGTGCGACTCCAGACGATCGAGCGACACGTCGATCGTCACCTCGCCTTTTCCGGAATCGGCGAGCGTGCCCGAGCCCGCGAGAATGGCCTCGCTGATGTAGCGATTCAGCGTCTTCGCGTCATCGCGCGCGTCGCTGCGATCGCTCGTCACGTTCACCTTCACGCGCCGCGCACCAGCATTCGACGACGGCGGAATCGTGCGACTCATCCACACGGCCTTCTTCAGGATTCCGAAACTCTCGCGGGCAACGGCGGGGAACGCAACGGCGGTGGCCATCAGCACCGCGATGAAGGTTCGTTTCATGGCGAAAATCATGGACTCTCAGCCGCGACGGCGCAACTCATGTAAGGTATTCGCATGCGAAAGAGCCTGCTGGCCGTGACCATTCTGTCCCTCGCCTGTGCGATGTCCCTCGTGGCGCAAGCACCGCCGGCCGAGGCGCCGGCGTGTCCGTCCATCTCGGCGTTTAGTCCCGATGTCGTGAACGCAGGAGATCCGATCACGGTCACGGCCTCCGTGAACGACGGCGATCCGGAGGTCACGCCGACCTACAACTGGAGCGTCTCGGACGGCATTATCGAATCGGGACAGGGCACGTCCGTCATCACCATCGACACGAAGGAAGCCACCTCGGGCTTCATCACCGCGACCGTCGAAGTCGGCGGCTACAGCCGCGAGTGCGCCACGACGCAAAGCTCGAGCACGACGGTCCAGACGCCCGAGCCGGCCGAGGATGAAGAGCCGACGGAAGAAAAGCCGCCGCGCTGATCAGCGCCGGCGCGCGAACCACATTCCGAGCGCGATCGTGCCGAACAACGCCCAGAGCACGATCCAGCCGTAGTGTGACGACTCGAGCCAGTTCCAGCCCGCGAGCGTGAATGCCCAGAGACCGTAGATCAGCAGGAACACGCGACGATGGCGCGCGTCGTCATCGACGCCCGCAGCGATCGATGCGCCGAGGATCAGTGTGGGGACGAAGCCGAGGAACAGGTTGAGAAGAATCGTCACGCGGGCGCGCAGTGTACACGCCGTCACCGGTAACGGAGGTCGATCACTTTTCGCACGGCGTCTTTGGCGACATTCGGCAGGTTCTGAACACGCGACAACACGTCGTTGAACGCGTGTGACTCGCCGCCGTGCTTGAAGCATTCGCCGCAGCGCGGGAGGTTCGTGAAGTCGCGGCGATTGAATGCATCCTGCATCGCGGCCATGCGATCGCCGTCGATGATCTCCTGCAATGAGTGCGTTTTCAGATCGCCCATGACCTGATCGCCGTGCGCGTCGTAGCAGCAATGCGTGACGCGGCCGTCGGCGAAGATCACGACCCAGGTGAAGAACGCGCCCTGCACGCAGCCGTAGAACTTGCCGTGCAGATCGGTCTCTTCGTTGACGTCGAGCGCTTCGCACGTTTTCTCGATCACGCGCGCGTTTTTGTACTGCTTCAGATCGAAGAGCTGTTTGAAGTCGTCGACCGTTTCTTCGAGCGTCAGTCGCGAGCGCATCTTCTGGATCTCGATGCGCAGTGGCGCACCCTTGGCTTGCTTGAGGAACTTCTGCGTGAGGTCGACGAGCTTATCGAAATCGCCGCCGGTGCGCAGTTGCGGATAGACCTTCGGATTGATGGAGTCGACGCAGATGCGGATGCGCTTCAGCGGCGTCGCCAGCAGCTTCGCCCCGATCTCCGGCGTCAGCACGAGCCCATTCGTCGAAAGGCTCGCCTCGGGGAACAGACGGATGGCGTCGTCGATGCGCGAGTAAAGAAGCGGCTCTCCCATCTCGTGCAGCCACTTCAGCTTCAGGCCGAGACCGTGGATCTCGCGCTCGGCCTTCTCGACGAGCGGCCAATCCATGTCCTCGTACGGACGACGGAGCACCGGCAGCGGGCACATGCCGCAGCGGAGGTTGCACTTCGACGTCAGCTCGAGGCCGACTTTGATCCGGGACGGAGAGAACTTCATTCGCCTGCCAGCAAGCGCTTCATCAGCGCGCCGTATTCCTCCCACGAGTATCTACGGGCCGAGGCGGCCGCGTGTCGCTCCATCGTCGCACGATCTTCTCTTGCGAAGAATGTGTCGATGGCCTGCGCGAGCGCCGTGGGATTTTCGGGTGGGACGAGCATGCCGTTCGCGCCTTCGTCGATGATCTCCGGGAGACCGCCGACGTTCGTGGCAATGACCGGTCGCGCGAAATGAAACGCGGTCAGCGCGACGCCGCTTTGTGCTTCGATGCGATACGGCGCGAGCACGACGTCGGTCGCGGCGAAGTACGTGGCGATCTCGGAGTCGGGGATAAAACGGAAATCGAGGCGGACGTTGGTGAGGCCCTGCGCGATGGCGCGATACTCCTCCTCCCCTTTCCACCACGCCTCGCCGGCGACGACGAGTGTGACGTTGGTCGTCAGCTGACGCCAGGCGTTCAAGGCGATGTCGAGGCCTTTGAATGGACGGACGTGGCCGAAGAAGAGGGCGACGTTGCCGTCAAGGCCGAGTGTGCGACGGGCATCTTCGCGTGAGGGGATCGCGCCGCCGAGCTCGTGTACGGGGAGGAAGGTTTGGACGATGCGGGGAGCGGCCTTCTCCCCTTTCGAAAGGAGAGAAGGTGCCAAAGGCGGATGAGGGGTGCTCAGACCCAACCGCCGAGCCGCATCCTCCGCCTCCGTCTTCGCGTGCACCACCAGCACATCCCCCCGCCGCAACACGAGATTGGTGAGTATCCGCTTCCACGCCGCCGGCTCCTTGTCGCCGATGTTGTGGCATTGCAGAATCACGCGCGTCCGCTTCGGTAGAAGCGACAGCAGAACGAGATACGGAATCGCCCACACCCACACCCACCACACGAAGATCACGGCGTCAGGCTTCTCGCGACGCAACAGCAGCGCGGTGCGAAGCCACGTGATGGGATTCACGATATCGAGCAGAAATCGCGCGCGCTCGAAGCGCGGCAGCGTTTCATCGATATCGCTCGAGCCCGGATAAAGCGAGCGTGGGAACTGGCGTTTGAACGAAATGACGTCCGCGTCGAGCACCTGCGCGAGGCGCGTCGTGCAATACGCGATGCCGGCGCGATACGGGAAGACCGGGCCGATGATCGCGACGCGCAGTTGTCGGTTGTCGGCTGTCGGTTGTCCGGGACTCATCGCGATGGCGCGCAGACAACCAACAACCGATCACCGATAACGCTCATGCTGCGGACAGGAAATTGACGACCGTGGACGCCAGATAAGCGCCCCACGTGCGTATATCGAACACGAGCGATGAGCTCATGAAGCAGGAGTGCGTGCAATGGCACTCCTTCGCGCGAATCGAGCGTCGCTGCTCATCCGCCGCGGGCGAGAACCAGAGCTGGTTCCAGTCGTAGTTCGCGTCGCGCACGTTGCCGACGGGATCGCGCAGCTCGCACATGCGCACTTCGCCTCGCGCATCGAGCACGCCCGACACACGGCCCGCGTGACACGGACGCACCTGCGTTTCCTGCTCGAGCACGGCCAGTTCCATCCGTCGCGAATAGACCTTCACGAACTTCAGGAAGCCGTCGTAGTTGCGGTAGCTGTTCCAATACTCCTCGAGCTTCGGGAGCAGCTCGCGGTAGCGCTCGGTCGAGATGGGCTGGATGTTCTTGTCGGGCTGATCGCCGCGCAGCATCTCGAACGAGTGGAACGAGATCTCGGGAAAATCGCGGCGGACGCCTTCAAACAGCACATCGAGATCGTCCGAGTTGTACGAGCACAGGCACGTGTGCACGTTCACCGTGAGATTCGCGTACTTCGCCTTCAGCGGCATCAGCAGCGTGTACGTCTTCTTCGACTTCTCGTAGTTGTTGGGGACGCCGCGGATCCAGTCGTGCTTCTCGCCGATGTGATCGATCGAGAGGTTGACGACGATCTGCGTATCGGGGCAGCGCTGCAGCGTCGACTCGACCTGGCGCGCGATGAGATCGCTCGTGATCGCGCCGGTCGGGATCGTGATCTGTTTGACGTTGTTGTTCGTCGAAAGGAACTCGCAGATGTCCGGCAGATCGCGGCGCAGGAACGGCTCGCCGCCCGACATGACGATGAACAGCAGGTCTCCCATCGACGAGAGCGTCTTCTTGATCTCGTCGAGCGAGAGCTCGTGCTCTTTGTTCTTGCGCAGCTGTTCCCAGTTGAAGCAGGTGCGGCAGAAGGAGTTGCAGTCGTAGGTCAGGCCGAGGATCAGGTAGACGGGCTGCATGCCGTTTTTGTCGACCAGATATCGGAGGTACTGCGCTTTGTCGGTGAACTTCATCAGTCGGAATCGCTCAACTCGAAGTGCAGTGTACGCAATTCCGTCGGCAGAGCCGACTGCGCTGATTGCTGCGCCGAGTGGGACGTGCGGCTGCCCCAGTGGGTTTGGTTCTGGCGCGGATAGAATGAAGGGGTGGCGGATGATGAGCTGAAAGCAGACGCTGATCGAGTCCTACCACTGGTCTGAGCCGCCAACGTCTCGCGTCACCGCCGCTGCGCCATCCCCGTCAAAATCCCCAACCAGTACGTCACGTGGTGCGCGGCAAACGCGAACGGAATCACCGGCCACCACCGTACCGGTAGCCGCGTGGCCCGCACACCAAGCACGAACGTCCCAACGAAGTACGGCACCGCCACGAGCGGCGCGAGCAGCACGCCGACGAACCCTGCCACGAGAAACGCCGTCACGCGAGGATCGCGGCGTGCGCCGCTCGCGTACATCTGCCCGGTCTTCACGCGATAGCGCCAGCGTTGCCGCAAGTAAGGTCCCGGAAACGCGCGTCGTCGATGAAAGACGCGCACGCCTTCGTGATAGACGACTGGCCCTCGCTGCATCAACTGTTCGAGCAGCGCCGTGTCTTCGCCGATGTAGCCGATCGCTTCATCGAAGCCCGTGAACACATCACGGCGGACGAACAGATTCACGAGCGCGATGTCGCTCGCGCTGCGCACGGAGAAGATGCCGCGGCGGTTTTCGTGAGCCACGACGCCACTGCCGATCCATCGCGTCGCGAGCAACGTATCCGAGATCAGTTCCGCCACCGAAGAGTCCGCCGGAGCGGGGTCAGGCCCCCCGATTGCGAGCGTCCCGGGATGCGCGTCGAGCCATGCAACCGCGGTCGCGAGCCATTGCGGATCGGCCGTTGCATCGTCGTCGATGAACGCCAGAATCTCGCCGCTCGCGACGGAAACTGCTCGATTTCTTCGAGTTGCGGGATTACGATTCGGCTCGACTACGTTTCGAGACCGGGTTTTTGCCGGCAATTCGAGCGGCTGCGCCGACACGACGATCAGCTCGAACTCGAACGGCGCATCCTGGGATAACACCGAAGCGATCGCGCGCTCCGCATCGCCACCGATGCGCTCCACCGGCATGATGACCGAAACTTTGACGGGAGCATTTGAGCTCAACAGCTCCGCAGCTTAACAGCTCAGCAACGCATGAAACTGATCATTCAGATTCCCGCCTTCAACGAAGAGGCAACCATCGCGCAGGCACTGCGCGATCTGCCGAAACGGATCGAAGGCATCACCTCTATCGAGACCCTCGTCATCGACGACGGCTCGTCCGACAAAACCGCTGAAGTCGCGCGCAAAGCCGGCGCAACGCACATCCTTCAGCTCAAATCGCACCGCGGCCTGGCCGCCGCATTCGTGGCCGGCATCGACGCCGCCCTCCGCCTCGGCGCCGACGTCATCGTCAACACCGACGCCGACAATCAGTACCAGGCCGCCGATATCGCACGCCTCGTCCCTCCGATCCTCAGAGGCACCTCGGACGTCGTGATCGGCGATCGCGAGGTCTCGAAGTCGCCGCACATGTCCGGGCTCAAGCGCATCCTCCAGCGCCTCGGCAGCTGGACGGTCGGCAAGGCTTCGGGCGTCAGCGTCGCCGACGTCACCAGCGGCTTCCGCGCGTTCTCGCGCGAAGCGGCGATGCAGATCAACGTCTTCAATCCCTTCACCTACACGCTCGAGACCGTCATCCAGGCGGGCAACCGCAACCTCGGCGTGCAGAGCGTTGCGGTGCGAACCAACGCGCCGACGCGTCCCTCGCGCCTCTATCAGGGCATGGGCACGTACCTGCGCAAGTCGGTCGCGACCATCTTTCGGATCTACGCGCTCTACCGTCCGCTGAAAACATTCTTTGCGATCGGCTCGCTGCTGATGATCCTCGGCGTCGCGCTGGGCGCGCGCTTCCTCTGGTTCTATGCGCAGGGCGATCGCGGCGGACACATCCAGTCGCTCATCCTCGCCGCGGTGTTTCTCATCACCGGATTTCACACGTGGCTGATTGCGCTTCTCGCCGATCTGATCGCGGTGAATCGCAAGCTGACCGAAGACGTACTGATCCGCGTGAAGCGGCTCGAGACGCCGCAGAGCGCGCAGCGTGCGCGCGTGTTGCCCGAGCCGCAACGTCGCGATCGTCCGCAGCCTCCCGTGCGCGCCCCGCGCGAGCCACAGCGTCGCGAAGCACCTGCCGCACAGGTAGCCGCGCCCGCGAAGCAGGCAGAAACGCAGTGGGTGTGGCTGCTCGACGAGGACAAGCTCAACGAGCGCACCGAGAAAAACAACGAGAAGAACAACGAGAAGAAACCGCAGCCACCGCCTCCGCCTCCCCCGCCCGCACGCGTCGACGTCGATGAAGATGACGAAGACACGGATGTGATGGGAGCAGTCGCGCCGAGTGGCGCTCCGCGCCGTCGCCGGCGCCGCCGTGGCGGTGCCCGACAGCAGCACGACGCGCTGCCGGGCAACCGCGGGAAACATCTCGTCAACGGCGAAGAGACCACCGACTAGCGCGGTACCCCACTCGGCAGCCGTACGTGCCTAAGCGAAGCAACCAGCGCAGCCGGCCGTGCCGCCCGGCTAGGGCCTCGGCTCGTTTACGACGTCGGGGTCGTACCACTTCTTTCCGCGCTTCACGCGAATCTTGATCTTCCGCTTCGTGGTGCTGTCCCGCACCGAGAGGCGGTAGTGATAGAACTGGAACTTGCCCGCCGACATCTCCTTTTTCGTGTCCGCTTCGTAGTCGCGGCGGTCCGGTCCGCCAATCGGTTTCTCCCCGACCGGCTCCGGTTTGGTTCCCGGCCATTTCGCGTAGAAGCTATCGGCGGGCAGAAATTCGATCGGCTGCGGGGTCTTCGGATCCCATTCGAGCCCATCCGCGAGCACCCAGGTGAGGACCTGGTTGTCGCGCAGGACTTCCGCGACGTAGGGGTCGACCGAGTCGGGTCCAAGAATCGTAATCGTTGGCATGTTTTTACTTCCTCCTTTTGGTACTGCTCAAGCTCAGACACTCTCTCTCTTTGGTGAAGTCGCGCTCACGAAATCGGGAGCGCGATAGCCGGTTCGGGTCAATCGCTCGATGAGTGGCGCAGCCTCGGCCACGCGTTCGAGGCGCAGCAGTGTTCGCGCGAGCGTGTCGAGCACCTGCGGCGCCGCGGCATCGCGCGCGTGCGGCGGAAGCAACGCCGCGCCACGTTCCCATGCATCGCGTGCACGCGCCTTCTCGCCGTTTCGCACGTGAGCTTCGCCGACGACGAGATACGCCGCGCCGATGTACGACGCGGTGTCGGCGGGCGGGAGCGTGTCGAAGATCTTCAGTGCCGCCGACGCGGATCGCGCGGCCGCGGGTGCGTTGCCACTCGCGAGATGCGCACGCGCAATCGTCGTGTGCATGATCGCCAGATCGCGCGTCCAGGAACGTACGGTCTCTTTCCGCGCCAGCAGCGGCGCGAGCGTTTGCTGCGCGAGCTCGATCTGCGCGATGCCTCCGCGCGCGTCGCCGCTCATGCGCAGCGCGTTGCCGAGATTCATTTGTGCGATGGCGAGGTTGCGATGCCATTTCGCGTTTGCGGGATCGCGGCGATGCAGTTCTTCGTCGAGCGCAACTTCCGCGCGACGATGTTCGAGCGCGGTCGGGACGTTGCCCGTGAGCTCGAGCACCCACGCGAGCGAGTTGTGGCTCGTGACGAGACGATCCTTCCACCGCGTGTTCCGCGGCTCGACCGTGGCGAGACGCGAGTACGTCGCGAACTCCATCTCGTAATGCTTGCGTGCGCCTTCAAGGTCGCCGGCACGCTCGAGGATGAATCCGATGCGATCGAGCGTGTTCGCGAGATCGGCCTGTCGATCGAGATCGTCCGGCTTCGCCGCGACGCGCTCCGCTTTGATCTCGCGCGTGAGACGAAGGTGCTGCAGCGCGTCATCGAAGCGGCCCTGTCGTTCGTAGATCGACGCGACGACGCTGTGACCGTAGCCGCGCTCGAGGCGATAGTCATCGTTATTGGGATATTGCTTCGCCAGCTCTTCCGCGCCGTTCATGTACGCGGTGTAGTGGAGCAACGCATCGCCGAGACTTCCCTGCAGCCGGTGAACATCGCCGACCCAGAAGTTCGCGGTCGCGACAGCGAGCCTGGCGGCAGCGGAACTCGGATCTTTCTTCGTTGCCTGCTGCGCAAACTGTCGCGACCGAAGAAAGATCGTCATCGCCTCGTTCGGCTTTCCCTGGCCGATGCGCACTTCGCCGAGCTGATTGAGCGCCTTCGAGCTGCGTGCGAGCTCTTCGGCCGACATCGTCTCCGGCTTGAGCGAGTTGCTGTATTCGAGCGCGCGCTCCGCGACGTCGTCGAGAATCTCGAGACTGCCGAGCGGTTCGAGCTTCCTGCGCAGATCGCCGAGCATGAACTCGTTGAGGTTTTCCGCGTGTGCGCGCTGACGATCCGCTTCTTCGCGATTCGCGACGGCGATCGCTCGCTCGCGCCTCAAGTCGACGGTGTAGCGCCATGCACCGAGGAGCGCGATCAGTGCGAGAGCCGCGACGATCGATCGGCGGACGATGCGCTGCGGCTTCGCTTCGATGAAACGAAGGCGCTCGGCGCTCTCGACGGCAGTCGGACGATCGGCCGGTGCGAGTTGCTCGAGGCGATTGATGAGCGCCGTGACGTCGCCCGGCGCGCCCTTCACCGGCTGCGTTTCGCCGCGTGCGACGCGAAGGATCACCTCGCGCGCCGTGAGATCCATCGGATGCGGATCCTCGCCCGTGAACAGCGTCTGCAGGACGAGGCCGAACGAGAACATGTCGCTCGCCGGCGTCAGCGTTTCGCCGCGTGCCTGTTCCGGGCTCATGAAGAGCGGCGTGCCGAGGGTGATGCCGACGGCGGTGGCGAGGAACTCGCGACGCGGTCCGGACTCTGCCGGCAAATTGTCGAACGAGAACTTCGTCGTCTCCGCCAACGCGATCGACGGCCGCATGGGCGCGGCCTGCACGGCCTGGTGCTTGTCGGACGGTATGCGACCTTTGTGCAGCCAGCGTGCGAGACCGAAGTCGAGGACTTTCACCTCGCCGGTGTTCGTCAGCATGACGTTCTCCGGCTTCAGGTCGCGATGCACGATGCCGGCACGGTGGGCCTGCACGAGCACGTCCGCGATGGCGATGGCGATGCGCACTTTCTCGTGATGCGAGAGCTGTCCCTGCGCATCGTGCAGCGTTTTGCCGTCGATGAACTCGAGCACGAGCAGGTCGACGTCGCGCGTCTCGATGTAGTCGTGGATGCGGCAGATGTTGGGGTGATCGAGCCGCGAAAGAGCGCGAGCCTCGCGCAGGAGTCGTTCGCGGGCTTCGCCGTCGAGCCGCTGATCGTTGTTGAGAACCTTCAGCGCGACCTTGCGCTCGAGCTTCTCGTCATAGCCGCCGTACACATCGCCCATTCCGCCCTGGCCGATGACCTGAGTGACGCGGATATGGCCGAAATGTCGCCCGATCAGCTCCATTGTGGGAACTCCGAATGTATGAGGGACCTTGCGCGCATTGTAGCGCCCATTCCGAGGTCAGCCGATGCGGAACAGCAACTTCAGCCGACTCTGTATAGAATCGCGCGCCTGTCATGACCGAAGACCGAACAGTCCTGGTGGTGGACGACGACGATGCGATCCGAACGCTGATCGCGCGAGTGCTTCTGCGCGCCGACTATGACGTCGCCCAGGCCGGCAACGGCAGTGAAGCGTTGACGAAGTTGCGCGCGCGCCGATTCCAGACCGTGGTCCTCGATCTGATGATGCCCGTCATGAGCGGTTTCGAGCTCGTCGAGTATCTCGGCAACAATGACGATGCCGGTGCGCCCTGTATCGTGGTCGTGTCCGCCGCAGGCGAGCGCGATTTGCACTCGATCCACTCCCCGCTCGTCCGCAGCGTCCTGCGCAAACCGTTCGATTTGCCGGAACTATTGGCTGCCGTCGAAAAATGCGCGCGGCCTGAATGACGCTACAAATGTGCGATGGCGAAGTGCGCGCTCGATTCCGCGGCGAGCACGAGCGCAACCGGCACGTGTACGAGCGGATGAATCGCATTGAACGTGTGACTGGCGCGCTCGATCACGAGCAGTGATGCATCCGCGCTGCTCTTGGCGAGCAGTCGTCCCTCGCCTACAGGGACGCTCTCATCACGCTCGCCATGCACGACGAGCAACGGCACGCGCAGTTGTCGCGCAGCGCGTTGAATGTCGAGGCGCTCGCGATTGGCTTCGTAATCGTCCAGAACATTGCGCGACATGCGCATGATCTGTTTTGTGCGGGCATTGACGACTTCCGTCACGCCGCGCGCGTGCCAGTCCTCGCGCGTCGACGCCGCCCAGTTGTCACAACGCGAGATCGGACTCCACGCAATGACCGAACTGAGCTCCGGAACTTCCTCCGCGCCGAGCAGCGCAACACCGCCTCCGCGCGAATGGCCGAGAAGAATGGTGGGAAGCCCGGGAAACTGCTCCTGTGCGTAACGCACCACCGCGCGCAGATCGGCAAGCTGGATCGAGTACGTGTCGTGCTCAAAGAGATCGAGCCGATCGAACGACTCCGGATCGTCCCCAATGCCCGACCGCGACATATTGAAGCGACAGACGATCAGTCGATGCGACATCAATCGCTGCGCAAGCCACGGAAAAAATCCCCAGTTTTTGAACCCCTTGAACCCGTGCACGACGATGACGAGCGCACGCGGTCTATCCGGAATGTCGAAATCGCCGTGGATCGGAAGGGATTCGGCGGAGGGGATCGTGAAGGTTGTTGGCATGGGTGGGGGGTAGTCTCAGAGTCGCATAGTCTCAGGGTCTCAGAGAGGCTCCGCCTCACGCACGATTTTGGTCGAACGCGGAGCGTCCTCTGAGACTCTGAGACTATGCGACTCTGAGACTGCTTCTACACGTTGAATCGAAACAAAATCACATCCCCATCCTGCACTTCATATTCCTTGCCTTCACTGCGCATGCGGCCGGCCGCTTTCGCGCCCTGTTCGCCGGAGAGGGAGATGTAGTCGTTGTAGCCGATGGTCTCTGCGCGGATGAAGCCGCGCTCGAAATCGCTGTGGATCTTGCCGGCGGCCTGTGGGGCTTTCGAGCCGCGATGAATCGTCCAGGCGCGGGCTTCTTTCGGGCCGGCGGTGAAGAACGTCTCGAGGTCGAGGAGTTGATACGCGGCACGCACGAGGACGTTGAGGCCGGGTTCTTCGAGTCCCATGTCGTGCAGGAACTCGCCGCGCTCGCTCTCCGGAAGCTGCGCGATCTGCGCTTCGAGCTCGCCGCAGATGACGACGATTTCCCCGCCTTTCGACTTCGCGACTTCACGCACTTTCTGCAGCATCGCGTTTTCTTTGCCGATCTCGTTTTCCGCAACGTTCGCGACGTACAGCACCGGCTTCGCCGTGATCAGGCTCAACTCTGCGAGTGCTGCGAGATCCTGTTCGGACAATCCCGCGGCGCGAAGGGGAATCCCCTTCTCGACCGCCTCGATCGCTTTCGTCAGCGCTTCGGCCTGCGCGATGTACTCCTTCTGTCCAACGCGCGCGAGACGTGCGACGCGGTCGTTGCGCTTTGAGAGCGCGTCGAGATCGGCGAGCAGCAGTTCGGTCTCGATGACTTCGATGTCGCGCTCGGGGTCGACACTGCCTTCGACGTGCACGACATTCGGATCATCGAAGCAGCGCACGACGTGCAGGATCGCTTCGGTCTCGCGGATGTTCGCGAGGAACTGATTGCCCAGTCCTTCGCCCTTGCTCGCGCCGCGCACGAGGCCGGCGATGTCGACGACTTTGAGGTCGGTGAAGATGACCTGCTTGCTCGCGGCGAGGTCGGCGATCCTGACGAGACGAGAATCGACGACGGGTACGATGCCGACGTTCGGCTCGATCGTGCAGAAGGGATAGTTCGCGCTCTGCGCACCCGCAGCCGTCAGAGCATTGAAGATCGTCGATTTTCCAACATTCGGCAAACCGACGATGCCGACAGAAAGACCCATGCAGTAAACACTCCTCGCGTAATCGCGGTCGCGTCAACCTGTGGGGCGTCGCGGCGATTCCAGCGCCGCCGCCCGCCGCGCCCCTTCCTCCGCCCCGATCAATCCCACCTTCTCGTTGAGGATCAGATCGACCGGGATCGTCTTCATGACGTGGCCGAAGCGGCCTTTGCGGCAGAATGCGTCGAGAAACCTGCCGTCGGTGAACCAGCTGATGTTCTTCGCCGCGATCCCGCCCGCGAGATACACGCCCCCCCGCGCAAGCGTCCGCAACGCCATGTTCCCCGCCTCGGCACCATAGGCATCGACGAAGATCGCGAACGCATGAGCCGCGACCGGATCGCCGGCATTCGCGCGCGTGCCGATCTCCGCAGCGTCGAGCGTCTCGCCCGTGAGAAAGGTAAAGATGTTGACCAGGCCGAGGCCGGAGATCACGCGCTCCCAGCTGACATGGCCATGGATGCGATGGAGATAGAGGAAGAGTTTCGTTTGCTCTTCGTCCTGCGGCGCGAACTCGGCGTGCCCGCCCTCGCCCGGCAGCACCTGATACTCGCCGCCAAAATTCACGACGAGCGCTTCGCCGAGTCCGGTTCCCGCTCCGAGAATCGCGATCGGCGCCGTGCGGTCGTGATCGCCTGGCTGCAGCGAGAGCACGTCGTCCGCTCCGAGCAACGGAACGCCGAGGCCGACCGCGTAGAAGTCGTTGATGAGCGAAACGCGGCCAATCGAAAACGCGCGTTCGAGCGACGCTTCATCGATGCGCCAGCCGACGTTCGTGACCTCCGCATGCGCGTCGATCACCGGACCTGCGACAGCAAAACACGCAGCGTCGATCGGGCCGGGAATGCCTTCGGCAAGAAACTCGCGAAGGACGTCGTCGAATGTTGGCGAGGCGGTACTGTCATAGCGGAGCTCGCGCGAGATCGCGCCGTCCGGCTCCACACAACGAAGCAGCGTCTTCGTACCACCGACGTCGCCTGCAAGAAGTCTCATGGGTGTGAGTCTATCGTTTGGAGTGCGGCAGCCGCAGCTGCCGCTTTGGTATGCCACAGCGCGGATAGCAAACATACGAAAGCGGCAGCTGCGGCTTCCGCACTCCAAACCGGTTACGGCTCCAGCTTCACCTTGATCCACCCGTCCTCCCGCCGATCGAAATGCTCGTACGCTTCGATCGCATCGACGATCGGCGTCTCCTGCGTGAGGATGCTCGACGGATCGAAGCCGCCCGTGCGCACGAGCTCGAGCAGGTCCGGGATGTAGCGGCGGTGATGGCAGTTGCCCATCTGCACCGTCAGGTTCTTGTTCATGGCCACGCCGATCGGAAACGTGCGCGCGGTGTCGGGATAAACGCCGACCACGGCCAGCGTTCCCGCTTTCGCAAGCGACTCGACCGCCCATGAAAGCGCGAGCGACGGCGCATCGCCGGGTTGCCAGAGATCGCCATCCGGATTCTGTTTCGGCGCGACCTCCTTCTGCTCCTTCTCGAACTCCTCTGCCTTCGCCGCGGTCGACTTCGCAGCGGGACCGTGATGCGGACGCACCGCATCGACGCCGACGGCATCGATCGCGCGGTCGACGCCGATCTTTCCCGTCAATCCCTTGATCGTCTTCACGGGATGCTCTTCTTCGAAGTTGATGACTTCCGCACCGAGCTCGCGCGCGAGTTCGAGTCGCGACGGAATGCAATCGACCGCGAGAACACGTCCTGCGCCGAGAAGACGCGCACTCACGATCGCAAACAGTCCGACGGGTCCGCAGCCGAACACCGCCACCGTGTCGCCTTCGCCAATCTCCGCGATGTCCGCAGCCATGTAGCCGGTCGGAAAAATGTCCGACATCATGATGGCCTGATCGTCGTCGACGTCCTCGGGCAGCTTGACGAGTCCCACGTTCGCGAACGGCACACGCACGCGCTCGGCTTGCATTCCGTCAAATGGTCCTGACGATGCCGGTCCGCCGAAAAACGCCGTACCCGCTTCCCGACCGTTCGGATTCGACTCATCGCACTGCGCGTAATAGCCGGCGCGGCAATACGCGCAATAGCCGCAGGCGATCGACGAGGGAATGACCACGCGGTCGCCGACCTTGAGATTGCGCACGTCTTTGCCGATCTCTTCCACGACGCCGACACCTTCGTGGCCGAGAATCGTGCCCTTCTTCATGCCGGGCAGAGTGCCGCGGATCATGTGCAGGTCCGTACCGCAGATCGCGCTGGCCGTCAGCCTCACAATCGCGTCCTGCGTGTCTTTGATCTTCGGGTCCTTCACTTCCTCCAGACGGATGTCGCTGATGTCGTGAAACACGACTGCTTTCATGGATCGTTCCTCCGGCCTGGAGAAGTGCAAGATGAATGTCCGATCGATGTCCGTCTATCTATAGAGAGCAAGGGAAGGGAACGATCGAGTCCCGTCACACCTTGAAGGAGAGCGAGATGCAGGAGCCCCGCAGTGAGGCGAAGCGCGGGACGCCAGGGCCGAGGGCGACGGCCACAGGTGGCGTACCGGCGGCGTTCGAGGAGGCGTATCTGCAATTCGGACCGAGACTGCGCAAGATCGCGATGCGGAAGTTCCGCATCCCGGAGCACGATGCCGAAACGATCGTGCACGACGTGTTCACCACGTATCTCATGCACATGCACGCCGTGAACGCGCTCGAGCCGTATCTCATCGGCGCGATCTGCAACGCATCGCGTTACTACTGGCGGCGCGCGGACGCGGCGGAAGCAGTCTTCTGTACAGAACAGCCGTGCGCGGCCACGCCGGACAACGCGCTCGTCGAAGAGATCGAGAGGAAGCTCATCCTCTCGCGTATCCTCGGACGCATCGGTACTCGCTGCCGCGACCTGCTGCATCGGTACTACATGAATGGAGACACCACCGCGGCCATCGCGGACTCGCTTCGTCTGAAGCAGGCTACGATCCCGGTTTTTCTGCACAAATGTCGCAGACGCGCCCTCGGCGCTTATCGTTCGATGTCGGAGACGACCTGAGTGGAAGAACACATCCCCGAATCCGAGCTGCTGCTCTTCGCGTTCGATCCGAACGCGGTGCGGCAGGACCGCCAGCGTGCGATCGTCGAGCACGTCGAGCAGTGCGCGAAATGCCGCGCCGATCTCGATTTCTACGCCGTCGCGGAAGACGACCTCTCCGATGCCGATGTGTGGGAACCGGTGGTCGGATCGGCCACGCTCGAAACGCTGCGCGCGTACGCGGCGCGCATCGCGGCCGAGGATGAAGAAGCGGATGAGCTGCTCGCGCCGCTGTTCTCGTCACCCGACACGGACATCTGGAAGCACATCGGCAATCGGCAGCGATTCCTCACCGGCGGCGTCGTGCGCAGACTCAGCGCGCACGCACACGGCATCTGCGAAAACGAACCGCTCGATGCAATGACGTTCGCCGATGCTGCGATCGCCGTCGCCGAGTCTCTCGCGGACGATCGCTATCCCGGTCGCGCGGTCTTCGAGCTTCGCGGAACGGCGTGGAAAGAGCGCGCGAATGCGCAGCTCCATCTCGGACAGTTTTCGGGCGCGCTCGAATCGCTGTCACGCGCGGAAGTCGCGTATCGGCGACTCACCTCCCCTGCGCTCGGTCTCGCGACGGTCGCGCTCGTGCGTGCATCCGTGTTCTATCAGCAGCAACGGCTCGATGAAGCGGCAACGATGGCCGAAGAGGCAGAGCGCGGCTTCGCGCACCTCGGCGACAACGAACGCCGCATGCGCGCGATCTACCTGCGCGGCGGCGTTCGCTACGAGGCGCAGGATCTCCCCGCCGCAATGGCGTTGTTCCGTCAGGTGATCGCATACGGCGAAGAAGGACACGACGCGATGTGGATCGCACGCGCGTCGTACGCGCTGGGAAACTGCGAAGTCGATTCAGGCGATCTCGCGGAAGCAAGCATGCACTTCCACTCGGCACTCACGATCTTCCGCGAGCTCGGCCCGGCAACGGAGCGCATCTGCACCGAATGGGGCATCGCGCGCGTCTTCCTGCAGAACGGAAAGATCAACGAAGGCATCGGTCGTCTGCGTGAAGTCGAGATTGAATTCGAATCGCGCGGCATGGTCACCGACGCCGCGCTCGCGGCACTCGACGCCGCGGATGCGTTACTCGCCCTCGGGCAGTCGAAGCAGCTCGTCGAGCTCGCATCGCGACTCTTCCGCGTCTTCATGGATGCGGAGATGGTCACGGGCGCGCTCACTGCAATGGCGTACATCAAAGACGCCGCCGCGGATGCGCGTCTGACCCCTGAAGGAATCGATACCGTACGCAAGTATCTGCGCCGGTCCGAGCGCCAGCCGGACCTCCTGTTCCTCCCGCCGCAAAATCCGAGTTAATCCTTTTCCTCTTCGCGTCACCCTCCTTCTGTGAGGGCGCCCTCCTCAACAACACCAGCCAACGGCTGGACCTGGAGGGTTCATGCGAAGTGTGTCTACGAAGCGCCGCGCGTTGCTGCTCGCGTTCCTCATCATCCTCACCATCACCCCGCTTTCCGCGGATCCCGGCGTGCCGCCGACCACGCTGGAAGCACGGATCAAGCCTCCGATCGGCAATCAGTCGATGGAGCTCGACCCCGAGCCGTCTCTGTTCGACATGTTCATCGTGTGGTGGCAGATGAACGTCTTCTCGCCTCTCGGATAGCGCGTCGACGGAGCGCCGGGAAACTCCGGCGCTCCCTGTCCGACGCGTGCGCTCCGTCGTTCGCGCCTTGTTGGATATTTGCATCCAACGCAACCCGGCTCTCACGCCTCCTCTCGCGCCACGGTCCCGTCGGCTGGCGGCGACTTCTCATCGGCGAATCAACGCCTGCCAGCATGCGCACAATGGGGCCGCAAACGGGGATGGAATGAACGCCGGCTGTGCTCCACTTACACCCGGAAGTGGTTGCGGACACTGACGAAGGATTGCGTACGATGAACGCCATGATCGGAGAGCGAATTCGTGAAGCACGGCTGGCGCAGGAGCGCTCGCTGGCCGACGTCGCAGGCAGGGCGGACATCAGCGTCGCCACGCTGTCGCGCATCGAGAACGACAAGCAATCGCTCGATCTCGGTCTGTTCCTCGCCCTCGCGCAGGTCCTCCAGGTGCCCGCGCAGCAGCTCCTCGGTGAGAGCGGCCAGACCGCCAGTGACCATCTCGCCCGCCGCATCGCCTCGCTCGGCTCGCGCGAGCGCCTCGAGCTCTGGAAAGATCTCGCGGAAGAACGGCGCACGATCCGCACGCGCAAACGCGGCGCCGAGGTGCGCCAGGTCGGACAGCAGGTCGAAGAGCTGCTCGCCCAGGTCGACTTCCTCCGCGAAGAGCTGGAAGCGATCCGCAAGCGCGTGAAGAAGCGCTAACTGCGGCGCCGGCGCACCGGTTTTTTCAGATCGATCAGCACCATCACCGCGCCCTCGATCTTGTTGTCCGTCGTCTTGTACGGACGGATGCGCAACAGCCACGGTTGCCCGCGCTGATCCTCCACCTGGATTTCCCGCACTTCCAGATCCTCGATCACGGAGATGATCATCTGCTCGAAGTCTTCGATGACCACCGTCAGACTGAGATCGCGGATCGGGCGCCCGGCGTCGGTCGGAATCAGATTGAGCACGCGCTGCGCACCCGCATTGAACCGGCGGATCCGCAGGTCGCTGTCCAGCATCACGATCGGCAGATCGATCGACCCGAGCAGGTTCAGTAAATCGCTGTTCGCCTCGGCCAGATCCTGATTGCGATTCTCCAGCTCTTCATTGAGCGTCGTCAGCTCTTCATTCGACGACTGCAGTTCCTCTTTCGCGGTCTCCAGCTCTTCGTTCGTGCTCTGCAACTCCTCGTTGCTCGACTGGATCTCTTCGTTCGCGGAGCGCAGCTCTTCGTTCATCGCTTCCTGCTCTTCGATGATCGACTGCAGGTACTCGCGCGTCGCCTCCAGCTCGCGCTTGAGCCGCAACACACCGCGCGACTCCGGCTCGGGCTCGACCGCGCTCTTGCGGCGGCCCCGCGCGGGGGTCTCCTCCGGCACCGCTTCGAAGAGCACGAGCTGGAATCGCTCTTTCGCCGGCGTGATGAACGGGATCACTTCAATGTTCACCGTGGTCATGTCGCCGTTCGTCCGCACGCGCACGCCTTCGCGACGCACCGGAGCCTCTTTCCTGCGCGCCGCCTGAATGGCCACCCGCAATTCGGCGAGCAATCCTTCACGCGCCATCTTCAGCAGATTGAAGCTGGCGACACCCGACGGCGGCTCGAGGAACATGGACGTGCGTCCGCGAAACTGCAGGATCTCCATCTGCTCGTTGATCAACACGGCAGGCGGTGCGAACCGCGTCAGCATCACCCGGTCGGCTTCTCGAAACGCATTGCCGGCGTCTCTGGTCTCGTCTTCCATGTTCTTCCTCTCGGGATGCGGCCGCGGCAGCGCCGGCTCGAACTCGACGGCCGTTCGAACGGACAATCCCCTCTTCTGATAGACCTTGTGCTTGCGATCGACGACGTTGAACAGATTTCCGAACGTGCCGATCGTCTCCGAGCTGCCGAGGAGCAGATAGCCGTTCGTCCGCAGCGCATAGTGGAAGATCGCCATCGCCTTCCGCTGCAGGATATTGCCGAGGTAGATCATCACGTTGCGGCAACTCACCATGTCGAGCCGCGAGAACGGCGGATCCTTCGTCACATTCTGCCGCGCGAAGATGCAGCAGTCGCGCACCGCTTTGGCGACGCGATATCCACCATCGACTTTCGTGAAGAAACGCCGCAGACGCTCCGGCGAAACCTCCGCGGAGATCGACTCCGGATAGACACCGAGTCGGGCCCGATCGACCGCGTCTTCGCTGATGTCGGTACCGAAGATCTGCGCCGGACAGGTGAATCCGAGCTCGCCCGACATCTCCAGCGCAAGGATGGCCAGGGAGTAGACCTCTTCTCCGGTCGCGCAGCCGGGAATCCAGACGCGCAACGGATTGCCGTGATCGCGGTTCTTCATCAGGTCCGGAAACGCATGGCGCTGCAGGAAATCGAAAACCGCGGGATCCCGAAAGAATCCCGTCACGTGAATCAGCATCTCGCGATAAAGGAGCTCGATCTCGCGCGGGTCTCGATGCAGCACGGCCACATACTCGGGAAGCGTCGAGGTCTTGTGCAGCGTCATGCGCCTGCGGATCCGACGCTCGACCGTGCTCGGCTTGTACTGCTTGAAGTCGACGTCGTGCGCGGCCTGCAGGAGGCGGAAGATGATTCCGAGCTCGCGCTCCGGCAGACGCGTGGTGTCTTTCCCGCTTCGGCTGGCGATGCGGACGAGCTCCTTCGCAATACCGGCCGGGGGCAGCACGAAGTCGATGCCGCCCGTTGCAATCGCTGCCTGCGGCATCTGCGCAAACGACGCCGACATGTCCTGCGCGAACGTGATTCCGCCCTCCGCATAAATCGCCTTCGTCCCCAATGCTCCGTCCGAGGCGGAGCCAGACAGGATCACGCCGACCGCGCGGTCGCCCTGATCGGCGGCGAGCGAGCGAAACGCACTGTCGATCGGAAGTCCCCGCTGACTGGCGCTCTCGGTCAGAAGCAGAACGCCGCCGGCCACCGTCAATTCGACGCCGGCGGGAACGACATAGATGTGATTGACCTCGATCGGAGCGCCGTTCACGACAGCCACTGTCGCCAGGTTCGTCACGCGCGACACGACCTCGACGAGCCTGCTCTGGTGCTTTTTCTCCTGATGAAGAACGAACAGGAACGCGATGGCGGGATCCGGTGGCAGTGCGCGCAGGATCTCGAGGAAAGGCTCGATTCCACCGGCCGAGGCGCCGACGGCAACGATCGGAAATCCGAGGGATTCTTCGGGCGGATCCTGGTTCCGGAGTTTTCCGGGCATCGAGTCCAATCTTCGGCTCGGCAGTTTCTTTGCTAGCGCCGATGCGGAGTGATCTTGTCAGAACAACAACACGTCGTGGTCGTCGGTGCATCCGCGGGAGGCGTAGAAGCACTCCAGAAGTTCGTCCAACAACTGCCGCCCGAATTCGACGCGCCAGTATGCATCGTTTTGCACATTCCGGCCGACGCCCCGAGCTTGCTCGTGCCGATTCTCAGCCGCGAGTCGCAATTGCCGGTCAGCGAAGCGGTGGATGACGCGCCTCTGGAAGCGGGCAGAGTCTACGTGGCTCCTCCCGATCGCCATCTGATCCTGTCGCAAAACCGCAGGCGCGTTCGGGTCACGCGCGGGCCGCGCGAGAATCGCCATCGACCTGCGGTCGATCCATTGTTCCGCAGCGCAGCGGCTGCATTCGGGCCGGGCGCGATCGGCATCATCCTCAGCGGCACAATGGACGATGGCACCGCCGGACAGATCGCAATCAAGGCATGCGGCGGAGTGGCCATTGTGCAGGATCCGCGCGAGGCGCTCTATCCATCAATGCCGCAAAGCGCCATTGCGAACGCGTCCATTGACCATGTCGTGTCGCTGACCGCAATGGGCGAGCTGTTGACAAGACGGGTCGCCGAGCCGGTTTCGGGGCCATTGCCGCCAATTCCGAAGGACATGCATCTCGAAGTGCGGATGGCCGAGCTCGAGGCGGACGCATTCGAGAACGACGCGCGGCCGGGACACCCTTCGCCTTATTCATGTCCCGACTGTGGCGGCGTGTTGTGGGAAATCCAGGACGGTGGCTATGCGCGCTACCGTTGCCGCGTCGGGCACGCGTATGCGCCGGAAGCGATGCTGGAGGCGCAGGAAGAGGGATTGGAAGAAGCGCTGTGGTCCGCAATGAAAACGCTCGAAGAAACCGCGCGACTCTCGCAACGGCTGGCGGAAGTCGAGCGCGCCCGCGGACACGAATGGATGAGCCGACGATTTGCGGAAAAAGAAGAGGACGCGCGCAGGCGGGCGCAACTGATCCGCCGCTATCTGCTGCGCGATGACGCGACCGTGCCGGTCGAAGTGCCGGTCGGCTGAGCGATCTTCGCCATCACGGTCTCGGCGTCGGCAACGAATCCTTTCGCGGTACGCACGAGCTCGCAGAAGAGCATCGCGCGTCGATGGACGAGTTCCATCCGCTCCTGCATCAGCTCGTCATGGTGCTGCAGCAACGTTTTGGTCTCCGCGACAATCGACGTCCATCGCGTGATGGCATAAAGCGAGCTCTTCGGTTGCGCCATGCGCGTCATGTTAGCGCAATTGATCTATCGAGGCCATTTTTCGGTTACCGCAGCGCTTG
Source organism: Thermoanaerobaculia bacterium (assembly GCA_036009605.1). Taxonomy (GTDB): domain Bacteria; phylum Acidobacteriota; class Thermoanaerobaculia; order Gp7-AA8; family Gp7-AA8; genus QHVT01. The sequence goes on along the minus strand of DASYLL010000340.1, from coordinate 1,105 downwards.
TACATTGTTTGCATATGCAGCGAGGCAAAATGACCTTCACAGCCCGTGATGTTCTCATCGTGGAAGACGACGTGCCGATCCAGCGACTGCTGACCACGCTCATGACTCATAGTGGACTGTCTTCCGAAGTGGCAGCCGATGGAAAAAGTGCGCTTGCCCTTTTGCGGGAACACGACTACGACGCGATCGTGCTCGATCTGCTGTTGCCGGAGGTGAACGGCTTCGATGTGCTGCGTCAGATTGCCGCGACAAAGCCGGCCATGCTGGAGCGCACGATCGTCGTGACGGCCGCCTCGGAACGGACGTACCGCAACAGTCCGCAGGTGCGACATGCGCGGACCCTTCTACGCAAGCCATTCGATCTGACACGTCTGCAGCAGGAAATTCTCGACTGCTGTGCTCGGCATTGAGACCGACCATCGCCGGCTCAAATCAGTATTTGCCGACCGCACGCTCTTTCGGTGGCAGAATTTCCAGACACGTTGTCCACCATCCCGTGAGGATCGTTTCGACGAACTCTTCCGGAAGTCGTTCGCGTCGCATTTCCTCCGCGAGCCCCATATGGTCGTAGACAACCGGGACGAACTCCACCGCGATCTCGCGGCCACGCACATCGACGAGCGTGTACCAGACGTTCGTCCGTCCGTCATTTGCCGGACGGCCAATGACACCAGCATTGATGACATGACGTCCGCTCGCCAGCTCTTTGTGCCAGTACAGACCGGTATGCGTGCAGACGATCACGTCGGCGTCATGATCCGTGCAGAGCTTTTCGAGAAACGGCTCCGGTGACGTCGAGCGCCACAGAAATTCATTGATGCGACGCGGCGAGCCATGCACGAGCAGGAAACGCAGCTCCCCTGCCGTGAAGCGGATCTCGCGCGGCAACGTTCCCATCCAGTCTTTATGCGCGTCGTCCGTGTTTTGGAACGTGTAGTCGTAAGAGATCTGCGCGTAATGATTGTCGCGCGGATCGGTATAACCACAATGACAATCGGTCGCACGCGACGACAGCGATTCTTCGTAGTTGCCCTGAATACCCGCAATTCCGCGCTCGATCAGCAATTCGGGAACGCGATTCGGATACGGCCCGAATGCGCCGAGG
>DASYLL010000339.1:0-7490 GCA_036009605.1 Thermoanaerobaculia bacterium | reverse complement strand
TCTCCGTCAGCGCAATCCCAGGCTGTACGCGGAAATGACGACTCACTTTCAGCCGCAATTGCGGCGCGCCGGTGGACTCCGCGAGCTCCGCGGGGAGATCGATGATCGTGACGGTTACCGGCACCTCGCCGGCGTGCTCTTCGACGATCTCGCGAATCCTGCGAACGGTGTCGTCGGTCATCCGCGGATACGGCACTTCGAGCGCGATCTCTTTCACTTTCTTGTCGCGGATGCCGTCGAGCGGAATGATCTCCAGCGCCGAAAGCTCCGGCGTCACCGGCGTTTCGTGAAACGCGGCTGCGTGCGCAGCGAAGTTGGTCGATACCGGCGGCTCATCGGCGATCGCTTCGACGGCATCGTTGAACGCATCCACGTCCTGCGCACCGCCACCGCCGAACAGATCGAAGTTGCTCGTGCGGTCGCCGTACTTTTCGCGCTCGATCTCTTTCGGATCGCGCTCGTCTTCCGCATCTTCGAGACGCAACTCGTACGCGGAGATGCGCGCGTTCTCGGGATGGCCGCCGTACTCGTCGTCGATCTGATGCGCGTTCTGTTCGGCCGACTGCAGCGACGCCGAACGTCCCGTGACCTGCCCGCCGGTGTCTTTCACCGTCGCCGTCACGAGTACCGCAACGCCGTTCTCGAGCCAGCGCGAATACTTCGCGTACAGATCCGAGAACACGACGACTTCGACCGAGCCGGCCTGATCGTCGAGGAAAAACTTGGCCATCATCTGGCCCTCGTTCCTCCCCTTCTTGATCTTGGACTTCTTGATCTGCGAGACGATGCCGCCGATCTCGACCTGCTGATCGACGAACTTGTAGAGCGTGTCCGTCGTTGCATTCGCGAACAACTTCAGCTCATCCGTGAACTTGTTCAGCGGATGCCCGGTGATGTAGAAGCCGAGCGTTTCCTTCTCGTACTTCAGGCGCTCGTCTTCCGGCCATTCCGGGCTCTTGACGATCGCCGCCGGCGTTGCCGATTTCGGCGCGGCCGCGGCGAACATGCCGAAGAGCGAGTTCTGTCCGCGCTCTTTCTCATCCTTCGAACGCTGTGCAGAATCCGCCGTCGCGTCGAGTTGAATGAAGAGTCCCATTCGCGACAGTCCGACGAAATCGAACGATCCCGACTTGATCAGCGCTTCGAGCACTTTCTTGTTGCACGCGCGCAGGTCGACCTCTTCGCAGAACTGCAACAGCGATGAGAACCGTCCGATTTTCTGCCGCGCCGCGAGCACCGATTCGACCGCGCTTTCGCCGACGCCTTTCACCGCGCCGAGCCCGAAGCGAATGTTGCGGCCGACGACGGTGAAGAACATGTTCGACTCGTTCACATCGGGCGGCAGCACTTCGATGCCCATCTGCTTCGCTTCGCCGATGAACTTCACGACCGCGTCCGTGCGATCCATTTCCGACGACATCAGCGCGGCCATGAAGTGTCGCGGGTAATGAACTTTCAGCCACGCCGTCTGATACGCAACGAGTGCGTACGCGACCGAGTGCGACTTGTTGAATCCGTAGCGCGCGAACGGTTCGATGTAGTCGAAGATCTCGTTCGCTTTCTTCTTGTCGTAGCCGTTGCGGACCGCGCCGTCGACGAACTTGCCGCGCTCCGCGGCCATGACGGCCGCGTCTTTCTTGCCCATCGCCTTGCGAAGAAGATCGGCCTGTCCGAGGGAGTAGGCCGCGACCTTCTGCGCGATCTGCATGACCTGCTCCTGATAGACGATGACGCCGTACGTCTCCTCGAGCAGTTCCTTCATCACCGGCACGAGGTACCTCGCCTTCGACGTGCCGTTCTTGCGTTTCACGTACTCGTCGACCATCCCCGCGTCGAGCGCGCCGGGACGATAGAGCGCGTTGAGCGCGGCGAGATCTTCAAACTGGGTCGGGCGCGCTTTGCGAAGGAGGTCGACCATGCCGCCGGACTCGAACTGGAACACGCCCTTCGTGCGGCCTTCCTGAAAGAGGCGGAAGACTTCCGGATCGTCGAGCGGCAGCGTTTCGATGTCGATGTCGACGCCTTCGATCTGCTTCGCCGACTTGATCGCGTCGTCGATCACGGTCAGCGTGCGCAAGCCGAGGAAGTCCATCTTGAGAAGACCCATCTTCTCGACGACGCGCATGTCGAACTGCGTCACGATTTCATCGCGGTTCGTGCGATAGAGCGGCACGTAGTTCGTGACCGGCTCCGGCGTGATGACGACGCCTGCCGCGTGCATGCCGGCATGACGCGAAAGCCCTTCGAGCTTCTCGCCGATCTCGATGATCTTCCGCACTTCCTCGTCGTTGCGGATCGCATCGGCGAGCAGCTGCGAGTCCTTCTTCGCGTCGGTGAGCGTGACACCGGGACCGCCGGGGATCATCTTCGAGATTTTGTCGACGAACGCGTACTGATGTCCCATCACGCGACCGACGTCGCGCACGACCGACTTCGCGGCCATCGTTCCGAACGTGATGATCTGCGCGACGTTCTCCTCGCCGTACTTCTCACGCACGTAATCGATCACGCGTCCGCGGCGATTCATGCAGAAATCGATGTCGATGTCAGGCATCGAGATGCGCTCGGGATTGAGGAAGCGCTCGAAGAGGAGGTCGTACTCGAGCGGATCGACGTCGGTGATGCCGAGCGAATACGCGACGAGCGATCCTGCCGCCGAGCCGCGACCCGGGCCGACCGGGATGCCGTTGTCCTTCGCGTATTTGATGAAGTCCCAGACCACGAGAAAGTAGCCGGGGAAGCCCATCGTCTTGATGATCTCGATCTCGGTCTCGAGCCGGTCGAAGTACTCCTGCGGCTCGTGTTTCTTGCGCTTCGCCGCGAAGGCCGCGGCCATCGCTTTCATCCGCTTGTCGAGTCCCGTGCGCGCGGTCTTCGCGAAGTGATCCGCGAGGTTCTCCCCCTTCGGCACGTCGAACTTCGGGAGGTGATAGCCCTTCACGTCGAGCGAGACGTTGATCCGCTCGGCGATGCGCATGGTGTTGTCGACGGCTTCGGGGTGTTCCTTGAAGACGCGGCGCATCTCGTCGGGACTTTTGACGTAGAAGTCGTCGGAGTAGAACTTCATCCGCTTCTCGTCGCCGAGGGTCTTGCCGGTGCCGATGCAGAGGAGGACTTCGTGGGCGAAGGCGTCGGATTGATCGAGGTAGTGCGAGTCGTTCGTTCCTACGAGCTGTAGACCCACTTCACGCCCGAGCTGCGCCATCAGCGGGACGATTTTCTGCTGATCGGGGATGCCGTGATCCTGGATCTCGAGGAAGAAATTCTCCGGTCCGAGGATCTCTCGATACGCGAGCGCGGCGTCTTTGGCCTTCTGCCAGTTGCCGCCGGCGAGCGATTGCGAAACCTCGCCTTTGAGGCACGACGAGAGGACGATGAGACCTTCGCTGTGCGCGCGCAGGAGCTCCTTGTCGATGCGCGGCTTGTAATAGAAGCCTTCGGTGTAGCCGGCGCTGACGAGTTTGACGAGGTTCTTGTAGCCCTTGTCGTTCTGCGCGAGGACGATGAGGTGATTGTTCGCGCCCGCGTCCGCCTGCCCGTCCTCGACGCCGGCCTTGTCGAAGCGCGAGCCGTACGCGACGTACATCTCGCAGCCGATGATCGGCTTCACGCCCTCTTTCTTCATGGCGTTGTAGAACTCGACCGCGCCGAACATGTTGCCGTGATCGGTGATCGCGCAGGCCGGCATGCCGAGCTTGCTGACGCGCTTTGCGAGGTCTTCGGGGCGCGTGGCGCCGTCGAGGAGGGAGTATTCGGTGTGTTGATGGAGATGAACGAAAGACATCGGTCGGGGTGATTCTACGGGAGTTTGACAAACCCCTCATCCGCCTGCGGCACCTTCTCCCCTCTCACGAGGGGCGAAGGCCGAGTCAATCCTGCGCTGCGTGCGTTCGCTCGACGGCGGATGAGGCGCTCTCAATTGTTATTCGTCGTTTGCTCTGGTACCTTCCGTCCCGGTCCATGAGCAGAGGAACCATCCGGAAGGACACGGCCCTCTCGCCAATCAATGCGCAGATCTCTTTTCCTTATCATTCTTCTGTCCGCCGCGTTGCGCGTCGATGCGCAGAGCTGCGCGATTCAGGGCTTCCAACAGTTTCGTCCCACCGGTCCCGATTGCCGCTTCGCGTATCCGAGCGACGTCCTCTGGCACTGCAGTCCCGGCTCGCTGATCTTGGACATCCAGACCGTGCCCGTCCTTCCCGCGTCCTGTCCGACTCCCGTGCTGACGTGGACATTCAGCGACACGACCACTCCCGTCGTGACGAATGGGCTCAACGTCGAACATACGTTCGCGCCGGGTGTACACACCGTGCGCGCGGCATCGGGATCGAAATCGATGGAGATCAAAGTCGGGGTTCATCTCGGCACGTTCACCATCGCTTCGATTCCACCGGTCCGCGAAGACGCAGGCAGCGTCACGATCTCAATCTCGCGCAACGAAAGCAGTCAGTCCGCGACCGTCGACTACGTTGCCGGTCCCGCCGAATCCGTCACGCCGATCAGCGGCACACTCTCGTTTGCAGCGGGCGAAACGCAGAAGCAGGTCGTCGTCCCGATCGTCAACGAGACGTTCTGGCGGCCCGAACGCGAAGCTACGCTGACGTTCAGAAACCCGTCGCCTGCGTACTCGCTGAACTGGGGCTATCAGACGCTGCCCGTGCCCTTCACGATTCTCGACGACGAGCGCGAGGTCAGATTCGACTGCGCGCAACGGTCGCTCGAAGTCAATGAATCCGCCGGCACGGCGTCGCTGGAACTGCTCCGCAGCGGCGGACTCGATGCACCCGGCACCGCGGTCTTCAAGTTGTACCGGCACGCGAAGAACTTCGCGCTCGAAGCAACGCACACGGCGTCGTTTGCACCCGGCTCCAATCGTGCCACTGCCACGTTCCCGATCAACGACTCGGTCTACATCGGCAGCCGCGCCTACGACGTCCACTGCTACGGCTACCTCGGCACGGCTCCGCCGTACCTGGAACCGCCCGACGTGATGGGCTTCACGATTCTCGAGGACGAACCGTACCCGTCGATCTCGGTCTCCCCGATCGCAATCACGGAGGGCGATTTTGCGATCGTGGAGTTCCCGATCTCGCCTCGGTTCGGCGAGCCGGCATCCGTCAACATCTCCATCATTGACGGCACCGCGGAGCGCGGAAAGGACTACACGTTTGGATCGTCGTCGAACACGGTCGGCGTAGTGGCGAACGCGCCGTCCATCCGATTTCCGATCGCAACCATTGATGATGCGCAGGCCGAGAACGACGAACAGTTCGTCGTCCACTTCCTCAGCATCGCCGGCGTGAGGCGCGAGAAATTCACCGTCACGATCCTCGACGACGATCGTCCTCCGTACTCGCTCACCCTCGACAAGGCCGCGTATGAGTTTGTCGAAGGCGGCACGAACAGTGTGACCGTCACGCGCGGCGGCGCGACCACGAGCGCCGCGACTGCGTTGCTGCACTTCAACACGACCGATCCTGCGCAGTGGTCGATCGATCTCGCGGTTCCGTTCGCGGCCGGCGAAACGTCGAAGACACTGCTGGTTCCGTTCAACGACGACTGGCTCACCGGCTATCGCAGCGCGAAGCTGGAAGTCATCACGGCCGGCTACGTCGCCGCGAGTGCGCCGGTGACGATGAGCGATGACGATCCGATGCCGGTGCTCTCGATCGCCGGCGGCGGCGAGATCGTCGAAGGTGCGAAGGGAGAGACGAAGAGCGTCGAGCTGACGCTGTCGCTCAACGCTCCCATCGGCGTCGATCTCCACCTCGACATCGTGACGACGCCCGGAACGGCAAACGCCGATGACTACGTCGCGCTCGACAAGGAAACCTTCTTCGCGCCGGGCAGCCTCTCGAAGAAAGTGTCGGTCGAGATCCGCGGCGACTACGCGCTCGAACCCGACGAGACGTTCAAGGTCGAGATCAAAGACTGTTGCTCGGCACTCGCTTTGATCGCGCAGCAGTCGGCCACGATCACCATCCTCAACGACGACGACGGCACCATAGACGACACCGACAGCTTCTATCGCTTCGAGCGTCCGATAGAGACCTTCCGGAGCGAGTCGCAGAAGTGGCTCACCGCGACCGTCATTCGCAGCGGCGGCGCGAAACGAGCGACGACGGTGCAGGCCAGACTCACCGCGGGTTCCGCGCGGACGTTCACTCCGCTCGATGTGCGCTTCCGTGTCAACGAGACGAGCAAGGTCCTGCGGTTCTACATCGACGACGCGTTCTACTCCGGCAACGCGAGCGGCACGCTCGAGCTGTTCGCCGGAACAAAGCGCGAGGATTCTTTTGCAGTCGTCATCACCGAGAACGAGTCGAAACCGGTCATCCGGATCGACAACCTCACGCTCGCGGAAGACACCATCGATCGCAGCGTCGGCTTCCTGGTGTCGATCACGCCACCGTCATTCGATCCGATCGACGCGAAGATCGCGCTCAGTCTTTACGGCGCATCGGCCACGACCGATTTCAGCGGTCTCCGCAACGGGCGGCAGATCGTCATCCCCGCGCTCGAATCGACGATGTTGCTCGACTTCACGCTGCTCGGCGACAAGATTCAGGAATCCGAGGAGTCGTTCCACGTCTCGCTGACGGTGGACCCCTCGATCGCGACGATGAAGGGTGGCGGCGTCTGCAAAATCGTCGATCCACCTTCGCACGGCTGGCGCCTGACGACCCCGAGCACGCTTGCGCGCGGCGCGAACGCAACCGTCGTTCTGATGCTTCCTTACGGATTCTCGGAAGAGCAGGAAGTCAGAGTGACGACGTCGACACCGGATCTCGTGTCCGTGCCGGCAAAAGTCACGATTCCCCGCAACAAGATCACGGGCACGTTCGACGTCACTGGATTGCGCGCCGGCCAGGCGATCATCGAGGTGGAGCTCCCGCGCTGGGTCAACTCCACCATCGTCAGCGCGCCGCTGTTTGTCTACAGCCTTACCACGCCGATTGTTCCGGAGCTGGTGAAAGTACCGGTGGGTGGCACCGCGTCAGTGACGATCACGCTCCCTGTTCCGGCCGATGACGAGATGCAGATCAGCATCTCTTCCATGGACCGGTCGATCGCCGCCACCGACCCCTCGGCCATGCTCCCGCCGACTGGTGGCACGTTCGACGTCTACGGCGCATCGATCGGAAAAACGACGCTCTCCATCACGCTCCCCATGGAGCTCGGCGGCATGACCGTGCAGGTGCCGGTCGAAGTCCTCGAGCCAATCATCGGAAAAACACGCGCAGCGCGACATTAGTGTGTCGTGTCACGCCTAAAAACGTGGGTTATTCGCGAGCGCCGGTGGGCTGGATGCAAGTCGCGGCGACGCAGGCGATGCTGGGACATCGTTGAGGAGCGGCGGCGCAGCAGACGGCCCGCCGCCGCCGCGAAGAACCCATGTTTTTATGCGTGACACGACACTAGTGGAGTGTATTCGTTGAATTGGGACCAGATGGCGCCGGTATCGGCGTCGTGAGCGAGACGCGCCGACG
>DASYLL010000338.1:0-23017 GCA_036009605.1 Thermoanaerobaculia bacterium | reverse complement strand
TGAACATTGGTCTCGACATCGGCGTCGTCTCGCGTCCGTTGTTCACCATGATCGTAATCATGGCGCTGGTGACGACCGCCATGACGACACCGCTGATCGACCGTGTGCTGCACCTCACGGGCGAAGACGAATCTCCCAAGGAAGCCGAGGCTGTTGCATGAATCCCTGCAATGATCGATTCGATGTCGTCATCGTCGGTGGACGTTGCGCCGGTTCGCCACTCGGCATCTTTCTGCAACGGGCCGGACTGAAGGTCTGCATCATCGATCAGTCGGGATTTCCGAGCGACACGCTCTCGACGCACATGTTCCAGCTCAGCGGCATCGAAGTGATGCAGCGCCTCGGCGTCCTGGATGCCGTGCTCGCGTGCGGGGCGCCGCCGATCCGCGATACGTACATGAAATTCGAAGACGCGGATCTTTCCGGTCCACCGCGTCTGAGACCGGGCGACATCCCGATTCCTCTGCTCTGCGTGCGCCGCATTTCGCTCGACGTGCAGCTCGTGCGCGCCGCGGAGGAAGCGGGCGTCGACATTCGTTTACAGAGGCGCGTGACGGGCCTTCTCGAACGCGACGGCCGTGTTGTCGGCGTGCAGGTCGCGGATCGCGAAGGCAAACGATCGACCATTGAAGCGGATCTCGTCGTCGGCGCAGACGGCCGTCTGTCGACCATCGCACGTCTCACGGGCGCGCGTCGATATCACGTCGTACCGAGTGAGCGCATCAGTACGTGGGCGTATTTCCGCAATGTTCCGCGTGAGCCCGTGGCTCGTGTGTTCTATTACAGGCGTGGGGATGACTTCGTCGTGGCTGCCCCCGCCGACGATGGACACTTCATCGCGGTCGCTTGCCCGTCGTTCGATCTTCTCGACTCGGACTATCGCAACGACAGCGAGGCGTGGTTCATGAAGACAGTCTCGCGCTGCGAGCCGGTCGGAGATCTGCTCGCAAAGGCGGAGCGCGTGACGAAGTTTCGCGGTCTCACGAAATTCGAGGGGTTTTTCCGCGAAGCCACGGGGCCGGGGTGGGTATTGGCCGGCGACGCAGGGCATTTCAAGGATCCGACGCCGGGGCAGGGGATCTCCGACGCATTACGGCAGGTGGAGCGGCTCTCTCAGGCGATCATCCGCGGGTTCTCCAAGCCATCGCACCGCGACGAGGAACTGCGCAACTGGTGGCGCTGGCGCGACCGCGATGCCATTCAGCACTATTGGTTCTGCTCTGACGTCGGCAAGCGCGGTCCCATTTCGCCCGTGCTGCTGGAAATCCTGCGTGGTCTCTCGCGGAATGAAGAATCGCGTCAGGATTTTCTCGACATCTTCATGCATCGCCACTGGCCGCGCGATCTCTTCGGGCCGCGCGCGCTCGTCGGTGCGACCGCGCGACTGCTGCTCGATCCAAAGAAGCGTCGGGGCGCGCTCGCCGCGTCGTTGCGCGTCGTTCGTGAAGAGCTCGACCGGCGCAGGCAGGCATTGTGGCCGCGGATGACGGAGAAGACGATCGTCGACGAAGTCCATCTCGACCATCAGCCTTCCGCGGCGGCGTGAGCCGCGTCAGTTTTCCGACTTGTCCCGGTCCATCAGCCGTCTGAAGATCCGGCGTCCGGCGAGCGCCACGATGAACAGCGTGATCAATTCGAACCGCCAGTCCAGAAGCGTCTCCATGAAGATCGCCGGTATATCCCGCGGCTCCGCGGCCAGAGGATTCCGCGAACGAAAAACCTCGGTCAGGAAGACCGTCATCGTCCAGGCGAGTGCAATCCCGCCGACCCACATCGACGTCCGCAGCGAGAGCAGGAAGAATTGCGCGGCTTTTCCGATCAGCGGAACGATACGGATATTGCGGATGGAGTCGAGCGTTCGCTGAACCTGATAGAGCGATTTCAGGCCCGCTTCGATCCCGTTTTCGATTCGGATGTACTTGCTGGGACCGAGGAGACGGTGCAGGCGCTTGATGATCCGCTTCTTCGCGCGTTTTCCGGCGCCCTTCTCGTAGTGGCGGAACTCTTTATATGGATCCTGGTCGTGATCGAGGCGTGCTGCGATCGTGTCCGACAGCATCGAAGCGCGAATCATGCGCAGCATGTTGAGGCGCATCGGGACGTTGTACTCGCGCGACAGCTTCAGGAAACCGATCCAGACACGGGCCGAGATCCGCTCGGACCAGTCGGATTGCTTGCTCTTGATGGCGTACAGATCGTTCCAGAACACCGATTCCAGACGCAGGGCGAATTCGTCCTTATTGATCGGCGGCAGCGGCTCGATGATGGCCAGGGCAGCCTGCACCATGCCGCTGACGTCATTGACGCTCTGTGCATCGAACCAGCGGCGCCAGGAGTTCAGTTCCTTGCGGCTGAAGGATCCGCACGAGCCGAAATCGATGAGCACGATCTTATTGCCGGGCTGCACCAGCAGGTTCGCCGGATGGATGTCGGCGTGAAAGAAGATGTTTTCGAAATTATTGAAGCGCGCGATCAGCTGCACGCGCCGCGCGAGCACGATCGGATCGATGTTCATTTCGTGCAGACGCGCGATCGCGGCCTCGTCGTCGGTCTCGAGCGCGGTAATGATCTCGTGCATCCAGTAGCCCTGCACGTATTCGCTGACCAGGACTTCCGCATTCGACAGGTCGAAAAATACGCGCGGCGCGGTCACGAAATGAAACTGCTTTTGTTTGCGCGTGGCCTTTCGGTACAGGTCGCCGAAGCGTGCCTCGCGCACGAAATCGAGCTCCTCGATCAGCATCATCCGCAACTCGCGAATGAAATTGCTCGTGAAATCCGGCGGGATGAGCGCCAGCTCGCCGAGGATCAATAGCCATTCGAGAGCACGCATGTCGGCGGTCAGCTGTTCGCCGATTCCCGGACGGCGTACTTTCACGGCGACGTGCTCGCCGGTTTTGAGAACCGCGTGATAGACGCAGGCGATGGATGCGGAGCCGATGGGATCGCTGTCGAATTGCGAGAAGACTTCGTTGATGGGCTTGCCGATGGCACGCTCCACGATTGCAATGGCCTCCGCTTCCGGGATCGGCGGAACGTGATCGAGCATGCTCTCCAGCTCGCGCGTGTAGGCATACGGGAGGACGTCCAGGCGCATCGACAGCTGCTGCCCGAATTTGATGAACGTGGTACCGAGCTTTTCGAATGTCAGGCGAAGCCGCACGGCGCGCGTTGCGTCCGTATCCAGGCCGCGAAATCGATCGACCGCCACGCCGAATGCGAAGTAGAGTCCCCCGCTCAGCCATAGAAAGATCCGGACCAGGGTACTGAAGAAGCCGGCCTTGAACGTGACCTCCTCGCGGCGTGGCGGAAACGCCGGCGTCCGCCGCTTCGTGGTGCCCAGACCTTTCGCGCGGGGCAACTCGGTAAAGACCGGCAGGATCGTGCCGTCCGTACGAACGCGATTGCTGCGTCTCCACTGATGGAGCGCCATTTCGGTAAGCTGGCGTACGCGCACGCTGCGTTTGGAGGGCGACTCCGGTTCGTCGTCTGCAGGGATGTTTCTTTCAAACGGAACGATCAAACGACGCCCCCAATCAGACGCGAAATGTAAGGAAGAGACAATTCATTGTGCATCACTATGCGAAACACTCGCAATTGTTTGAATATGGAAAGAATGCAGTGTTGACATCAATCCGCAACAATCCTACGCTCTCTATGTCAATCCAACCACTATGAAATGGCCGCCGGCCGCGCAGGTCCGGGCGGAACAAGGAGCGATAATGGCGGGACCAATCATGAATGCGCCGATCATTCTGGACATCGGCAAAACGAAGAAGAAGAACATCCGGGACATGAAACGCGGCCAGGGAAAAATCATGGCCGATATCCAGGATGCAATGGCCGAGGTGACGCTCTCCCTCGGCGATCAGGCCGACGACAAACAGCTGGTACCCGTTGTGCTCCTTTATCGCAGGAAGAGCCGTTCCCGGCGTAAACGCGGCGGCGGCGGCGTATTTCCTGTCCTGTTTTAGACAACAGCGGAGGAATTGTTCATGGCAACCGTAAAGAGAAGCGCACGACGAGCCCGCAGGACGACCGCGGTGCGGCCCGCTCCGAACGCCGCCTTCAAGAGTCAGGAAGGCGCATTGTGGACGACGCCGATCATTCTGCAGCGCGATAAGAAGAAATCGCGCCGCGGGAAACGCAAGAAGAAGTATTCGAAGGGAACCAAGGGGTTCCAGCGCCTGCTCCAGGGCGTCGCTGAATCCGCCAATCGCGTTTCGCGCGGTTTCGCGAGAAATACGCGCACCTTCGCCGACCGCAGCCGGCGCTCGTCGCGCAAACGCCGCGATGGTCTCATGCGGGACTTCTTCAAGAACGAGAGCCGCGCGATCCGCAAGGGCAGCCGGCAGTTCACAAAGGCGCCCGAAGAAATTACGAAGCGGCTCAGCACCCGCCGCACGTGGAAGGCGCTCCGCATCTGGACGCCGCTCACGTCACGATAGACGAGCCACGCTCTGAGGACACGCCAATGGATCGAATCAGCAGAGCGGTAAAGCGTCTATGGGGGTCGGTCGGCAACGGCCGGCTCCCGCCATCGCCGCGTTTTGCGGAAGAGCTCGCGGAGCATGGGAACGGCGCGCTTTCTCTCGTTGCTCCGAACGTGAGCAAATGGTCGTTCGGGTATCAGCTCGAGCACCTCTATCTCTCGACGCACTACGTGCTCGATCGCCTCGAGGAATCGTTCACCGGCCGCCATGCGGACGAGCGGATGGGACCTTGGGGCGTCGGCATGATGGTCGGCGGATTCATTCCGCGCAAAATGTTTCCGACCATCCCGCCGCTCGAGCCGCAGGGCGGCACGCTCGCGCAGATCGTTCCTCTGCAGCAGCGCCTCAATGAGCGGCTGGCGGGCATCGATTGGGGTATGCGCGAGCTGTTCGCCAGTCGCGGCAAGAGCAAGCATCCGCGGATGAAGTACCTGACGTCGAGCCAGTGGATGCTCTTCGCCGACATCCATCACCGCCATCACATCGCCATCATGCGGGACATCGCCAGGTCCGGCTGACCGGGAGCGCTAATCATGATCCGACGTGTTCTGACCGCGATCGTCGCGGCCTCTGCGATTTATCTGCTTCCTGCAGTGTTCAAGACCGAAGCACTGCGATATCCGCAATTGTGGATCCTGGTCGCCTTCGGTGTCGTGCTGTCGATCATGCAGCCGACCTACAAGCCGATCGACACGGCGCCTGTTCAGGATCGCGGCACGGCGACGCAGATCGTCTGGTCCGTCTATCTCACACAGTTGATCGGCGTCATCGAAGCGGTCTATTTCCGCTACCCGGAGAGTTTCCGCTGGGATGTCTTTACGACCGCCGCGCTCGTGCTGATGGCGATCGGTCTCGGTTTGCGCGTCTGGGCCGTTGTGACGCTGGGACGTTATTTCACCTGGTTCATCACGGTCTATGACGATCACAAGGTCATTCGTACCGGGCCGTTCCGCTTCATCCGTCATCCTGCGTATGGCGGCGCGCTGCTGCTGTTCGTGGGAACGCTGATCTTCCTCGACGCCTGGGTCGGCGCGGCGCTGTCGCTCGTGTTCCAGCTCTTCGCCTACGTCCGCCGCATTCGCTATGAAGAAGCACTGATGATCGAGCGCCTTGGCGAACGATATGTGACTTACACGCGCGAAGTGCGCGCGCTCGTGCCGCTGCTCTGGTGAGCGGTTTCTTCGAGGAAGTCGGTCAGCGCGCGCGCGAAGAGATCGGGTCGCTCTTCATGACAGGCCACGCCGGCGAACGGAATGATTTCCAGCCGGCGTGCGCCCGGAATGGCGTCATAGAGCGTCCGTGCCCACGACAATGAGCCGTTGCCATGGTCGCCGCCCCAGACGATCAGCGTCGGCGCTTCGACCCGGCCGAGCAGGTGATTGAGCGTCGTACGGTCGGTGCGCTCGAGCGCGCGCATGAATTGCTTGAGCGGCTTGCGTGGATATTGCCTGGAAGCTCGTGACAAATGCGCCGGTGGCCAGGGGCCGTGCGTGTCGCAATCGGAGAGCACGAGGCTGCGAACGAGATGCGGCCAGCGGACGGCGAAGAATTGCGCAATGACGCCGCCGCTGTCGTTGCCGACGATGTGCGCCGTCGAGATGTCCAATGCGGACAGGAGACCGCGCACCATCACTGCCTGCGCGGCGAGGCCGTAGTCGGCGTTGGCGTCGCCTTCTGTGTCGCCCAATCCGAGCGTTTCGATGACGATGGCGCGACGGCGGGTGGCGATTCGCTCGACGACGCCATCCCATGACTGCGCACCGGAAATCCCGTGCAGGAAAACGACCGGATCGCCGGAACCAATGTCGCGATAAGCGACGTTGACGTCGCCGACGCGGTGGAATTGCTTCTCGGCGGCGAGTGCGGCAGCCGCGGCCCGGATCGGGACGACGACGGACGGCTCTTGCGGCTCGGATTCGCGTCGTGATTTCCACTCGCGCGCATTCGCCGCGCGAACCGCTGTCGTGAGCCACTGATCCGCCGCGGGCGGTGCGATGCCGAGCGGCGACAGAGCGCGTTGCGCGAGATAGGTGTCGAACACCGGTCCCTGATGCAGGAGATCGCGCGCGGTCGTGTATGCGAGATCGGGTGACGTGAGATTGCCGGGATTCGCGGCGCCGGCGATGCGCAGAGGCGAGGCCACGCCGCGCGGCAGCAGTCGCGCGCCGTGTTTGCGGCCGAGTCCCTTCGCTGCGAGCGACGACACTTCACGCACGGTCGGTGAGGCATGCCAGCCAAGGGCGTGATGGAACGTGCCGGCGGCGCTCGTGACAATGAGCGTGGTCATGGCGTCCGCGACGAAATCCGCGGGCACGAAGTCGATGCGCGCGCGCGCATCGCCGGGAAGCACCGCCGCGGCCGCGATGGTCGCGATCAGCGGATAGGCGCCGCTGAGCTCGAAGGCGTCGCCGGTGGCGGCGCATCCGAGGGTGTGGCTGGGGCGATGGATGGTGACGCGATCGGTGACGCGCGATTCACGCAGACGCACCTCCGCCTCGTATTTGCTCTGCTCGAACGCATTGTGAAATTGCTGGCCGCACTCGAGATCGAATTCCGTATAGAGCCCGCGATGTGTGCCGGCCGTGAACGCCGTCGACAGCTGGTGCAGACGGACCAGCGGATTGCGCTCCAGCAGATCGATCCAGCTCTCGATCGGCAGGAGATTGAACTGACGTGCCGCTTCGAGATCGTGATCCTTCGTCTCGCGTTGCGCACAATGAATGCCGACGTCGAACGAAGCGCCGAGCTGTTCGAATGCAGCGGCGGAAAGCCCGAAACGCGCCAGTCGCAGATCACCGTTGACGACGGAGACCGATTGCGGCAGCGGCCCGAGCTGGGATTCGAGCCGCTGCAGCAGTCGCGTCGCGACCGCGGCGTCGTTCGGCATCAACAGCTGCAGACTCTCGATCTCGTGCCGCCGCAGCAACTGTCGCAACACTTCGGCGCCCACGAGCGACGCAGCCCCAGTCAACAGGAGCCTCATAGCGATACTCCTTTGTCGAGCCCGGCCAGGATGTTCGCGGCCGAATAGCGTTCCATCCACCAGCGCTGCAGCGGCAGCGTCGGTTTCAGAATCGGATCGAGCGCCTTGAGCAGGAGATATTGATCGTCGAGCTCACCGCCCATCCGCGTTTTCGGCGTGTACGAGCTCTGTCCGAGCCAGAGTCGTTTGATCCCGCGCGCGATGGCGCGCTGGATGCCGGTGTAATTGAGCAGGTTGTAAATCAGGCCGCTGTCCGGGATGTCGTAGGCGATCCCGATCCGCTTGTTCTGCTGTTCGGTGTCGTTGTAGAAGATGAGCAGCGAGCCGACGATGCGGCCGTCATTGCGCTCGCAGATCAGCAATTCGGTCTTCGGCGTCGTCGAGCGCGAGCATTCGACGAAAAACGCCGGCGGCAATTCCTCGAATTGATACTTCGCTTTCAGAAACACCGCGCGATGCAGACCGAAAACGTGCGGAATCATGTCCTCGAAGTCGTCGAAAGCGCGTAGTGAATACGTGCCCTCGGCCTTCACGAACTGCTTGCGCGCGTGTTTGCGTCCGTTTTTGGACAGTTGCTGATTGAGATATTCATCGAACGAACGGTAGTCGGTATTGATGCGGATCGTCGGCAGCGAAAATCCTTCCGTATAGCCGGCCGCGCGCATCAACGCGCGCTCTTCCGCGGGGTAGTCTTTGTGGATGTCCTTGAGCATCGTGATCTGAGCGTGATGCTCCTTCGCGACGCGGTCGATTTCCTTCAGCAGCAGTTTCAGCGCACCCGCGCGATCCTGTAGTTCGGGGTGCATCGGGATCCAGCCGCGGTCGGAGATCAGCACGCCGACGACGGCCACGCGCGTGGCCATCGCGGTGCCGAGGGCGGAGACCATGGCGTTGTAGCCGGTCTGGATGGCCTTCGGCAGGAGCGCATTGAGATTGAGATTGCTGCCGAGATAGACGGGCGTGAACGCAAGCAACTTGCCGGCGTCGTCCTCGACCGTCACATAACGCACCGCGAGCTCGCCCCACAGTGAGCGCTCCATGGCGCGCAGGAGACCGAACGAGAAATCGAGCCCGGTCGGTAGTTGCGCGAGCCGTTCCGCGCCGACGTCGTCGATCGATGCGTGGACCTTCGGATGCATGGTCAGCTCGCGATTTCGGACAGCGCTTCGGAGTTGACGCACGCGCGAAACGCTTCGTAGGTCGCCGGAGGATTCGCCGCGAGTGCGCGTGCGAGATCGCGGATCCGATTCCGCGCGGCTTCGCTCATCGAATACGCGAACGGCCCGAACCCGCGCGCCGCGAGGAACGTCGCGATCGCGCGGAACGTGCGCGGCCGTACATCGCGCGCCCACGATTTCGAGCCGCATGCGGACGACCACGATTGCAGCAATTTCCCAATGAAATCGAGTGCTTCCGGCATCAGCGCGGGCGTTTCGAGCGCGGGGAGCATGACGACGGCGGCGAGTGTGCCGAGGTCGAAGGCGGGGTCGCCGTAGGTGACGCCTTCGAAATCGACGACCGCGATCGGCGCGCCGCGACGCACGAGCAGATTCTTGCTCCAGAGATCGCCGTGCACGAGGCACTCGCGATGCTGCTGCATCTCCGCGTTGACCGCGTCCCAATGCTCGGGAAAGACCTGCTTCGCACCGGGGCCGAGGAGTCCGTCGAAGACGACTTTGCGGATGATGGCTTCCTCCTGCGCGGGCCGCGGGCTGCCTTTGCCGTGCGTGCCGGCGTGTACGTTTCCGAGTGCGCGGCCGAGTGCTTCCGCGTGCTCCGTGATCAGATGGAGACTGTAGGGAAGCGCATTGAAGAGAATCTCGCGGCCGTCGCCGACGTCGCTCATCGCCAGCGCCATTTCTTCGCCGTCGACGAACAGCACCTCGGGCACCACGAGATCGTCTCCCGCCAGCGCGCCGAACGTGCGCAATCCCTCGGCCTCGGAAAACACGCGTTCGCGCGGCAACTTGATCGGCAGCCGTTTCGGACGTTCGGGAACGGCCTTGAGATAGAGCGATCGCGTCGGTGTTTCGACGCGATAGACGTAGTTGATGTTCGACAGCTCGCCGACCTCTTCGAGCGAGACGCGATCCTTGTCGCGCAGTCCGAGGTGGCGGCGGATGGCGGCGGCGAGACGGTCGGGATCGGGTGGTTGGGAGAGCGCTTCGGGCTCCGTCATGGAATGGCCTCCTCCAGCCCCATGTAGCGCAGGCGGTTGTCCTGCATTTCCATCGACCAGGTCTGCGCGGTCTCCAGCCGCTCCTCGGCGGTCGTATCGATGAGCTGCCGTCCCGGCCAGACCTCGTAGTCGCCGACGACGCTTGCGTGCTGCTCCATCCCCAGCTGGAAATTCGTTTCGCGTTTGAAGATCACGTCGAACGTGGGGACGCGCGTCCAGAGCTCGCGGCCCTGCACGATGATGTCGAGCACGCGCTGCTTCTCCTCGGGACGCTCGCGCAGATATTCGCGAACGACGGAGCTGCCGACGGTGAGATGGCGGATCTCGTCGATGTTGGCGCCGCGCTCGATTTCCGCACCGGCCGGATCGAGCAGACGCCACTTGCGCTCTGAGAGCTCGGCGGCAGGTGCGAGCACTCCTTCGACGATGATCGTGAGGATGACGGCGCCGGCGATGAAGTCGCGCTGATCGCGGATCATCGGCAGCGCCCAGTCTTCGAGCGGCTCGAGGACGGCGCGTGCATCGGCGCCACTGATCTGCTCGACTGTGGCCCACAGCTCGTTCTCGGGCACGCCGAGCTCGAGCAGATGACCGCGGAAAACGCGTGAATGGCGCGCTTCGTCGATCATCTGCGTCGTATAGAACTCCATCGTGTAAATGTCCGGCGCATTGGCGGCGATGTGCGCGATAGCGCGTGTGGCCTTCTCCTCGGAAATCGTGCGGAAGGCCATCTCGCTCATGATTGCGCTGCGCAATGGACCGGGCTTCTTCATGTAGTCGGGGACGCGCGCGGTGGGGGAGTGTCCGCGGACCATGCCGCGGAGCGTTCCCTGGGCAACGGCGGTGAACCAGTAATCGAGATCGCAATCGCGCGGTGTGAGCTCGAGGCGGCTGGCACCTTCAATGAGGGTCGGTGCCTCGAGCCAGTCCGCTTCACGGGGGATGGTCGCGGTCATAGAGACTCCTACCAGGCGCCGGACGACTTGTACTCCGTTTCGAAACGCCGGAATGCTTCATGGCGAACGGGCTCGAATGCGGTGCCGAACGGCTTATAGGTATTGCCGAAGACGGAGCGGTCACCGGCGAGATGAATGGGGAACGCCAGCATGGCCCACTCCAGTTGTCCTGTAATGAACCACCAGATCGTACAGAAGAGCCCAATACCGGCGAAACTATGTCCAAAGTTGTACAGCTGATGAATCACTGCTGGGATGGAACGGTGATCGCCTTTACGCCGACCGTAATAGAAATAGAGGCCGGGGAACGTGGCGATGAGATCGGGAAATGCGAACGCCCAGGCGAAACGCCACCAATGCACTTCTCTCCAGTGAATGATGACCAGGGCCAGTCCGATCGACATCAGAATTGCCCAGTCGAGGCGGATGAGCGTGAACGTCGTGGGCGTGTGGAAGCGATTGTATTTATCCATGGAATGGGTCCTCAGGGGTGCAATCCTTCAGGCCACCTGCATCGGTTTGCCATTGAGATAGCCGTCGACCGCGGGCGCGACGCTGAGGCGCGACGGTGGATGGAACGCCAATGCACGGCCGGCGGCGAACAGGTAGGCAACGTCGGGTGACTTGATGAAGGCCATGCCGCCCAGAAGCTCGGCGGCGCGGGACGATGCGCGTTCAATGGCCTGCTGGACGGCGAAGCGCACGAGCAGCGATTGCACGAGAATGGCTTCGCCGCGCTCGCCGGTGAGCATCGCGCGCGCGATTCCTTCCAATGCGGACATCGCGCCTTCGACTTCAATGGCCAATTGCATGCGCTCGTTCGCGTCGCCGCGGGCTCCGGCGATGACGCGCTCGACCAGGCTGGACGCGATGCCGAGGTACGAGGCCGCGACGAGCAGCTCGAACCAGAGGAATCCCCCCGCCTCGACTGCATCGAGGCTCTCTTCGACCTCCGGGTAAAACAACTGTTCGTCGGTGATCCGGACATCGGTCAGGCAGAGCTCCTCGCTCTCGGCGCCGCGCAGAACGTCGCTGCTCCAGAACGGTTTGCGCGAGAGCCCTTCCGCATCGGCGGGAACGACGACGACCGCGCGGCGCGTGCCATTGCCGTTATTGCCCTGCACGGCGACGCTCGCGGTGAGGATATGCATCGAATTGGACAAACTGCACGGCTTTTTGCTGCCGTTGATTGCATAGCCGCCGCCCGGCTGCGGCGTGGCCTTCATCAGCGGATCGAGAATGCTCGTGCCCGTGCGTCCTTCGGCGAAGCCGGACGCGACGAGTAGTTGTCCCGCGCTGATGTCTTTGAGCAGATTGACGGTGTAGTCGCCATAGAAGAGGTATTCACACAATGTGGCCACGGAGAAATTGTGCATGGTCATGG
Source organism: Thermoanaerobaculia bacterium (assembly GCA_036009605.1). GTDB lineage: Bacteria > Acidobacteriota > Thermoanaerobaculia > Gp7-AA8 > Gp7-AA8 > QHVT01. Next base: position 11,022 of record DASYLL010000338.1, on the reverse strand, counting down.
CGATGGCCAAAGACGGTGACCGTGTAGCGACGGCCCGCTGGATCTGGATGGCGTCGATCGGGCTGGCGCCTTTTCCGCCATGCTCTACAGGCACGAGCAGTGCGGTTCCCTCCAATTGTCGAAGAATGGACAATCCTGGATTTCCCGGTTGTTCCATTTGAGACATTGGGAGCTCGGAAATCTTCGCATCGAACGACGGGAGATATTTTTCGAGTGTCTCCCGGTCCCGTTTCAGAAAATTCATAGACCCTCCGCCGCGGCCGTGCAGCGGCCAATGCAGACGACGTGATTAAAATTGGAAGTGACTTGCGGGTTTTATAACGCAACCGGCAATTAATGTAAATCCGGAAAAAAGGGAATCCACAAACACATAATTGACATCGAAATTGAATTTCCGTATAAAGACGGCTCCCACAAACATTGAGGTTTTCGCAGTAATTCACGGTGCAGGAATTGTTTTTCGTCTCTTATGAGACACGGGAGTCGAATGAGCGCACGTTCTCTATTGGACATATTGCGGCGACGCGCCGAAGAAGGACGTGGCGGCAATGCGTATACGTTCCTGTCCGCGGGGCGCGAGACGGATACTCTGACGTTCACGCAGCTCGATGAGCGCGCCCGCGCCATTGGCGGTCGCCTGCAACAGATGGGTGCGAAAGGTGAGCGGGCGCTGCTCCTTTATCCGCAGGGCACCGAGTACATCGCAGCCTTCTATGGATGCATTGCGGCCGGGACCGTGGCCGTGCCGGCCTACCCGCCGCGCATGAACCGCAATCTCGAGCGATTCGAGTCGATCGTTGCCAGCGCGCAGCCGAAAGTGGCGCTGACGACCGAGAGCGTCTACAAGCAGTTCCGGGAGCGCTTCGACGACCTGCCGTACCTGGCGAAGATCGAGTGGCTGGTCACCGCTGATGTTGCAGCCGAAGAAGCTGCGTCATGGACCGATCCGAATGTCGGCCCCGAGGCGCTGGCATTTCTCCAATTCACGTCGGCATCGACATCCGCGCCCAAGGGCGTCATGGTCAGCCACGGCAACATTCTTCACAATCAGGCGCTCATGAAGGTGGGCGTGCGCCACACGGATGACACGGTGATCGTGTCGTGGCTGCCGCTCTTCCATGACATGGGATTGATCGGCGTCGTGCTGGCGTCGCTCTACAACGGCGTCCCGTGCTATCTGCTGGCCGCCGTCGATTTCCTGAAAAGGCCGCGGATCTGGCTCGACGCGGTCACGCGCTACCGCGCCACGTTCAGCGGCGCGCCCGATTTCGCCTATCAGCTGTGCGTCGACAACATCCCAGTCGAAGAGCGCGAAGGTCTCGATCTCTCGAGCTGGGAAGTCGCGTTCAATGGCTCGGAACCCGTGCGCGCGGAGACGATGCGCAACTTCGCGAAGGGCTTCTCGCCGCATGGATTCCGTCCGTCGTCGATGTTCGCCGCGTATGGACTCGCGGAGAACACGCTGTTCGTCAGCGGCAGCCACAACGGTGCGACCGCCTTCTCCCGCGAGAGCCTCGAACGCCGCCGCGTACGTGCTGCGGGCGACGAGCAGGTTGTCGAAGTCGCGAACTGCGGTGTGCCGGTTCTCGATTCGCGAGTGGTCATTGCGGATCCGGACACGCGGCGCCAGTGCGCGGAAGGGGAGATCGGAGAGATCTGGATTGCCAGCGACAGTGTTGCGCAGGGGTACTGGCAACTGCCCGAGGTGACGGCGGAGGTCTTCGGGGCTCGGCTGGAGGGTGGGGAGGGGCCGTTTTTCCGCACCGGCGACCTCGGATTCCTCCATGAAGAATCGCTCTACGTCACGGGCCGCATCAAAGACATCATCATCATGCGCGGCCGCAACATCGCGCCGCAGGACATCGAGCAGATCGTCGAAGCGTGCGACCCCGCGATTCGGCCTGCGTTCGTCGCGGCGGTTTCGGTCGAGCGTGGCGGCGCGGAGCGGCTGGTCATCCTCGCGGAAATCAAACGTGAAGAGCGGCATGACCTCGATTCCGAATCATTGATCGAGCGCATCCGCACTGCCGTCGCCGCGGAGTTTGCGGTCGAAGTGTCGGCGGTCGTGTTGCTCAAGCCGGGCGCGTTGCCGAAGACATCGAGCGGCAAGACACAGCGCGCGCGTGCGAAGCAGGAGCTCGTGGCCGGACAGCTCGAGACGCTCTTCGAGTGGCGCGACCAGGTGTTGTTCGGACAGCAACAGGTCCCGCCGGCGAAAACGCGCGGCGTCGAGCGCATCGAGAAGTGGCTCGTCGAACGGCTGGCGAAAGAAGCGAAGCTATCGCCGGACAAGATCGATCTCGAACGCTCCATCCTTTCTTATGGGCTCGACTCCGTCGTCGTGATCTCGCTCCTCGGATCGATCGAGCAGACGTTCGGCATTCATGTCGACGTCGATCGATTCTTCGAGGGCAGTTCCAGTCTGCGCGACGTCATCCGCCACATTCAGAGCGCGCCCGAAACGGTTGCGCTTGCGCAGCCACAGGTTCCGCCTCCGCCTCCCGCGATGACGGGGCCGCATCGCCTCGAACTGCGTGCGGTCGAAGTGCCGTCGGAGCGGCCACCGGTGCGCCCGAAGCTGCGCGACAAGCTCGCGATGCATCCGTTCCGCGGTCACGTCAATCCGGAGCTCGGACGCGCGCTCGCGCAGATGGGCATGGACAAATCGTTCGTGCGCGGCGAGGGCTCGTGGCTGTGGGATGAAGAGGGGCGGCGCTATCTCGACTTCCTCGCGCAGTACGGCGCGCTGCCATTCGGATTCAATCCGCCGCGCATCTGGGCCGCGCTGCAGGCGGTCCACGAGAGCGGCGAGCCGAGCTTCGTGCAGCCCTCGTATCTCAATGCCGCGGGCGAGCTCGCGAAGCGTTTGCTCGCAATCGCGCCGGCCGGCATGGAGTACGTCACGTTCGGCAACAGCGGCGCGGAAGCGATCGAGGCCGCGATCAAACTCTGTCGCTCGACCACCGGACGCCACGACATTCTCTCCGCCAGCAACGGCTTCCACGGCAAGACCCTCGGCGCCTTGTCCGCGACCGACAAAGAGAAGTATCAGAAGGGATTCGGCGCGCCGGTGCCGGGCTTCGCATACGTGCCATACGGCGACATCGACGCGCTGCGCCGCGTACTCGCATCGGGACGCTACGCCGGATTTCTCGTCGAGCCGATTCAGGGCGAAGGCGGAATCGTCGAACCGCCCGCGGGCTATCTGCGACTCGCGCGCAAAGCATGTCGCGAAGCGGGAACGCTCTTCGTCGCCGATGAGATTCAGACAGGACTGGGACGCACGGGCGCGATGTTCGTCTGCCGCGAGCTGGGCATCACGCCGGACATCATGACGGTCGCAAAAGCACTCGGCGGCGGACTCGTTCCGATCGGCGCGTGCATCTCCACCGCCGCCGCGTACAACGAAGACTTCGCGTGCAAGCACACGTCGACGTTCGCCGGAAATACGCTCGCGTGCCGCGCGGGAATCGCGACGATCGATCTGCTCGAAGAGAACGGTCACGCACTGCTCACACACGTCGCGGAAAACGGCGCGCGCCTGAAAGAAAGCCTGCTCGCACTCGGCGCGCGCTATCCCGGCATGATCGGCGACGTCCGCGGCCGCGGCTATCTCCTCGGCATGAGCTTCGGCCTCAATCGCGACAACGTCGATGAGGGTCTCCTCGGCTATCTCGGCGAGCAGGAAGCGCTCACTGCGATCGTCGTCAGTCACCTGCTGCAGGTCGAAGGCATCCGCGTCGGCTACACGCTCAATCAGGGCGGCGTGCTGCGCATCGAGCCGCCCCTCACCGCGACATGGGACGAATGCGAGATCTTCCTGCAATCGCTCGAGTGCGTGTTCGAGCGCATCGCGCGCGGCAATCTCGCGGTGCTCACATCGCCGATCACCGGCTATCGACCGGTACCCGCCGCGGCGGAAGTTCCGAGCATCGATCTCGGGAGAAAACGAATCCGCCGCGAAGCGAATCGCAATGAGGGGCGCTTCGCGTTCATCGCGCATCCGCTGGCGTGGAGCGATTTCGGCGATCTCGATCACAGCCTGGCCGTGCTTTCGGATGAGCAGCTCAGCAAGATCTCGACGGCGCTCGGCGACAACTTCGATCCGCTCGTGATCGGCGAAACGCGTGTTGTCGCGAACAACGGCAAATCGGCGTACGGCGAGTTCATTCTCGTGCCGCGACGCGCCGAAGAGTTGAAGGCAATGTCGCCCAAACAGGCGCTCAACGAGATCGTCGACGCGGTGAAGGTCGCAAAGAAACGCGGCGCGAAGATCGTCGGCCTTGGCGCCTTCACGTCGGTCGTGACGAACGGTGGTCTGTCGCTCAAAGGTCACGATCTGCCCGCGCTCACGAGCGGCAATTCATACACGGCCGTTGCCGCGCGACAGACGATTCGACTCGCCGCCGCGAATCGTGACTGGGCGTTGTCGCGACGCGCGGTTGGCGTGATCGGCGCGGGCGGCGCAGTCGGCGCAGCGCTGTCCGTGTTGCTGTCGCGCGATGCAGGACGTCTCGTCCTGCTCGGCAATCCGGAGCATCCGAAAGAAAGCCGCGAGCGTCTGTTGCAGGTCGCGGGACGGATGGTGTGGTCGCTTCAGCATGTGCGCGGCGGTTTCGCGTTCGAGCCGGGCTCTGTTGCGAGTTGGATTGCGGAGCTCGACTTCGATGCGCCGCCGCGCGCCGATCGCGCAACGCTGATCCGCCTCGGCGAACAGCTCATCGCGCGTACTCACGCGATCACTGTTTCGGTCGAGCCCGCGGCGCTGTTGCCCGAGGTGGATGTGGTTGTGTGTTGCACGAGCACGACGGAGCGGATCGTGCGCGAGGAGTATCTGCGGCAAAACGCGATCGTGTGTGATGTCTCGCGCCCGTCGAACGTTGCCCTTGACGTGCGTATGCGGCGGCCGGACGTGACGGTGCTCGATGGCGGCATCGTGCGCATGCCCGGCGATTCGATGCTCGGCTTCAACGCGTCGATCGGGCCGGGCAACGCGTACGCGTGCATGGCCGAGACGATGATGCTGGCGCTCGAGCATCGCTATCAGGATGTGAGTCTCGGATTCGATCTGCCGCTGGAGGATGTGCTGGAGATGGAGCGGCTCGCGGAGGAGTTGGGATTCCGCGCGCTGCTCGAACAGACGAAGAGAAAGGAACCACCCGCGCACTTCCCGAGGGCTGTGGAGTTGGGAGTTGCGCATGCCTAGTGTTGTCATCGCGAGCGGAACGGATCGATGTGCCCCCGAAGCATTGTCAGTGATGCGCCTCCATTGTATGGAGGAGAACGAGGCGCAACTCCTCGAGGGGGCTCCACCGATTCGTGAGTGAGTCCGCGCTGCGGCAACTCGCGCAATGGGCGTCCGCGCTGACGCTCGAACAGGTGCCGCGTCGTGTGCGCGACGCGGCGGTGAATCAGGTGCTGTCGACGCTCGGCGCCGTGTTCAGCGGCTGGTCGAGCGACCTCGGCGCGCCACTCGCGCAGGCGTTTCCATCGCCGGGCGACGGTCCTTCGACGATCATTCCGAGTGGTGTTCGCGCGCCTGCCTCGCATGCGGCGATGCTGATGGCGTCGTGGTCGATGGTGCTCGACTTCGATGACGTGATGCTCGGCGGTCACACCGGACATTCGTCGGTGCTCGTGCCGCTTGCGCTGGCGGAAGGAAGAACGGGCGAGGAGTTGCTGCTCGCGCAGATCGTGGCGAATGAAGTCGCGGCGCGCATTAACATGGTGTGCGCCGTCGGCTCGACGCGCGGGCAGATGGCGACGCACCTTCACTTGCTCGCTGCGGCGGCTGCGCGTGCGAAGCTCGAGGGATTGTCGGCAGAGCAGTTTTCGCAAGCGCTCGCATTCGCGCTTTCGTATCCCGCGCAGGCGTTGTTTCCGTCGTTCCTTGGATCGGATGCGAAGGTGATGTGCGCGGGCTGGCCGGTGCGGATGGGGATGGAGGCGGTCGACGCGGTGCGTGCAGGTCTCGCGGCGCAGGAGAATCTGCTCGATGATCCGCGTGGCTTCTTCGCCATCAACGCGCGTGTACCGGTGCGCGATTTTCTCGGCGGGCTCGGCGAGCGATGGCACACGGAGACGAACAGCTACAAGATCTATCCCGTCTGCGGCTATCTCTGTTCGGCGCTCGATGCGACGCTTGCGCTCGTGCGCGAGGAGAACGTTTCCGCGGACGATGCGCTGTCCGTTGAAGTTTCGGGATCGGTGTTCACGGTCGGGATGGATGCGCACTCCGCTCCGTATCTCGATGGCGCGCGCTCGCGCATCGCGACGCTGACGTTCTCGACGCCGTTCGTCATCGCATCCGCGATTCTCGCGCGCGAGTTCACGCCCGCGCAGTTGAAGCGTTCGTGGATTGAGGAGCCGCGTGTGTGGGGACTGGCGTCGCGCGTGCGCAGCGTGCACGACGTCGCACTCACGGTCGAAGCGCTGCAAGCAGACATCCCGATTGGCGCCGCGCTGCGTCGCGTTGGTCCGCTGCAAGCTGCGGGTTTCGCCTGGCATCTCGCAGGACAGGCATTCGGCCGCGCCGGCCGCATTCGCCGTTTGCGGGAAACGCTGCGTCTTGTACGCGCGCTCGCCGCATCCGCGGGTGAAACCGGCGCGATGGAGTTTCAACTGTCGACGAAACCGCTCGGCGCGAGAGTCGCGATTCGCGTTCGCGATGGACGCCTACTCACACGTGCGGTTTCGATTCCCCGCGGCTTCGCCGGGAACCCGGAGAACGCGCGTGCGCTGATGCGCGAGAAGTTTCTTCGCTGCGCGGGTGCGGTGATCGGGGAGGGGCGGGCGGAGGAGGTGGTTGTGAAGGTAGAGACGCTGGAGTGGCTTACGGCCGGCGGGGTCGCGGATCTGTTGGCGTCGCTTCGGTTTGGAGGGCGGTAGCCGCAGCTACGCATTGCCTGTGCATACATCTGTGCATATCATGGTGCCGTGGCCCAGTACGAGTGGGACCCGGACAAGGCAGCCGCGAACTATCGGAAGCACGGCGTGCATTTCGCCGACGCCGTCGGTGTCTTTGAGGATGACGATGCAATCACGATCGAAGATACGAGTACCGAGGAGCAGCGGTGCAAGACGCTCGCTGTCGACTTTCTCGGGCGATTGCTCGTGGTCGTGTACACCTACCGCGATGACCGGATTCGATTGATTTCCGCCCGGATCGGTACTGCGCCACAACGTGATCTTTACGACAGGAGACACAGATGAAGAAGACGGACGACTTTTCGAAAGGAAAACGCGGTCCTGTTGTGCCGGTACCGCAAGGGAAGTCCAGGATCACCATCCGGATCGACGATGACGTCCTGGAGTGGTTTCGCGAGCAGGTGAACGCCGCTGGCGGCGGCAACTACCAGACGATGATCAACACCGCCCTGCGTGAGCACATCGCGAATCGAACCGTGCCGCTGGAGAGGACGCTCCGGCGAGTGATCCGGGAAGAGCTTCGGAAGCGTGGCGCGGCCTGAGCCCACGACGAGAAACTCAACGGCGTGTGCGTTCAACTCGGACAACAGATCGTTGAAGTCCTGGTTCGGAAGCATGCGTCCACGCCAGTGCGTTGCGGGTGATCTCCCAGACGGCAACCATTCGGTCGCCCGGCGTTGTGGTCTCACGCGGATCATCGACCGGTTCGGGCCCGCGACCACGCTCGTGAACGAAATCTCGCGCTTCACCAGCTGAGCTTATCCGGAACGCTGATCCCGGCTCGCTGCAAATTTTCCCCATTGACCGTGAAACTTTGCTGTGTATACTCAGTATGTGGGTATACACAGTGACCTGGTCATCTCAAAAGCCGACGGCCGGCCCATGTATCTCCAGATCATGGAGCAGATCCGCCGTCGCATCGCCGTTGGCGACTGGGCTCCGGGCAACGAGATCCCGTCGATCCGGCAACTCGCGGTGGTACTGCGCGTGAGCGTGATCACCGTGAAGCGGGCGTACCTCGAGCTCGAGCGTGAAGGCGTGATCGTCACGCAGCACGGGAAGGGCTCGACCGTTGCCGAGACGCCGGATCTAAGGCCACGGCTCTATGACGACGAGCTGGCGATGCATGTCGGCGAGGTCGTGCGGTTGGGGACGCTGTTGGGACTTGCACCCGAGGAGTTGGGGAAGAGGGTGCGCGAAGCCGCGGAGCGGCTGAAAGAGGAAGTCGATGAATGACATGGCCGTGCAGTTCGAAGGGGTGAGCAAGGAGTATTCGCACTTCAAGCTCGACAACATCAGTCTGGCGCTTCCGACCGGAAGCATCATGGGCTTCATCGGCGCGAACGGCGCCGGCAAGTCCACGACGATTCGCATTCTCATGGGTCTCGTGCTTCAGGACTGCGGCACCGTCCGCGTTCTCGACAAGCGGATTCCTGAAGAGCAAGCGCTCGCGAAGCAGGACATCGGCTTCGCTTCGGAAGATCTGCGGCTCTACAAAAACGCGACGGTCGCGTGGCACATGGAGTTCGTCCGCTCGATCTTTCCGAAGTGGGATCAGCCGTACGCCGAACTGCTGCTGAAGCGTTTTGACCTGCGTTCCGATCAGAAGATCAAAGGACTTTCGCACGGTCAGCGCGTCAAAGCATCGCTGCTGCTGATCCTGGCGCGACGCCCGCGACTGCTCGTGCTCGACGAGCCGACCACCGGCCTCGATCCCGTCGCGCGGCAGGAAGTGCTCGGCGAGCTGATGGAAGTGCTGACGGATGAAGATCGGACGATCTTCTTTTCGTCGCAGAACACGCTCGACGTCGAACAGATCTCCGATCAGATCACCTTCATCGATCGCGGACGGATCATCGATTCCGCGGACAAAGAATCGTTCCTCGAACGCTGGCGTCGCGTGCGCCTCGATGTGCCGCCGGGCGTCGTGTTGCCGTCGCTCCCAGGCACGGTGGCCACAGTCGGCAGCGGAAGGCTGACGATCGTGACGACGAGCAGTTATGACCCCGAGATGGCCTCCGTCTATCAGCACGCCGGCGCCACGGTGCACGCGATCGATCCGATGACGCTCGAAGAGATCTTCGTCACGAACGTGATCAGCCGCAGAGAAGGAAACGTCGCATGAACTACTTCATGGTGAAACGCCTCATCCTCAAGGACTGGTATTTCCAGCGAGGGCCGATCGCCGCCTACACCGCCGGCGGCCTCCTCGCTCTCGCTTTCATCGCCCTCGGCAGCGAAGCATCGTTCTACGCCGGCACGGTGCTGCTTCTGACGGTCATGATCACGATGGGCATTCATCTGGCCATGGTCACGGTGGTCCAGGAGCGGAGCGATCACACGCTGCCGTTCATCATGACGCTGCCGATCTCGCCGAAGGAGTACACGACGGCGAAGATTCTCGCGAACCTCTCGCTGTATCTGATTCCGTGGGCGACGCTGACGATCGCGGCGCTGCTTCTCTTCAGCAGTGAAGGCGCGCGCGACGGTGCGCTCATTCCGTTCACGTCGATCGTGCTCACGCAGTTGCTGGCCAGTTATTGCCTGCTGTTGACGGTCGCCATCGTGAGCGAGTCGCAGGGCTGGACGATCACGGCGATGGCGATCGCCAATCTCTTCCTGCAGGGATTCCTCTATTGGCTCAACCACCAGCCGAACATCGCTCGCGGGATGAAGGGACACGGCGCGGTGTGGGATCAGATGTCGGTGACACTGATCGTCGTCGAACTGCTCGTGTCTGTTCTTCTGCTCAGTCTCGCGTTCGTCCTCCAGTCCCGCAAACGCGACTTCGTCTAGCCGGCACCAACTGACTCATTAACTGCACATCGGCGCGGGGTGTCCGCTACGCGTGTGCCTAAACGAAAGAACGAGGTTCTCCATGACGAATACCTTTTCTCCCACGAATGACGCGAGCCGCAACGTGCCGCTCGGATATCTGCGCATGTTTCTCACGCTGCTCGTCGTCGCGCATCACGCGGTGCTCGCGTATCACTCCTATGCGCCACCGCCGCCGAAATCGCTCGACGGGCAGATGATCTGGAGCGCGTTCCCGGTCGTCGACAGCCAGCGCTGGCCGGGCATCGATCTGCTGGTCGGATTCAACGACACGTTCTTCATGTCGCTGATGTTTCTCATCTCGGGCGTGTTCGCGTGGAGCAGTCTCACGCGCAAAGGCGCGGGGACATTCGTCAAAGATCGTTTGGTGAGACTGGGGATTCCGTTTCTCCTCTCAGCGGCCGTGCTCGCGCCGCTGGCCTACTATCCGACGTATCTCACGATCGAGAAGCCATCCGGATCCTTCGTCACACAATGGTTGGCGATCGGGAAGTGGCCCGCGGGGCCGGCGTGGTTCCTCTGGGTGCTGCTCGCGTTCGTCTGCGTCGCGGCGATCGTGCATACGATCGCGCCACGATTCTTCAGCGCGCTGGGACGCGTTGCAGAAAGACTCGGCACTCGTCCGATTGCGTTCTTCGCAGCGTTGATCGCAGTTTCAGCGATCGTGTATCTGCCGATGGCAGGAGCATTCACGTCGATGCATTGGGCGAGCGCGGGTCCGTTCTTCGTACAGACGAGCCGCATCCTGCATTACGCCGTCTACTTCATCATCGGCATCGGGATCGGCGCCGCGGGATTGAACAGCGGACTGCTGGCGAACGACGGAAAACTCGCACGGCGCTGGCCTCTGTGGATCGCAGCATCGCTCCTCGGATTCGCGATCGCCGTGATCGCGTTCCTGACCGTGATGTCGTCGTTCGCGAAAGGCGGACCGAGCGCGGGGCTCACGACGTTCGGCAATTTCACGTTCGTGCTCTCGTGCGCCGCGTCGTCGTTCGCGTGTCTCGCGTTCTTCACGCGCTTCGTGCGGAAGCCGAACCGCGTCGCGGACAGTCTCAGTGCGAACGCCTACGGCATCTATCTCCTGCACTACGTCTGCGTGACGTGGCTGCAGTACGCGCTGCTCGACGCGAAACTGTCGGGCGCCGCGAAAGGTTCGCTGGTGTTCCTCGGAGCCGTCGCGTTGAGCTGGGCGATGAGCGCAACCTGGAAGCGAGTGACTCAACGATAGTTTGGAGTGCGGCAGCCGCAGCTGCCGCT
>DASYLL010000337.1:0-7595 GCA_036009605.1 Thermoanaerobaculia bacterium | reverse complement strand
CGGCGGGGTCACCGTCCTGCTGGGTGACGAGCAGAACATCAGCTGGCCATTCGGCGACGAAGAGGATTTCTCCTCGACATTCGTCACCGGACTGGTCGGATATCGCTACCAGAAACCCGACGGAGGCTTCGTCTTTCGCTCCACGTTCACTCCAGCGGCCGGTAGTGGCGAGGTGCTTCCCTGGTTCGGCGTCAGCTTCGGCTACGCCTGGTGACTCACCGATCGACGTAACTCATCGCGCGCTCGTTGTAGCGCGGCCCCGCGATTTTCGCGGGTGCGAGCGCTTCATCGATCCTGCGCATCTCATCCCCGCTCAACGTGATGTCCGCGGCCGCGACGTTCTCTTCGAGATACGTCCGCCGCTTCGTTCCCGGGATCGGCACGATGTTGTCGCCTTTCTGCAGCAGCCACGCGAGGGCGATCTGTCCCGGCGTCGCGCCGCGCTTCGCCGCAAGCTCGCGCACCGACGCCGCGGCGCGCATGTTCGCGTCGAAGTTCTCGCCCTGGAATCGCGGATCGTTGCGGCGGAAATCGCCTTCCGGATACTCCTCCGCGCGCTGCACGCTGCCCGCGAGAAATCCGCGGCCGAGGGGGCTGAACGGCACGAGTCCGATGCCGAGCTCGCGCAGCGTCGGGATGATGCCGTCTTCGACATTGCGCTCCCACAGAGAGTACTCGCTCTGCAGCGCCGCGATCGGGTGCACCGCAAACGCGCGACGAATGGTCTGCTCGCCCGCTTCCGATAGTCCGAGGTGGCGAACCTTGCCCTGCTGCACGAGCTCGCTCATCACGCCAACCACTTCTTCGATCGGCACCTCGGGATCGACGCGGTGTTGATAGAGCAGATCGATCGTGTCGATCTGCAGCCGCTGCAGCGATCCATCGACCGCCTTGCGAATGCTCTCCGGCCGGCTGGTGATGCCGTTCACTTGTCCGTCTTCGATGCGCCATCCGAACTTCGTGGCGATCACCACCTGGTTGCGCTTGCCGCGGAATGCCCGTCCGAGCAGCTCTTCATTCGTGAACGGTCCATACACTTCGGCGGTATCGAAGAACGTGACGCCGAGATCGATGGCGCGGTGGAGCGTGGCGATCGATTCCTGTTCGCTGGCGGGGCCGTAGTGCTGGCTCATGCCCATGCAGCCGAGTCCGAGGGAGGAGACTTCGAGGGCGCCGAGCTTGCGTTTCGTCAACATGACCCGACAATGTACTCCATGGGCAACACGACGAAGTCGCGGCTCCATTACGAAGGTGCGACGTACGACGGCGAAGCGCTGCTCGAGACATCGGAGCTCCTTTTTCGCGGCGAGCGGCGACTGCTCATTCCGTTCGCGAAAATCAAAAGCGTCGATGCGCGCGATGCGATGCTGCACGTGACGTTCGATGGCGGTGTCGCGGCGTTCGAGCTCGGTCCGCAGGCGACGCAGTGGGCGGAGAAGATTCGCAATCCGAAGAGCGTCGTCGAGAAGATCGGCATCAAAGCGGGACACGTCGTGTCGGTCGTACAACTCGACGACGACGCGTTCGTCGCCGATCTCGAAAAGGTGGGCGCTGCCGTGAGTCGCGGACGCATCCGCAAGGACAGCGACGCGATCGTCTACGGTGCGAGCACGCGCGCAGACCTCGAGAAGATGGAGACGCTCAAGAGCTCGCTGACACCGAACGGCGCGCTCTGGATCATCCGGCCGAAGGGCGTGAAGACGATCACCGAGGCGGATTCGATGGCCGCGGGAAAAGCGGCGGGACTCGTCGATGTGAAGGTCGTGCGCTTCTCCGACACGCACACGGCCGAGAAGTTCGTCATCCCGTTGAAATCCCGACGCGCCTGAACCCGTTGTTCGCAGTGATGGATCCCATCCGCACAGTTCTCGGACGTGGCCTGCGATGCAAATGCCCGCGCTGCGGCAAAGGCCCGCTGTTCCGGCGATGGATTATCACGCACGAGCGCTGCTCGTCCTGTCGCCTGCTGTTCCAGAGGAACTACGGCGACATCTGGATGTTCATGCTCATCCTCGATCGCATCCCGATCCTGATCGGCGTCGCCGCGATCTATTTCGGATTCCGCGCCACGAACTGGATGGCTGCTGCCGCGTTTACAGTTGCTCTCGCGCTGCCGTTGATTGCGACGATGCGCAATCGGCAGGGCCTGGCATTGGCGCTGGACTACCTGTCGCGTGTGTATCTGCCCGATCCGTCGGATGAGATTCACGGAGGGACGGAATTGTCGGAGTCGGAAGCGAAGGCGCTGGCGCGTCGGTAATTTGGAGTGCGGCAGTCGCACTCCAAAATGTGGGTGCTCGTCGCGAGCTACAATCGAACTGTGACCGTCCCAAATGATCAAGCGTTCGCCAGTGATTTCGATCTCTGCCTGCGCTGGTCTGCGCGTCTGTAGCCGCTCCGGTCCTTCACTTTCGTCGCTGCGGTCGCGGTACTCCTTGCAAACGACCTGGTATTCAAGCCCGCATGGGGTAATTTCCTTACGAGGAGACTATCGGACGTTGCCGGACTTTGGGCGTTTGTTCGCCTTCTTACCGCGAACGCTCGATCGCGACGTTCCCATGCGGCGTGCTCACGCGCGCATCTTTACGATGCTGCGATTGCGATCGTCGCTTTTGCCGCCTTCGTGGCGACACAGCAAGCAGGGGACCACGCGCGCCATCGGCGCGGTTCATATTCGAAAGTACGACCAGCTGTCGGATACGCGAGGAGCCTGGTATTCGTTCACGCTTCCTGATCAGGTATGCGGCAGTTCCGTCAACGCAACTATTCAGGTTCGCGAAGAGGGTGGCACCGCTCATGTGCTGGTGCGCATGCTCCAGTATCACTGCGCGAAGTCCGACGATTCTGTTGTTCAAGAGAAATTTGAACGACCGATCGTGAGCAAGGTCGCTCCAGAGTCCTGAGTCAATGCCGATTTGATTTCCCGTTCGTGCGCTCAATGAAATCCTTCATCAAATGCAACGGCTGGTGTCGCGTGCGTTTCGAGAAGAAGGTGTCCACCGTCCTGGATGTGGGCTTCCATCCGCGGTAAATCCTCCATCCATAAAAGCGTTTCGGCGAGGTCAAAGAAGCCACAGAACGCACGGCGGAATTTGCAACGAAGTGAGGAGAGTGAGCATGAGCGAGCAAGGCTGGAAGAGTTTCCTCGCCGCCGAAGGTGTCGATGACTGGGTCGTACTGCACGGTGGCGCGACGGCTGTCTTTCGGGTCGGATCGCTGGTCGAAGCGGCGCGCCTGGCCGAGGCTGTTGCGAAGGTTCCCGATCTCGAGGGCTCGGGGGCGTTGCTGACGATCGCCGATACAGCGCTCACAGTTCGACTGAACCGCGACCTATGGCTGATGGAACCGCCACACGTCGAGCTCGCGCGCGCCGTATCGGCCGTGGCGCGGGCGCATGGTGCGGTCGCGGATCGTGCGGCCGTCCAGGAGGTGCAGCTCGCGATCGCGGCGAAGCGCGATGCGATCGACGTCGGCTTCTGGCGCGCCGTCCTCGGCTACATGCCGATGGCGGAGGACAATGCAGGTGATCCCCTTGGACACGGATCGACGATCTGGTTGCAGGAGCTCGACGAGGCCAAACCGCTGCGGCACGCGATGCACCTCGACGTTTCGGTCGCGCGCGAGCACGTTGCGGCGAGGCTCGAGGCGGCCCTCGCCGCGGGCGGCCGCATCGTTGACGATTCGCATGCGCCCTCGCACTGGACGCTCGCCGACCGCGCGGGCAACCGCGTCTGTATCTGCGCGTGGCCGGACGGGTCAACTCAGACATCCGCGTAGAAGCAAAACTACCTTTGTTTTCGGTCGTCGAAGCGTGGAGAGGAATGGAACGGCCTGACATCGAGCTCAGTCCTGGCGAACTTCGGGGCGCTCGTGCAGCGGTGTTTGTGGCTGCCATCGCCACCGCCGCTCCCGGTTCTTGCCATCCCTGGACCGATCGCCGGCTGAACGCGGCGCACAGCCGATCACATCTCACAGAACTGCGAACCTCGATCCGTCGCAATTCCAACCAGCCGTCCGATATTCGAACGGCTGACTTTCTCGCGGATTCGCTGACAGCACAGTGTTTTCTTGCGGTTACGCGCAACACGTGAGTGGAACGCCGGTTGCCCTTCAGCAGAGACGTGAGAATCAAACGCCTGCGCGCCCGCTACCTCTATACCCTCGTGATTGTTACGGCACTTCTCCTCGTCGCAGGAGCCGTCTCATTTGAGCGAAGCGTGTTCCAGCTCCTGAATCAGATGCACCGCGCATCGGCAACGCACAACGAAATCATGCTTCTCGACGGCGTACTGGGCGATGTGAAAGATGTCGAGCGCGGATCGGACGGCTTTGTCATTACGCGCGACCAGGAGTTTCTGCGAGCGTACGACAGCGGGACGCGCTCGCTCGCAGCCGACAGCTCGGCGCTGGCGAGATCTCTTGCGAGACAGCCCGATCGTTCGGCCGAATTCGCACGCGCCGAACAGAGCGCCGACCGGTTCCTGACACTGAGCCGCAGGATTGTCGGACTTGCCGACAGTGCTCCTCCGCAAGCGACAGCACTGATCGCTTCGCACGCCCAGATCGATCTCGTCGATCAGATTGCGTCGATCATTGGCGACTTGAGTCGGCAGGAGCGCGAAGAACTGAGTGCGGAGCAGCAGGCCGTCCGCATGGAGGCACGCCAAGCGGCGCTCACCGGTGCTTGGGCTCTTGCGTTGACCATTGCGCTGCTCGCATTCGTCGTGCTGGCAATGCGCCGGGAAATCGTCCGGCGAACCACCGCCAGAAATGCAACAGCTCAAGTGAACGAACAACTCGCGGAGAGGGTGAACGAGCTTCATCAGCGATCGATGGAAATCACGCTTCTGAGTGAAATGAGCGAGATGCTGCAGATCAGCGGCAGCATCGATGAGATGCGGCACGTTCTGCCCGAGTTCGGCGCTCGCCTTTTCCCACATTTCGGCGGCGTTGTGTTTACCGTCCGCTCGTCCCCGGATGCAGTCGAGGCAGCGGCATGGTGGGGCGAGGCTCCGGAAGTTACGACATTCGGGCTCTCCGACTGCTGGGCACTGCGCCTGGGACGCCCACACCTTGTGGAGAAAGACAGTGCCGGCTTGCGGTGCAGGCATTCGCGCGCCGATGGCGCACAAGCGACCCTTTGCGTTCCGATGCAGGCCCAGGGAGAGGCGATCGGAGTGTTGTATCTCGTTGCCGATCCGGACACTCTGATTCAGCTCGACGTCGAGAAGCTCGCGAAAAGCGTCGCCGACCAGATGTCGCTCGGAATCGCCAACCTGCGACTCCAGGAAACGCTGCGTACCCGCGCAATGCACGATCCACTCACGGGTCTTTTCAACCGCCGACACATGGAGGAATCGCTCGAGAACGAGCTTCGCGCCGCCCAGCGTCAATCGACGAGCATCGCCGTCATGATGATCGACGTCGACCATTTCAAACGCTACAACGACACCTACGGCCATGCCGGCGGAGACGCACTCCTCGAGCAGCTCTCGCAGCTGATGATGGAACTGTTCCGCGACCGGGACATCATCTGCCGCTATGGCGGGGAAGAATTTCTGGCCATCATGCCGGGTGCGGACCTGGCTACTGTCAGCGCCCGTGCCGAGCAACTGCGCCTCGCAGCAAAAACACTACAGGTCCGTGCCGCCGGCAAACCACTCGGGCCAGTCACGATCTCCGTCGGCATTGCGGTCTATCCCGATCATGCCAGTACCAGCGAGAGCCTTCTTGCCACCGCCGATTCGGCCCTGTATGAGGCCAAACACCGCGGGCGCGACTGCGTCGTCGCCGGGCCGCAGATGCAACGACTGATCGCCGTATGAACCGGTAGCAGCAGCACTTCACATATTCGCCTTGACAAATACATGGCTCGGCTCTAGATTTGCGTCATATTCGCTTTCGCAAATATCAGGAGACGATCCATGACCGAAGTTCAGGCCCTCAAAGTTCACGTATCCATCAACGTCCGCAACGTCGAAACGAGCATCGACTTCTATCGCCGCATGCTCGGCATCGAGCCCTCGAAAGTCCGCACCGGGTACGCGAAGTTCGACGTGCAGAATCCACCGGTGAATCTCGCCCTGAACGAAGTCCCCACCCTCGCCGAACCCGGCGCTCTCTCCCACCTCGGCATCCAGGTCGCCTCGACCGACGACGTCTTCGCCATCCGGCAGCGCTGGGCCGATGCAGGACTCGTCACGCGCGATGAGATGCAGACCGATTGCTGCTACGCGAAGCAGGACAAAACCTGGGTCCACGACCCCGACGGGAACGAGTGGGAAGTGTTCGTCGTCCTCGAAGACAACCTGCCGGAGACGCAGAGAGCGTCGTCATGTTGTGTGTCGGAACGGCCGCTCGTGTGCGACATGTCCGCGTTCACACCCGAACAGCGCGAGCGGCACCTCGCCGCGACGCGCTCGCTCGTGACGAAAGCAACGCGCACGGAGTTGGAGGATGGATACGCGCTCTCGATCGATCGCAACGATTTCTCGCCCGCCCAATTGGCGCAGTGGCTTGCGAATGAATCACGCTGCTGCCCGGCGCTCGACTTTCACGTCGAATTGCCGGCGCTGGGGCCATTGACGCTTCGCATTGGCGGAGGCGCGCACGCGAAGCCGTTCATTGCGGCGGAACTGGCGTTCTGACCGCACGCGAGTCTACAGTGATGCCCATGTCCGACGTCCGCACCGTCCATCGCGCCTGCAACCTCTGCGAGGCCATCTGCGGCCTCGAGATCCAGGTCGACGGCCCGAACATCGTCTCCATCCGCGGCGACGACGCGGACCCGTTCAGCCGCGGCCACATCTGCCCGAAAGGCGTCGCGCTGATCGACATCCACGAAGATCCGAATCGCCTGCGCCATCCATTGAAAAAAGTCGACGACGCATGGATCGCCATCTCGTGGGAGGAAGCGTTCGAGCTCGCCGCAACAAAGCTCGCGGCGATCGCAACGCGACACGGCAACGACGCACTCGCGTTCTACGCAGGCAATCCTTCCGTGCACAATATCGGCACGGCGTTCAGCGTCGCGCAACTGGCGCGTCTGCTCAAAACGCGCAACGCCTTCAGCGCGACGTCGGTCGATCAGCTGCCGCAACAACTCACGTCGCTGCTGATGTACGGCCACCAGTTCCTCATCCCCATCCCCGACATCGACCGCACCGACTATTTCCTCATCCTCGGCGGCAACCCGGTCGCCTCGAACGGCAGCCTCATGACCGCGCCGGACGTGACGAAACGCCTCGCCGACATCCGCGCACGCGGCGGCAAAGTTGTCGTCATCGATCCGCGCCGCACCGAGACCGCGGCCATCGCGAGCGAGCATCACTTCATCCGCCCCGCCACCGACGCCGCGCTGCTCATGGCGATCATCAACACGATGAACGAGGAGAACCTCTTTCGCATCGCGCATCCGGAAAAACTCAACGGCCTCGATGCAGCACTCGCCGCGATCGCAGACATCACGCCCGAAATCGCGGCAGAGAAAACCGGCATCGACGCGGACACGATCCGCCGCATCGCACGCGAATTCGCATCCGCGAAATCGGCGGTCTGCTACGGACGCGTCGGCGCACAGCTCCAGGCATTCGGCA
>DASYLL010000336.1:0-2099 GCA_036009605.1 Thermoanaerobaculia bacterium | reverse complement strand
TACCAAAGCGGCAGCTGCGGCTGCCGCACTCCAAACCTACGCCGCGGTGCGACTGACGATCACGACCGTCACGTCATCATCGAGATTTTCCGTTTCGCCTACGTGCCTCAACACGGTCTCGTTCACCGACGCGGCGATCGTGGCGGCATCCGATCCGTGCAGCTTCACGAGCGCTTCGCCGATCTCGTTCGTGCCGAGGTCGTCGCCCTCGAGGTTCCGCGCTTCGGTCACGCCGTCCGTGAAGAGCACGAGGGAGTCGCCGGGCTCGAGACGCAGCTCGCGATTCACGAACTCCGCACGCGAGATCACGCCGAGGAGGAGATCGCTGTCGGTGAGCTCGGTGGCGCCGTGTTTGTGCAGGTAGAGCGGCGGCGTGTGGCCGGCGTTCACGTATTCGACGACGCCGGTGTGGATGTCGAGGCGGCCGAGGAAGAGCGTGACGAATTTCGACTGCGGGAGATTTTCTTTCAGCGAGACGTTCAGCTGCGTGACCAGCGTCGCGGGATCGGGATCGCTCTTCGAGAAGATGCGGAACGCGACCTGGAGACCGGCCATCATCAGTCCGGCCGTGACCCCCTTGCCGCTGACGTCGCCGATCACGAAATAGACCTTGCCGTTCGGGCGAATCGCGAAGTCGTAATAGTCGCCGCTGACCGTGCGGCACGGCTCGTTCTTTCCGACGAACGTGAAGCCCGGCACATCGGTCGGCGCGGCGGGGAGGAGACGGCGCTGGATGCCGGACGCCATCTTCAGCTCTTCGTCCATGATCCGTTTCTGGATCGCTTCTTCGCGCAATCGCGTCGTTTCGAGCTTGATCGCCGCGAAACGCCCGATCTGCGCAACCAGCCGAACGTCATCCTCGGAAATCGACCGCTGCGTGAACAGATAGTCGACGTACAGCACGCCGACGACCGAGTTGCCGATCATGAGCGGCGCGCAGAGGATCGAGTGGATTCCCTGCATGATGATCGACTTCGCGGTGCGGAGTTTTTCGTCCGCTTCGACGTCGACATAGGCGAGCGCTTTCTTTTCTTCGACGATGTCGGCGAGCAGCGTGTGACTGATGGTCAGCTCGCTCGCGTCGCTCTCATCCTGACGACGCACTTCGACTTTCGTGAACGAACGGCCGTCGTGCCCGAGGAGCGCGATGGCGGCGCGCGAGGGATGCAGGTGTTCCATCACGCGATCGACGATGAAGCCGAACAGCTCGTCCATCGGACGGTCTTCGATGAGCTCGCGGGCGAGCATCGTGAGCGTCTGCAGTCGCGCGACGTCTTTCTCCTCGGGCTTGTCGGCGATGTCGTGAACGGGGATGGCAATCGTTGCGCTGATCGCGGACTCGGCGACGGCGATGAAGCGATCGGTGCTGCGCTCGGAGGTTTCGAAGACGATTTCCGTATCGCCGAGGCGGATGCGGTCGCCGGTCTTGAGCTGCTCGTCACGTTCGACGCGCGAGCCGTTGAGGTACGTGCCGTTCGCGCTGCCGAGATCCTTGAGGACCCACGCGTTGCCGCTGGAGATGATTTCGGCGTGTTTGCGTGAGAGATAACGATCTTTGATGGGGATGGAGCAGTCGGACGCACGACCGATCGAGACCGCTGGCCCCTGCAGAGGCTGGCGGAAGGGCGAAAAAAGCGGCGAGTAAACCGTGACTTCCGCTCGGGGCGTGACCGATTCCATCAAGGGGCTCCGTGGTTGACGGCAGATTGTAGCTGATCGTAGGGTGAGGGAGCGTGTCCCTCGAATACTTCACCGAGATCGAATCCCATTTTGCCCACCGCCGCGGAACGCCCTTCATCGTGAACACGAAAGACTGGGCGTTGATGAAAGAGTGGCAGGCCGCGGGCATCCCGCTGGCCATCGTGATCGAAGCCATCGATGCGGTCTTCGACCGCTTCGACGCCACGCAGCGCAAGGTCAACGCCCTGAGCTTCGTGAAGTACGCGGTGAAGGAGCTTTGGCAGGAGCGGAAGGAGCTGCAGATTGGCGCCGAGGGTTCGACGCCCGAGGAAAATGTCGAGCCGTTGCTCGCTTCGCTCGCTGCGCGTTTGGAGGCGGTGGAGCCTGCGGCGCCGTTCGCGCCACGCGTGCTCGCGCTG
>DASYLL010000335.1:0-4501 GCA_036009605.1 Thermoanaerobaculia bacterium | reverse complement strand
CAGAGCCGCACCAGGGCGTCGGACCATTCCGCTTCACCGGTCTCGAGGTTGTACGTCCAGCTCCCCACACCTGTAATTTCCTGCGCCTCGGCGAGCTGCACTTTGTGCGCGCGCAACGCGTTCATGTTGCGTTTGTGCTCGGTGATGTCGGCCCCGAGACCGACGACGCCGATGATCTCGCCGCTTTCCGCGAGCAGGGGAGCATCGGTGATCCACGCGGGGAACGTCGTGCCGTCGCGGCGCGTGAGCGTGAGCTCGCCGCTCCAGCTCTCACCCGTTGTGAGAACACTGAGGACGCCGTTCATCTCCTCGGCGTCTCCGACCGGAATCGTCAGTTCGAGAAGATCGCGGCCCACTGCTTCCTCCGCGCTCCAGCCGAACATCTTCTCGGCGGCTCGGTTCCAATACGTGACGACGCCTGCGACATCGGTCGACATCACGGCCTGATCGACGCAATCGAGCAGGCCCGCCTGAATGCGGCTTTTCTCGCGCGCTTCGACTTCCTCGGTGACGTCTTCCACGAGGCCGATGACGTACTCGGCGAGGCCGTTCGCGTCGAGCATTGGCGAGATCGTGACTCGGGCGCGGATCAGTTTTCCGTCGGGGCGCAGATAGCGGCGCTCATAGCGCGCCGTGCGGCGACTGCCTGTAATGACGTCGTGGAAAAGTTTCAGAGGGACGGGGCCGTCATCCGGATGCGCGAGCTCGAAGGCACTGCGGCCGAGGACCTCCTCGGGAGTGCGGCCGAGAATCTCGCAGAAACGATCATTGACTCGGAGAAATCGCCCTTCGCGATCGACATGCGTCACGCCGATCGGCGCGGCTTCGAACATCGTCCGATAGCGTTCCTGCACTTCGAGAATCGACGCTTCGAGTCGGCGGCGTTCCCGAACGGGGAGTTTCTGAGATGGCGGGTTTCGCATTTCAGCGCGAGCGTGGTGGGCTGGCGTGCAAGAATAGACCTACCATTCACTGAGTGAATTCGGACGACTACTCATTGAAGCGTAGGAATTTCTCCTACAAGAAATAGCGATCCCAGCAGTGAGGCTGTGAAAAATGTCGGACGGTGGTGTGGTGGTCGTTGCCTCCCACGACCCGATCCTGGTCGCGCTTTCGATCGGAATCTCGATCATCGCCGCGTATGTGGCGCGCGGACTGGCCGAGCGAATCGATGAGAATCGCGGACGCTCGTGGCTGCCCTGGCTTGCGGGCGCGGCCGTTGCGGACGGCGTCGGCACCTGGTCGATGCATTACACGGGCAAGCTCGCCCTGCTATTGCCGGTGCCGCTGCGTTTCGACGGACGCCTCGTTCTGCTGTCGCTGTTGATCAGCATTGCAGGATCCGGACTGGCATTGTGGATCGCGTCGCGAAGAACCGTTCGCAAACGTCATGCGATCGGGGCCGGGGCCGTGATGGGCATCGTGGCGATCTCGGGACTGCATTTCATCGCCATGGCCGCGATGTGGCTGCCCGGAATGCATCATCGCTATCGCTCACCCGCCCTCGTGCTGCTTTCCATTGTGGCTGCCGTGGTGATTTCGTCGCAGGCGGTCTATCTGCGCTCGCTGCTTCCTCGCGGCGGCCGGACCGGCCGTTGGCGCAGGCACGCAATCGCATGGTTGCGAGGTACGGCGAATCCCGTGATGCATTACACGGCGATGGCGGCGGTCGTGTTCGTCTATGACGACACGATGCATCATCGGCCGGACGGCGTCAGCGGCGTCACGCTTGGCATCATGGCCATTACGGTGGTCCCGGCGATGGTGCTCATCGCGGCTTTGCTGACGTCGTTTGTGGATCGGTTGCAGAAACAGAAGGTGTTGCTGGACGAATTGTTCGAACAGTCGCCGCAACCGGTGGCCCTGATGACCGCGGACGAGCTCATTGTGCGCGTCAATCGTGAATTCACGCGCGTGTTCGGGTATGCGCCGGAAGAGGCGAAGGACCGGACACTGACGGAACTGATCGGACCGGAGGATGCGAAAGGCGTGCACCGTCGCAAGGACGGCAGTCCGGTCTGCGTCTCGATCCTGCGCGTGCCGGTGTCCATCCCGGGCGGCCAGGTGGAAATTTACGCAATGCTGAGTGACGTCACGGCGCGGAGAAAAAGCGAGGAAGCGCAGCGCGAGTATCCGCGGCGGCTCCTCGAAGCGCAGGAAGCCGTGGGAAAACGAATCGCGCTCGAACTGCACGATGAGATCGGACAGACGTTGACCAGCGTGGGAATGATGCTCGCGCTGACGCCGAAGCTCGAGCGTGCCGAGGCGGATGCGCGGATTACGGATGCGCGGTCGATCCTGCATGACATGACCGCGCGCGTGCGTAACCTCGCGCTCGACCTCCGTCCGTCGATCCTTGATGATTTCGGACTCGTCGCAGCGCTGCAATGGCTCATCCAGCGATATTCGCGGCAGACGAATGTGGCGGTTGAATTCAACTCGACGATGGAAGGGGAGCGGCTGCCGCCGGACGTGGAGATCGCGGCCTATCGCATTGTGCAGGAGGCGCTGACGAATGTGGCGCGCCATGCAGGAGAGACGGAGGTGACGGTCCGTCTCTCACTGGCCGATGATGTGTTGCGTGTGGAGATTGCCGATGGTGGGATCGGATTCGATTCGGAGAACGTGAATTCATCGGTCGGCGTCACTGGAATGCAGGAGCGCGCGCGCATTCTCGGCGGTCGTCTGACGATTGCCACGCGGCCGGGCGTGGGGACGCGGATCACAGCGGAGCTGCCGATTCGATGAACATCGTCATTGTGGACGATCACAGCATTGTGCGCCGCGGATTGCAGCAGATCATTGCGTTGCGTCCCGGCTGGCAAGTGGTCGCGGGAATTGCGATTGCCGAAGACGTGCTGCCGACCCTGCGCGAACACTCCGTCGACGTGCTCGTCCTCGACGTCTCCCTCGGCGGCCGCAGCGGCATCGATCTCCTCTCGCCGATCCGCGCTGAATTTCCCCTGCTCGCCATTCTCATGCTGAGCATGCACGACGAGGAGCTGTACGCCGTGCGTTGTATTCGCGAAGGAGCGTCCGGCTATCTCGAAAAAGAAAGCTCTCCCGACGATCTCATTGACGCCATCGAGCGCGTGGCGAACGGCCAGCGGTATGTGAGTGTCGCGATTGAGGAGCAACTGGGACCTTCGGGACTTCCGCATGAACGGCTGACCACGCGCGAGTTCGAAGTCCTGCGCCTCATCGCGACCGGTATGACTGTGAGCGACATCGCCGTCCTGCTGCATCTCAGTGTGAAGACCGTGAGTACCTATCGAACGCGAATTCTGGAGAAGACCGGCTTCCATTCCAATGCAGAGCTGATGAACTACGCGGTGCGCACGGGGTTGGTCTGAGCGTGGCGCTCTCTCGCCGATCGGCGACGCTCCTCGCCGCGTTGCTGGTTCTTATGGCGTATGCGTGGGCGTTCTTCACGCTCATGGCGCGACGCGAGAGCGACATCTCCCGGTTTGTCGTCGCGGGAAGTGTCGGTGTCGATCCGGAACGGATCCCTGCCGGGCTTTCGATCTTTCCCGATGTTCCCGGTTATGACGGGATCGCGTTCTATCGTCTGGCACTCGATCCGTTCACGCGGGAGGCGACGGACTTCGGAATCACGCTCGACAACCCGCCGTATCGCCAGCAGCGGGTCTTGTATCCGCTCATCGTGCATGTGTTGTCGCCTGGCCATCCGGAGTGGGTGCCGACGCTGATGGTTCTCGTCAATCTGACGGCCGTTGTCGTTCTGACGATCATTGCTGCAAGACTGACGAGCCCATTCTGGTCATTGCTCATTGCACTCTATCCGGGATTCTTCATCGCCTTCTCGCGCAATACCTGCGAAATCGTGGTTTTGCTGTTTGCAGTGTCGGCGGTGGCTGCATTTACACGGAAGCGTTGGGGTCTTGCGACGCTGTTGCTCTGCTGCGCGGTGCTCACGCGCGAAACGACTCTGGTGCTGGCGTTGAGCCTTGCTGCCGTCTATGGATGGCAGTTGTTGCGACGCCGCGAGCGCGACTTTCCCGCGATTACGTTCATCGGGCCCGGGGTCGTCTATGGGACATGGCAACTCGTTTTGCGAAGCTGGTGGGGCGTGACGGGATTCGAAGCAGGACGGATCGACGCCGCGATCCCGTTCTCCAGCTACGCGCGAAACTTCGCTGAGTCCCTTCCTCGCCGTACTGAGTTGATGCGAACTCACTTCGCGGAGTGCATCTTCTGGTTCGCCGTCGTCTGCGCCGTGATTTTTGTCTTTCGTCGCACGAAGGTCGCGCCCCAATGGCGCGTGGCCTGGATCGCGTATCTCGGCCTCGCGTCGATTCTGGCGTGGGATGTCTGGGGCGATCAGATGTCCTTCATGCGCGTTCTCGGCGATCTGTATGTCGTGAGCGCGCTCATTCTGCTCGGGACGACGTCGCGGATGCGGTGGCCGATGTTGATCGGGGCGGTGAGTTTGTCGTTTTACGTTGTGTTGCACATGCGATGAACCTGTCCTCCCGAGCGT
>DASYLL010000334.1:0-7468 GCA_036009605.1 Thermoanaerobaculia bacterium | reverse complement strand
TATTCGATGACGAGCACACAGGTACGAATGGCCGGCAGCGGCTCCGCATCCTTCGCCAGGGCGGGTGGCGGCGGCAGGTCTTCGATCGAAGACTCGGGAATCAGTTCATTGACGATGGCCGGCAGCTTGATGGTGAAGACGCTGCCCTTTCCCAGTTCGCTCACCACCGTGACGTCGCCGCTCATCATCTGGCAGAAGCGGCGCGTGAGTGCGAGCCCGAGACCGGTCCCGCCGAACTTGCGCGTGGTCGATGCGTCCGCCTGCGTGAACGATTGAAAGAGCCGGACGATCTGCTCGGAGCTCAGTCCGATGCCGGTGTCGGAGACACAGAACGTGATCCAGTCGATGCCATCCATGCTCCTGCGCTCTGCTTCGATGTGGATCTCGCCGCCGTGCGTGAACTTCGTCGCATTCGAGACGAGGTTGAACAGCGCCTGGCGCACTTTGCCGAGATCGGCGCGCATGACACCGATCTCCGGCGAGCAGGTGATCTCGAGCGTGTTGCCGTTCTTCCCGACCTGCATCTCGATCGTCGACGCCACCTCGGCGATCAGCGAGGCAATGCTGAAGCTCTCCAGATGCAGCTCCATTTTCCCGGCCTCGATCTTGGAGAGATCGAGGATGTCGTTGATGAGTCCCAGCAGATGCTGGCCGGCCGTGGAGATCTTGCGAAGGTCGGCGTTGAACTCCGGCAGATTTCGCTCGAGGGCTTCTTCCTGCAGCATGTCGGAGAAGCCGAGGATGGCGTTGAGCGGGGTGCGGAGCTCGTGGCTCATGTTGGCGACGAAAAGAGACTTGGTGCGATTTGCGGTCTCGGCGGCTTCCTTCGCTTTCGCCACTTCCGCTTCGGCGCGCCGCCGTTCCGTGACGTCTTCCATCGCCAGCACGAGCAGCTCGGCGTGGCTGCCCTGACGCAGCTTTCGCGCGTTGAGCAACATGACGCGGCGTCCGATGACGGGGAAGTCGTGCTCGAGCTCGAAGTCGTTGAAGACGGAGCTCTTCGGAACGATGTCGTCGAGCAGCGTTCGCAGCGCCGGGATGTCCCACTGGCCGTTGCCCAGCTCGTAGATGAGCTGGTTCTCCGTCTCTTCGGAAGAGACGTGAAAGGTCTGATAGAAAGCGCGGTTCGCGGAGTGCACGCGCAGGCTGGTGTCGAGAATCAGCAGCGGCTCGCGCACGGTGTCGACGACGTCCTGCGCATACGACTCGATCTGTTCGAGCAGCTGTTGCGAGCGCCGCCGCTCGGTGACGTCTTCCATCGCCAGCAGAACAAGCTCCTCGTGCAGCTTGCGGGCGTTGAGCAACATGACCCGCCGGCCGATTCCCGGAAAATCGTGCTCCAGCACGAAGTCGTTGAAGACGGAGCTGCGCGGCACGATGTCTTCGAGCAGCGTGCGCAATGCGGTCGGTCCCCACTGCCCGTTTCCGAGCTCGTAGACGTGGCGGCTTTCGGTCTCCGCCGGAGAAACGCGGAACGTCCGATAGAAGGCGGTGTTCGCGGAGCGCACGCGCAGAGCGGCATCGAGCACGAGCAGTGGCTCGCGCACGGTGTCGAACACGTCCTGTGCGAAATTCTGGATGTCCGCGATGAGCGGTTTGTTCGTTTCGATCATGGGTTCTTTCTTCGTTTCGGGGGCGGCGGTCTCACGGTTTCCGTGAGCAGCACGATCTCCTCGATGATGGTCGTGACACCCGCGAGATATTCGGAGGGAACGGCCACGAGACGATCGATGAGCGGCTTCAGATGAGCGACGTCACCAATGTCGTTCGGCAGGAGATTGCCCGGACTCTCGCCCAGCACGGTGACGATGTTGACGAAGTCTTCGACATACAGACCACGCTGATTCGATTCCAGCCGGGCCAGGTGCGCGGGAGAGATACCGACGCTTCTGGCGACGTCGGCCTGGCTGCGGCCTTTCGATTCGCGGAGACGACGGAGGATCTGGCCATACATGAACGGCACTATGCACTCGTTTTGCCAATTAGGCAATTCGAAGGCAAATCATTGCCAGATTGGAAAGTGCGGAATTAACGCGGCCGACGCACTTTAAGAACGCTGACCGGCGCGGCCGGAGCAGGCATGATCGCCCGGCGCACGGTCAGGATCTGCCCGTGCACGTCCCGCCCATCGAGACCCGTAATCGCCGCACGCGCAGTCTGCTCAGTGGCGTACTCGATGAACCCGAAGCCCTTCGACGCGCCGCCGGAGAGCTCCCGCGCGATGTCGGCGCAGTGCGGCTCTCCGAAGGGAACAGCCAGATCGTGCAGTTCCGCATCGGTGACGTCTCTCGCGAGATTGCCTACATAGACTTTCATGAACGCCCCTTCTGTCGCACGAGCAGCAGCAACGCACCCGCCGATTTCGCGACGATTGCCGTGGCGCGAGCCCAGACCGGCGCGGTATTGGAACGCGCGGCGCGGAGTGCGAGCGCCTTGCGCGTCTGTCTCGCATTCCAAACCAGCGCACCGATCCCGATCGTCGCGGTGGCGAGCAGGAACGCGTTCGGGGAAACCTTTTTTCTGGAACCGTTCATGGTCTATGTCCTTTTCGGTACGAACAGCAACACTCCGCCGACCAGGATGGCAACGACCCCTGCCCACACCGGGACATTGACGGTCTTCTTTTCCTTCACGGAGAAATCGAGCGGACCAAGACTCGCCTCGTGACTCTTTTCCGTGTAGCTGAACTGCCCGTATGCGAGTCCGGCGATGCCCGCGAGGATCAGGATGATGGCGACGACTTTGATGGCACTCATGACTACGCCTGGTGCACAGCGCTTGCCATTCAGGCAATCTGCTGCGCTTTCATTGCCAAATCGGAAAGTTTGGAGTGCGGCAGCCGCAGCTGCCGCCTTTGTATGCCACAGGCGGATGGCAAACATGCAAACGCGGCAGCTGCCCAACTTACGGCGTGATCGCCACCTTCATGACGCCATCCCGGCGTTCGCCGAAGAGCGCGTATGCCTCTCTGATGTCGGCCAGGCGGAAGCGATGCGTGATCAGCGGACGGAGATCGAGCTTGCCGCTGCGCACCATCTCGATGAGCCGGCGCATGCGCTCTTTGCCGCCGGGGCAGAGGGTCGTGACGATGCGGTGGTCGCCGAGGCCGGCGGCGAAGGCGTCGTATGGCATCTGCAACTTGCCCGAGTAGACGCCGAGCGATGACAGCGTTCCGCCGGGCCGCAACACGCGCAGCGCGGTCTCGAACGTCGACTGCGTCCCGAGCGCTTCAATGGAAACGTCGACGCCGGTGCCGGTGAGACGGCGAACCTCGGCAGCGACATCGGTGGTGCGGTAGTCGAGGACGACGTCGACACCCATCTGCCGCGCCATCGCGATCCGGTGATCGTCGCCGTCGACGCCGATCACGAGCGCGGCGCCCATCAGCCTCGCCCCGATCGCGGCACAAAGGCCGATCGGCCCGAGCGCGAACACCGCGACCGCGTCCCCGATGCGCACGCCACCCGACTCCGCTCCACTGATGCCGGTCGAGGCGATGTCGGCGAGCAGGACCACCTGTTCGTCCGTGACGTCGTCCGGGATTTTCGCGAGATTCGCCTGCGCATTCGGGACGAGCAGGTACTCCGCCTGCGCTCCGTTGATCGTGTTTCCGAAACGCCAGCCGCCGATGGCCTCATAGCCGCTGCCATGACCGCACTGCGACAGATTGCCGGAGAGACAGGCGTTGCACTGGCCGCATGGCGTGATGGCGCCGACGAGCACGCGCTCGCCGAGCGCATAGCCGCTCACTCCGACGCCGAGCTCCTCGATCACGCCCACCGGTTCGTGGCCGATGACCAGCCCGGGCTTCACCGGATACTCGCCGCGGACAATGTGGAGGTCGGTGCCGCAGATGGTCGTCATCGTGATGCGAATGACCGCGTCGCCCGGCCCCGCGTGCGGCCGCGGCACTTCTTCGATGCGGATGTCGTCGACGCCGTGAAACACCGCGGCGCGCATCGTTTCCTGAGCTGCAAAGTTTGTGGACATAAGGAAAAGTCCTGCGTCTGCACGTCCCTCGCCAATTAGGCAATTACTGACCATGAGATTGCCAAAACGGAAATGGACGCGTATGCTGCCTTCGTTATTTCAGTACACGCCTGATCAGCCGGTCGCGACAGGCGCGCAGCGAATCGGAAGCCACCCTGGCGACCACCGCGCGCGTTCCGCTACTGCCTCCATCCTCAGACGGGTATCCCCGAAAGGATGCGTGCCGTTGGCAAACCGAGCTGTCTCTCCCCGTCCCATCCGCGTCGTCGGCATCGGCGCATCCGCCGGAGGCCTCGACGCATTTCTCGATCTCGTTTCCGCAATTCCTGTCGAGACCGGGCTGGCCTTCGTACTGATCCAGCATCTCGACCCCCGTCACGACAGCATGCTCGTCGACATCCTCGCCGGCGCCTCGGCCATCCCCGTTCAGGAAGTCGTCGACGGGATGCAGATCGAGCGCGACCACGTCTATGTGATCCCGCCCGACACGCAGATGACGATTGCGGACGACACCCTCCGGCTGGTGCCGCGGACGTCGAAGGTACCGCACCGCCCGCTCGACAGTTTCTTCTGTTCACTCGCGCTGGACCGGACCACGGACGCCATCGCCGTCGTGCTTTCAGGCAACGACGCCGACGGCGCGCTCGGACTGCAGGCCATTCGCGACGCGGGCGGCATCACCTTCGCGCAGAGTCCGGAGAGCGCGAAATTCGACGTCATGCCGCGAGCCGCGGCCGTCGCAGCCGACTTCGTATTGCCGCCGCGCGGCATCGCGGAACGGCTGATCAGCATCACGCGTGGCGATCAACCCGCAGCCGCGGAGTTCGAGCGCGTCCTCGAAGTGCTGCAATCCCACCATCCCGTCGACTTCACTCACTTCAAGCGCGCCAGCGTCGAGCGTCGCATCCTCCGACGCGTCCTCCTCGGCAATCACGACGGCTTGAGCCAATACGCGGATTCACTCGAGCACGACAGCGCCGCGGTCGAAACGCTGTACCAGGATCTCCTGATCGGCGTGACTTCGTTCTTCCGCGAGCCCGCGCGTTTCGAGGCGCTGAAGAGCGCGGTCTTTCCCGCCATCGTGCAGAATCGGGGGCCGACGGACAGCGTCCGGATCTGGGTCGCGGGCTGCTCGACCGGCGAAGAGGTGTACACGCTCGCCATCACGCTGCTCGAGTTCCTCGACGGGATTCCCGATCCGCCACGCATCTCGATCTACGGCACCGACATCAACGAGCAGTCGCTCCAGAAGGCAAGAGCCGCGCTCTACCCGCCGCGCGCATTGAGCGACATGACACGGGAACGGCTGGCGCGATTCTTCACCGACGTGCCGGGCGGCTACAAAATCACGAAGGCCGTGCGCGAGCTCTGCATCTTCGCCGCGCATGACGTCACGCGCGATCCGCCGTATTCGCGCGTCGATCTCGTCACGTGCAGCAACGTCCTGATCTACTTCGATCCCGAGCTGCAGAAGAAAGCGATCGCGTTGCTCCAGTACGCGCTGGCACCGGGCGGCTTCCTGATGCTCGGCAGCTCCGAGAATCTGCGCGGCTCGCTCACGCAGCTCACCGCGATCTCGGTGAAACCGTTGATCTATCGCAAGAGCCAGATGCCGGGCACGCTGGCCACGTTCGACGTCGCTCCTCGCTCACGCCACGCGAACCTCGCCGTCGCATCTTCGGATCACGTCACGCGACGGTCCGGAGGCGTCGTGCAGGACGAAGACGATCTCTTCCTCGCCGGACAACTGGCTCCGAGCGGGGTGCTCATCAACGATCGAATGGAGATCACGCGCGTTCGCGGCGACGTTGCGCCGTTCCTCGCTCTCGAGCCCGGCGAAGCGACGCTCAATCTCTTCGGCCTCATCCGGCATCACGAAGTCCTGGCCGTCCTGCGGCCGGCCGTCCGCCGCGCCTTTCGCGAACACATCACGGTGAAACGGGACGACGTCCTCGTCCTCGCCGGCGATGTTCGGCTCTGCATCGGGTTCGAAGTGATCCCGTATGCGATTCCGCCGCCGGGACCGGACCGCTGCTGGATCGTCTTCCACAGCATGCCCGCGCCGCCAAACCACAAGGGCGAATCGGCCGGCAGGCGCACCGAGATCGACGGTCTGCGACAGGCCCTCGCCGCCGCGATCGACGATCGCGAACAACTCGCCGACGAAGCCTCGGCCGCGGCGGAAGAAGCGCAGTCGAGTGATGAAGAGCTGCGCAGCACGAACGAAGAGCTCGAGACCGCGAAGGAAGAGCTGCAGTCGGCGAACGAGGAATTGAGCACGCTCAACGACGAGCTGCGCCTCCGCAACAGCGCGCTCGTGAGAATGAACGACGACATCGAGAACCTCCTCGGCGCCGTCGAGATCCCGATCCTCTTCGTCGGCAGCGACCTCACGGTGCAGCGCTTCAACACCACCGCAGGACTACTGCTCAACCTTCGCACCGACGCGACCGGACGTCCTCTTCGCGAAGTGAAGTCGACGCTCGACGTCTCCCTTCTCGAAAAGCTCGTCGGCATCGTCATCGAAACCACCGTCCCTGCCGACGTCGAAGTGCAGGACGTCGCCGGCGACTGGCGGCTGCTGCGCATTCGCGCGTACCGAACGCGCGAGGGAAAGATCGACGGCGCCATCGTCGCCGTGCTCGACATCAACGTTCTCAAGCAGAGCGTGCTCGTCGCCGAGGAGGCGACGCGCTCGGCGGACATGCTCTCGAAGGCGAGCGCGCTGCTGTCGTCGTCGCTCGACTACGAGACCACGCTCGATTCGGTCGCGCGTCTTTCGACCGCCGCATTCGCCGACTGGTGCTCCGTCGATCTCATCGACGAAACGGGTGCCGTTCGCCATCTGACGGTGTCGCACGCGAACCCCGTTCTGCGCGACCTCGCGCTGCAGTTCCAGCAGGCCGCATTCAGCGACCCCGAATCGGCGCCCGGTGCACCGCAGGCGATCCGGCTGCGGAAGTCGGTGCTGCTCACCAATGTCGCGGAAGCGCAGCGGACCGGCATCCAGCCCGAAGCGAAGATCACGCAGCTCATCGACGCGCTCGGCGTGCGATCGCTCATCAGCGTGCCGCTGATCGTCCGCGAGCGCGTCCTGGGCACCACGACGTTCTCTTCCTCGCGTCGCGTCTATGACGAAGTCGACCTCCAGCTCGCCGAGGCGCTGTCGCAGCGCGCCGCGGTGGCCATCGATACGGCCATGCTGTTCCGTGAAGCCGAAAGCGCAAACCGCTACAAGGACGCGTTCCTCGGCACGGTCGCACACGAACTGCGCACGCCGCTGACGTCGATCATCGGCTGGATGCAGTTGGCGAAATCGAGTCCCGACATGCGCACGGAAGCGCTGGTGCGCGTCGACGAGAGCGCCAACCTGCTGCGCGTGTTCGTCGAAGACCTGCTCGACGTCACGCGCATCCGCGAACAGAAGATGAGCATGGAGACCGTGGAGATCGATTTCACCGGCGTCGTGAAGTCCGCG
>DASYLL010000333.1:0-21172 GCA_036009605.1 Thermoanaerobaculia bacterium | reverse complement strand
TTAGTCGCGGGTTGGCCGTCGACCGGTTGTTCGGAGAACTAGATCCTTCACTCCACTGCGCTCACTTCCCCAGAAATCGTTTCAAATCAGCTCCGCAGTGTTTTGAGACGGCCTCCTGCGGCTGCCGCACTCCAAACTAATCGCGCAGGAACGCCTGCAATCGCGGCTGATTCGGATCGATCTGCAGCGAGCGCGCGAAGTTGCGCCGCGCATCCTCCGTGCGGCCCAGACACATTTCGGCAATGCCTGCCGAGGCGTAGGGGACTGCGTTTTCCGGGGCGAGGTTGATTGCCGCGCGGAAGTCTTCGAGCGCGCCCGCACAATCCTCCGCCTCGATGCGATAGCGGCCGCGGAACAATCGCAGCTCGACGTCATCCGGCTTCGCGCTCACTGCTTGTTCGAGCAACGTCAAACTGCGCGACGCTGATCCCGTCCGCTGATAACCAATCGCGCGTCCGATCAGATACTTCCGCCCCTCGGGCAACCCCGCGGCAAACGCACGAACAAGCAGTGCGTCGGCGCGATCGAGATCGCGATTCAACTGCAACAGCAGGTCGCTGAAGTTCCAGAGTGCGGACGCGAGATTCGGATCGAGCTCGATCGATTTCTCGAACGCGACCATCGCGTCGTCCATCTGCTTGCGATCTTTGAGAATGAGGCCGCGGTTGTTGTACCAGCCGGCCGTGTGCGTTGATTTTCCGGCGACATTCGACGGCGCGACCGTCGACTCCCCTGCCGCGATGTAGCCGAGCGATTTCAACTTCGCGAGCTCTTCATCGGCTGCGGCCTGTGACGTCGACTCGGCTGCCGGTGGCTCTATCGGAATGAAGTGCTTGCGATAGTCGACGCTCGCGCTCATTGCAGGAACGACGATCGGCGGTGACGCGACGCGATCGCCGTTCGGCGTGCCGCTGAGCGCGAGCAGCGTCGACGCGACTTGCGCGATGTGTTGTTCGGGCCCGGTGCGGCCGCGAGCAGCGATACCGTTGCCCCACAACAGATACACGCCTGCCTTGCGATGCCATTTCGCGGCGGTGCTCGCGGCGAAGCTCGACAGCTCGGTCGGACGATCGTCGAACCAGTGAAAGCCGTGATCGGACGCGATCATCAAGCGCGCACCGTGTTTCTGTGCGAGCGCTTTGTAGTCGCCGAGGAGGCGATCGATCTCGCGGAAGTACTGCGCGGGGACTTGCGAGTACCGCGCGAAATCGTCCTCGCTGATGTGCGGCTGCTGCGGCGCGGTGTACGGCGCGAAGACGTGGCCGACGCTGTCGGTGCCCTGGATATAGAGGATCGTGACGTCCGGCAGACGTTCGCCGAGGTACTGCTTGGCGAGTCGATCGTAGACGGTGGTTTCGACGAGGATGCGCCGCAGTGCGCTGACCGGATGCGAGTACGGATCGCTGACCGTGCGGCGTTGATCGAACTCTTCGCGACTGAGCCACGGCAGATACTTCGCGACGCGTGCGTAGTCGATCTCGGTCTCTACGTCGGCGAGCACCTTGCGCGCCCACGGCTCGCGCGCAGGCGGATAGACCGTGCCTTTCGGCGGCGCGGATTCGGAGAAGAGAA
The DNA here is from genome assembly GCA_036009605.1 of Thermoanaerobaculia bacterium. Lineage (GTDB taxonomy): Bacteria > Acidobacteriota > Thermoanaerobaculia > Gp7-AA8 > Gp7-AA8 > QHVT01. The sequence goes on along the minus strand of DASYLL010000333.1, from coordinate 19,600 downwards.
ACGTGAAGAAGCGATCGGAAACGACGAGACCGCGCACCGGCTCGGCGGGATACGTCGCCCACAGCCCGAACACCGCGCTGCTCTTGCCGGCCTGCGTGGCCATGTTCCAGACCGCGGGAACTTTGCGCTCATCGCTCGTGATCGGTTCCTTGCGGCCGGTCGCGGGATGAAAGCGCGTGAAGTCGAGGATCTCGTGCTCGAGCGGTGACGCGCCGGTCATCATCGTCGACCACAAAAGTGGCGAGAGCGGCGGATGCTCGGTGAGCAGATCGCCGGCTGTGCCTTCGCGCACGAGCGATTGCAGATTCGGCATCGAGCCATCGCGCATCCATGGCTCCAGCAGTTGCCAGTCGGCGCCATCGAGTCCGATGAAGATCACGGGCGGCGCTTTCGTCGCGCGTGATGCGATCTCGGCAATCGGCAGCGTTGCCAGTGCGCTCTTCGGAATCGTGGGACGCACGGTGAGTGAACGCGGGCGTAAGTCCGCCAGCGTCTTCTCGACCGATGCTGCCGAGCTCTCACCCGCTGCGCGAGGATCGCGACGCAATGTGTCGACGTCGGCTTTCGCGATCCAACTCTTCGCAATCTGCTCGACGCGCGATGCAAGCGACGCGCACCAATCCCCCTCGGGCCACGAAGCAGGAACGCGATCAGGAACCGTGTAATCGAAACGAACCGCGACCGGGATCGTCTCGCCGCCTGCGTCCTCCGCGTCGAACGCACGATCGAATCGCGCCAGGCCATCCGCGAACGTCCCGATGCACGCCTGACCACCCGGCGGCACGAATCCAACGCGACCCGACACCACGCGCAGCGACTCGCCCTTGCGCACGACGCGCGCGCTGCCCGCCGGTTGAACGCGAACGGTGAGAAGAACGAGGACGACGACCGCGAGAATCGCGGCGACGACGACGAGCGTGCGCTTCATGCGACGCCCGTAACGGGCGGGACGGGCGGGCTATGCCCTCGGGTTTTCGGCATCGGCCGCGCGGGAGGAGTCGCAGAGTCTCAGAGTCGCAGAGTCTCAGAGGGTCCTCGGCCACGACCTCTCCGAGACTCTGCGACTCTGAGACTCTGCGACTAAAAAAGACCAAAAAGAAAGAGGCCCCCTCAACCACCGGGGACCTCCTTCGAAAACGAAAACCGCGAAACTAGAACGAAAGCCGCACGCCCAACCGGAAGCTGCGCGGCTGCGTGAACTGCGTGCCGCCGGTCAGGAAGTCGGGGTTCGTGGACGTCGCACGCGGGTTCTGAAGCTGAGCGAGTGGCCGCGGAACCTCGCCGGTTGCGGCGTACTGCAGGCCGCCGCCGACGCCACAGAGGCCATCGGGGATGCCGGCACAGGCGTCCTGACTGGAGAGGTTGTAGCGTTCATCGACACGCGTGATCGCCTGACGATCGAGCACGTTGAAGATGTCGAGAATCAGGTTCAGGCGGGTCTGGCCGAGCGGGATCGGATAGCCGAAGTGCAGGTCGGCTTCATACTCCGCCGGTCCGCGTCCGAGCGATCCGCGCGGCGCGAGGTAGAACTCCCAGTTCTGATATCCCGGCGAGTAGCCATACGCATTCAGCGGGAAGCCCGACGCGTAGTACGTCGAGAAGCCGATCGTCAGACCGTTCACCGGGCCCTGATCGAACGTGTAGCTGCCGTACAGCTTGAACTGGTGCGTGCGGTCGTTCGACAGCAGACCGTTCGAATTGATCATGAAGTCCGCATAGTCGAACGCGGAGTTGATGTTCGGATCGAGCTGACCGGTCGAGGCCTGGAACAGACCGTCGTAGTTGCCCTCGAGGCGCGACCAGAGATAGCTGGCGAAGAGCTGCGCGCGATTCGAGAAGCGCTTGCGTGCGTGCAGCTGCACGCCTTTGAACGTGCGCTCGATGTCCGGCGCGATCGCAGGCTCGTAGTCATAGAACGACATGTTCACGCCCGAGCCGACGCCCGGATTGGCGATGTGATAGTGACCGCTGACCGGGTCGAGGAAGTCCTCGACCACGCGGCCGAGCTCGCGGTACGTGCCCTGGATGCCGATGGCGAGGCTGTTGGCGAGCTCGTACTCGTATCCGAGCATCAGCTCGTCGACGTACTGACCCTTGAGATCCGGATCGACCGGTGTGGCGCCGCCGACGACGCTGTTGCGCGTCGGGGCATCATCGCCGTCGAAGAACGGATCCGGCTGGAAGTTCGCCGGATCGGGCGAGAAGTTGTACGAGAAGGCCTGGATCTCACCGCCGAACGCACGGATGTTGATGTCCATCGGGATCGACTCGTAGAAGCGGCCGAAGTTCGCGAACAGCTTGCTGCGTCCGTTGCGGGCCACGTCCCAGATCGCGCCGACGCGTGGCGCGTACATGTCGTCGAGCACGACCGCGTTCTCGCCAAAGCGGTCGCCGAGCTCCTGCTGCTCCCAGCGCAAACCGGCGTTGATCGTGAAGAACGAGGTGACCTTCCAGCTGTCCTGCACGAAGAGCGACGTATTGACCGTCTCCGGCGTCGACTCGAGCGGCGCGTTGAGAACCCACGTGCTCGGGTCATCGGGGTCGAATGTGCCGGCGGTGTCGTCGACGTAATAGCGATGGCGATAGTAGATGCCATCCGGGTTCGACGCGCTGATGAGGTCATCATCCTGGCGGATGTAGATGCGCTGTCCCGCGCCGCCGTTCCAGCTGGCGTTGTAGGCGGAAAGCATCTCCCGGTCCGCGCCGACCTTCAGCTCGTGACGGCCGAGGTAGCGGGTGACGTCGAGCTTGACGAGGTCGCGGTCGAATTCCTGATCCTGGTGAAACGCATAGCCGCCGGACGTCGGCAGCGTCTCAACGGTCTGATCGATGTAGTGCGCAAGGTTCTTGCCCGGGCCGTTGATGAATGTCTCTTCGTGGTGCGTACCGGCGGTGGCATTGACGAGCCACGCGGTACCGAAAACGCCCGAGTAGCGAAGGATGGCGTCGTTGCCGCCGCTGGTCAACGTGCCCTCGAACGTGCTCGGCGGACCGGCCAGAATGAACGCGCTTCCGAGCGCGCCTTCGTTCTCGGACGGATCGCCGAGGATGGAGAGGGTGACGTTGTGGCTCGCGGCCGCCTGCCAGGTCAGCTTGCCGGCATAGAGGTCGCGGGTGATGTCCTCCTCGAGAACGGTGCCGGGACCCGGCGTGCCCGGGGCACCCTGAAGGTCGCGGATGATGCTGAAGCTGTCCGTTTCATTCACGCGATCGAACGCGCCGAAAAACCAGAGGCGATCGCGGACCAGGTAGCCGCCGAGGGTGAAGCCGAAATCCATCTCGTCGGAGACGTCCTCGACGGTGGTCGAGGTCACCGGACGTTCGGACGCGGTCGAGTTGTCGCTCTGCAGCGTGCCGCCGGCGCCGTAGCCGAAAAGCTCGCCCTTGAACTCATTGCCGCCCGACTTCGTGATTGCGTTGACGATGCCGCCGGTGACGCGGCCGTATTCGGCCGGGAGACCGCCGGTGATGACCTGCACTTCCTGGATGAAGTCGAAGTTCAGCGTCTTCGCTTCGGTTCCGAGCTCGACGCCCGTCGTGTTGAGGCCATCGATGATGTACTGGTTCTCGGCGCCGGTCGAACCGTACACCGTGGTGCCGGCCGCGTCACTCGACGTGCCCGGCGCGACCTGCGCGACCGCGTAAAAGTCGCGCGCCATCGGCAGCGACTCGATGGTCTCGGCCGTGACGTTCGCGCCCGTCGTGTTCGACGTCGTGTCGAGCACGGGTGCCGAGGCCGTGACCGTGATGACGTCCGTCATGGTGGAGGCGCTCATGCTCAGCTCGATCGTCTGCGTGCGGTTCAGACCGACGTTGATGTTCGACTGGGTGAGTGGCGCATAGCCCGAGAGGGATGCGTTCAGGGTGTAGTCGTTGCCCGGCGGGAGCAGCGAGAAACGAAACTCGCCATTCGAATCCGTCACGGCGACTTTCGTTCCCTGAAGTGATGGCGACTTCAATTCGATCGTCACGCCGGGGACAGGCGCGGTGCCATCGGCGACACGGCCGACGATCGCACCGCTGGTGCTCGTCTGCGCCATGGCTGCCGTTGCGATGAGCAACATCAGAAGCAACAGGGGCACGTACCTTCTGGTCATCCTCATTCTCCTTATCCATGAAAAAAAACGTACGACATCCGCATTCGACAGCAACGCGGCTGCCGCCTCAACAATGTGCAATCAATCGCGGCAAACGCATCGCCGAACACGAGTTGTCCGTGCGTGACCGGGGCGTGACCGCGGTGCGGACTTCAATGATTTGAAGATCCGATCCAGATTCCCAAGCGCTTATGATCGCGGCCGCCATGAAAATGTTTGTTCGATTATTACTGCTAACCGTCCTCGCCGTCACGCTTTCCGCGCAATCGCGCGCCGTCCGGGTCTACATCTCGGCGGACATGGAGGGCGTCGGTGGCGTGGTCACCGGCGAGCAACTGAGCCCGACCGGGTTCGAGTATGCGAAGGCGCGCGAGTGGATGACGGAAGAGGTTCTGGCGGCGATCGCAGGTGTGCGTGAAGCCGGTGCGACCGAGATCGTCGTCAGCGATTCGCACGGCAACTTTCAGAACCTGCTGATCGAGAAACTGCCGAAAGATGTGTCGGTCATTCGCGGCGGACCGCGTCCGCTGTCGATGATGCAGGGCATCGACGGGACGTTCGACGCGGTGCTGTTCATCGGCTATCACAGCGGCACCACCAGCCCGACCGGCGTGCGCGCGCACACGATCTCGAGCGCTCGCCTCGCGGACGTGCGCATCAATGGTGTGTCGATGCCTGAGGCGGGCATCAACGCCTGGATCGCCGGACATTTCGGTGTGCCGGTAATCATGATCTCCGGCGATGACGCGGCGATCGCAGATGCGAAGCGCGTCGTTGGCGATCTCGAGGCGGCGATGGTGAAGGAGGCGATCGGCTTTCACTCCGCAAAAGTGCTGACGCCGGAAGCGTCTCGCGAGTTGATCCGCGAAACAGCGAAACGCGCGATGCAGAATCGCGCGCGGTTCCGTCCGGTTGCGGTGAAGAATCCGGTGACGCTGGAGATTCAGTTCAAGAACTACCGGCCCGCGGAGATTCTGGCGTTTCTGCCAAATGTGCAACGCATTGACGCGCACGCGGTGCGGTTCGTCGCGAAGGACATTCTCGAGGCCGCACGGTTTCTGTCGTTCGCGGCAAACTACGAGCCCGGGCTGGAACCGTAACGAGTTGTGTCATGACACGCGCAGTCGGGAATCGTTGACCGATCTGACATGACTCTCAGCGGCGCGAAGCCTATGTTTGCGCTCAAGGAGACATGTTGATGAAACGACTGGTCATGGTTCTCATTCTGGTGTTCTGTGCGGCAACCCTCTTTGCCGGCGGCAAAGAGTGCAACATCAACAAGGCGGCGAAGAGCGTGGAGCTCACCGGCACCATCGCAAGCGTCGGCTCGGGCGCCGAGGCGAAGACGGTCTTCCGCGTCGCCAACAGCAGCGACAGCTATACCGTCTGCGAAAAGACGAAAGCGTCGCTGCTCAAGCTCGACGGTTCCGTGCAGATCAAAGGGAAGCTCGTCAGCTGCAGCGATGGCGAAGGCCAGGAGCTGGTGATCGAATCGGCGAAGAAGGTTTGATTCGGGGCGGGGGTGCGGCGACCCGGGGTTTTCGGGTCGCTGCGCTCCCCTCTTTTTAGTCTCAGAGTCTCACAGTCTCAGAGTCTCAGAGAGGTAGTAGCCACACTCCTCGTTGGTTGGCGGTGACAACTCTCCAAACCCGTAGATCGCACACCTCTGAGACTCTGCGACTCTGAGACTCTCTGGCCGCGCTATCGTAGCCAGACAATGTCACTCACCTGGCGCACGATCGCGATCACCCTCCTGGCCCTCCTCATGAGCTGCAGAACCACGCGCTTGGAAACGTACACGCTCGACTACGACACAGCCGTCCACGCCGGTCTCCAAAAATCGATCGAAGCCATCGACGCGAATCTGCGAAACACGTACGGCATGACGACCGAGCAGACCGCGGTCGGCGTGCTCGATCTGAATCATCTGCGCCTGGCGATGATTCATCCCGATCGCATCGAGTACGCCGCGAGCGTCCCGAAGATCGGCATCCTGCTCGCGTACTTTCAGCTGCATCCTGAAGCCGCAACGTCGCTCGATCCGCAGACGCGGCATGAGCTCGGACTCATGGCCAAATCTTCGAGCAACGAGATGGCTTCGAAGTTCTCGTGTGAGATCGGACTGCGCGAGATCCAGAACGTGCTCGACTCCTACGGCTTCTACGATGCGAAGCGCGGCGGCGGACTCTGGGTTGGCAAGCACTACGGACCGAACAGCGAGCGCATCGGCGATCCCGTTGCCGATCACTCGCACGCCGCGACCGTGCGTCAGTTGCTGCGCTACTACCTGCTCCTCGAACAGGGCAGGCTCGTGTCACCGGAGGCGTCGAAGACGATGCGAGAGATCTTCGCGTCGCCGGACATCGCGCATGACGACATCAAGTTCGTGAAGGCGCTCGCGGGACGCGACGTGCAGATCATCCGCAAGTGGGGCTCGTGGGAAAACTGCCTGCACGACAGCGCCGTGATCACCGGCGCGAATCGACGCTACATCCTCGTCGCGCTCACGAATCACGAGAAGGGCGATGAGTATCTCGCCGATCTCGCGCGGGCCGTCGACGATCTCATTTCGCGCGGCTCATGATCTCTTTGCCGAGAGCGAGCGAATCGATGACGATCGGCTCGCATACCTGAAAACCGTTATCGCCGTTCGTCAACACGACGAGACCCTGCCCCGACTTCGGCAGGAGAATCACCAGCGTTTTCACGCCGTCGTCGGAGCCGCTGTGGATCAGCGCGTACTCGCCGTCGCCCAAGTTCTGGTGAAGCTCCCAGCCGAGCGACATGGCGAGATTCTCTTTGATCGCAACCTGCGGCTTCACCATCTCCTGAAACAACGCGTCGGACAAGCCGCCGCCACGCAGCACGAACGCCGCGAAATTGCCGTAGTCCTCGACCGTCGTGATGAGATTGTCGGCCGCGTTCACTTTCGTAGTTTTGAAATCCGGATAGGCCTCGTTGCCATCCTGATCGTGCCAATGCGCGAATCGCGCAGAATCGGTCCGCGCATCCCACGCGTATTGCGTGTCGGACATCGCCAGCGGCGTGAAAATCGTCGACTGCGAGAGCTCGCTGAGGCTCTTGCCGAATTTCTTCTCCAGCGCCTTCCGCAGATATTCGAAGCCTTCGCCCGAATATCCGAACGCAGTTCCGGGCTCCGCGCGAAACGTCAGCTTCTTCGACTCTTCGTTCCAGCGCCAGTTCGCGAAACCGGTCTGATGACTGAGCACGTGTCGCGTCGTGAGTTTCTTGTGGCGAGGATCGTTCGCGACGTCGGGATCGACCCAGTAGTTCGCGAGCGGCTCATCGAGATTCCACTGTCCGCTGTCGACGAGCTTCAACGTCAGCAGCGACACGATCGGCTTCGTCAGTGATGCAACATTGAAGATCGTGTTGTACGGCGCGGGAACGCCCTTCTTCAGCTCTCCGAAAACCTTCACTTCTCGCAGCTGGCCATCGTGAATGATGCCGATGCCGACCGCGGGAACGTGCTTCTCTTTCAGCAACGTGTCGATCTTCGACTGCGCAGCAGCCTCCAATCCGAGGAACACGAACAGGAGAACCGCCAATGCTCTGATGGTTTTCACAGTCGTGCTTACGGCGGCATGCAACCGAGGTTGCGCACGCGTACCATTCCTCCGTGAATCTCGACGCCTATCTCGCACGCCTCGGCATCGCACAGCCGCTCCCGCCGACGGCAGAAACGCTGCGCCGTCTCCACATCGCCCATCTCGCCGCCTTCCCCTTTCATAACCTCGGCATCCAGCGCCGTCACGGAATCGCCGTCGATCTCGACTCGATCGAACGAAAGTTCCTCGGCAGCACGACCGATGGTGGCGGCTATTGCTTCGAACAGAACACGCTCTTCGCCGCCGCACTGCGCGAGCTCGGCTTCACCGTCACGGAGCTCCTCGCCCGCGTCGGGACGCCCGCGAAACGCGCGCTCAATCACATGCTCCTGCGCGTCGACCTCGACGGTCAGCCGTGGCTCGCCGATGTCGGCTTCGGTGCCGAGGGGCCGCTGGAACCGATGCTGATGCAGGATGGCTTGCGCGTGACGCAGGACGCGATCGACTACTCACTTCGCCGCGACGGCAATCGCTGGATCGCGACGATGCACTACGCCGACGTCGAGCAGGAGCTCTACGAATTCGAGGAAACGCCCTACATGGATGGCGACATCGAGATCGCGAACCACTACTTCTCGACACACCCGGCATCGATCTTTCGTCACACGCTCACGATCCAGCGCATCACGGCGGATGAGCGCGTGATCCTTCGCCCGAAAATCCTCACGCGCTACATCAACGGCGTGCGCACGGATACGAATATCGAGCCTTCACAGCTAAGGCACTACGCCCGCGAGCTATTCGGCATCGACCTCGGCGACGATCGGCTTCTGTTCGAAGACGACTGACGCCGCGGCGGCTTCGGGCTCGTCCTTCTCCTTGCGGATCCGCAACATCTTCCCCGCCGTCTTCGCGACCTTGCGTCGCGCGGCATCGGCTTTCTCGCCCTCGATCACCTCGCGTTTGATCACTTCCTGTTGCAGCGCACTACGCAGCTCGTCGATTTCGATCTTCGCGTCCGAAAGACGGCGCAGTTCGCGACGCACGGTTTCGAGCACGGCGTCACTAAGAACGATCGCCGCGAGATAGAAGCGATTCGTCGCCTGCAGATGATCGTGATACGCGTAGAGGCCTGACTTGAGCATGCTCTCGCGCGTCAGCAGATAAACGCTCTCGAGATCCGCGGCAGATTTCGCGTTGAGCTGCAGCAGGTCGATGTCGAGCACGAGCTCGATATCGATCGGTTTGGCGAAGATGACTCGATAGACGCGCCAGAGATTGCCGTTCGTTAACGCGACCCATTCGACGCCCTGGTTCGCCGCGTAATCGACCGCCTGCTTGACGTGCGATTCCTTCAGGTCCAGCCCGATCGCCTTGACTTCGATCAGCATCTGAAACTTGCCGTCGATGCGCGTGGCGAGATCGCAGAACGTGCCGCGGATGCACAGCTCGCGCGTGACCTCGCTGTACTTGTCGTAGCCGAAGATCTCCGCGAGGACATCCGTCACGATCATCGACGTATCGGACTCGTTGACGTCGCGCGCCTTCGCGGACGTGAGGATCGGTTGGAACCGCCGGATGCCGACGGCAAGCCTCTCGGAGACGCGAGATGGAATCGTCATGAGAGGGAGAACACGGTGGGGAGGAAAAGGAGGCGTGGGGGGCCAAGCGCCGCTTTTGACAACATTGTTACCAGGAAACGCGATCAGCCCCTTCCTGCGCAAAATACTTCACTCGATCTCGATATTGGCATGAGAGGCAAAATTTGCGGCCGCGCTGGTACTTCGAGCTGCGTTGCAGTGATCTTTTACTGCGTTGCAGCTAATTTTTACTGCGTGGGAGCTCAATGGAACTGCGTCGCTGCTAAACTTTGTCACTCCCTGCTTCGCAGAGCAGCGTTGGAGTAAATTCTTACTGCCGCGCAGATTTCGGAGCTCCGAGCGAGCAAAATCGAACTGCGGCGCAGGCAATCGTTACTGCGCGGACGCTAATTTTTACTGCAACCCAGCAAAATCGAGCTGCAAACGCAGTAAAACTTACCAGCGATGAAGTAAACGCGAGGACCGATGCAGCTTCCATTTACTGCAATGGTCTTGAATTCTGCGGCGTTGCAGCTGAATTTTGCTCGGTTGCAGCTCAATCCTGCTCCAACGAATCAAATTCTTGCTGAGGCGAGTAAATAGTCACTGCAGTGCAGTTCCCCGATGTTCGTTTCCAGTTGGGAGCGGCGGGTTCCTGTCCGCGCAAAGGTGATCGTGATTCAGACGCACGCTGATCTACGGAGCGCGGAAATCGGACGCCTATGGATGCGCTGACCGGGATTCGGACGATAGACGTGTGTGACGACGTCGCCCGATGACTCGCACAGCTTCTTTGATGTCTCGCACAGCTCCTTTGATGTCTCGCTTGGCTCTTCCGATGTCGAGCGTGACATGGAACGACGTCTCGCATGGCTCCCGGAAAGCCACGCGAGACATGGACCGACGTCATGATCGATGTGCAGCGACGTCGATGCCGGGTCAGACAATGTCGCGCGCGAGGCGGCCGATGCCGACAATGGGTCAAATGGAGCTCCGGCTCGCCGTGCGGACGGTCCGTGCACGGTCGTGAAAGCCGTACAGGACATCGACGAACGTCGCGTTCGACACCGAGTTACCAAAAGTACGGCTGAATTCCGGACACGCAAAACATCATCCGAGCCATGCATGACGTCGAGTGATGTCTCACTCGGCTCGGACGTTCTTTTGCAGGTCGTCGCCTCGTGTCGGACGGGCTGACGAGCGACGGGGAGCGGGGAGCGGGCGACCTGGAACGGCGCTGCGCGTACGTCGCGGTTGCGATGCGATCGGGTGAGCAGCAGCATGGACAGCACCGACAACGGCGTCGTTCGACCGCGAGTGCGGCGAGCGACAAGACACGGTCGACAGGATCGGACGTCGACAACGAGTACATTGCAGCGGCGTGCGACACGATGGGAGGTCAGAGGTTCCTGTCGCGTACTCGCGTTCAAGGTGCGGCGACTCGACGATGACGACGAGGAACGTCGCCAAGGCACTTTCGAGCCTCACTCGTGGCAGGTCGGCTTGGACCCGAGCGAGTGTCTTTCGGGAGAGCAGCTCGTGAATTGGGAGCGGTTTGCGCCACGCTAGGCGTCTTCCCCATTGATCTCGCTCAACCACTTCCAAACGGCTTCACTCATGCCCGGCACTTCCCGCTCGAGGTTCGCCACGTCAGCGATCGAAAGTTGCTCGGCCAGATGAAGCTCGATGAAGTGCTCGATCGTTACTCGATCTTCTTCGGTAGCGTTGATGTTCGCTTCTGCCACTTGTTGCTCAAACGCCCGAATCAGAAAACCGTGGCAGTTCGATGGTCAGCGGCTGTCGTACCCTCAAATCGCCTCTTCCGCGAAACGTCGTCACCTTGCCCATCGATGCCTCACCACAACTTAAGATGGTGGCATCGTGCCACAACTTTAGCGTGGAATGCAAGAGTGCAGACGGTTGCAGAGTTGTTCGGGAGCGCGTTACGGCGCGTCAGGCGCGAGCGAGGGTTGTCGCAAGAAGCTCTCGCCGAGGCTACGGGATTGAGCACGAACTTCGTCGGTGAAATGGAACGCGGACTGAAGGCTCCAGGCCTGGGAGTCGTTGTTCGTCTCGCGCGAGTACTGGATGTGAGCGTCCACGAGCTTCTAGCGGATTTCACGAATTCTGCGATTCGCCGGTTGGAAACTTGATGCGATCTGCGTCCGCCCAACGGATCGGTCGCTCAGCGGGGCATCCGCGGCGCTTCACACCGAAGTTGGGCGGCCTGTGCCGTCGATGTGTTGCGGCGCGATTTGTGGCTACGCCGCGCCGGCCGTGTGGGATTCTGAAGAACCACAGCTCTCAACCACCGACGACAAAGCGACCGTGAGGGAGAGCGCAGCAATGATGTCAACCGCCGCCCACAGACCTCGGGAAAGGTGCAGCGGAACTACCGGCGTAAAGGTAACGATAAATGCAAACGCCAAGAGCCCGAGATCGCTGGAGTCGGCCACTTTTTGAGCAGCTGCTACTGCTGCCACACTCGCCCACGCCAGGCAGGTCGATAACCGAAGAAGATCATAGAAAAGATATGGCAGCTTCGCGGGTGTCGCTGCTACTCCCGCAGCGAAAAGAAGGAGAACGATCGTGAAGACTACGCTCACCCGAATGAGGTTCAGCATCGTAGATGCCCCGGCGATGGACTGAATGAGTTCGAACGATCTCGCAAGACGTCTTCGGTTCTGAAAGATGTCTAGCACTGCGACAAACAAGAAGCCGAGGATCACCAAGAACCGCGTTCCGTCGAAGAACATCACGGCTCGCTCGCGTGGTATGCCCATCCACCAATTGCGATAGCGATGACGAGGGCAGCGATCCCAATACACAGCAGGATGGTACATCCGCATGCTAAAGCATCGGTCAGCTTCGCTCGCGCGCTCATGATGTAGTTCGGAAACCTCGCGCCAACGGATCAGCGCTCAGCGCCGGAACCGCGCGTGATACTTTAGCATCCACGATGCTGGTGCAGCGGTTCCGGCGGGCTGGAGCGCGGATTTGGACGAGGCCGCTAGAAGCTCTGAAGCCAAGCTGGGCGGCCAGGCCCGTGTGCCGAAGCCGAAGCGGCACGCCGCTCGGCGCATTTGACTTTGACGCATCTGCGAGCGGCGCGGCGCCCGCGCGCTTGGAGAGAGGCAGCAGTCCGGATGCCGGACCGGGACAGCTGCAGCATCGAATTGGGCGGCGCATTCAACACTTCATGTAGGTACCAAGTACCGCTCCTAGAAATCCGACCAAGGCCGCAATAAGAGGAACCCACCAGCGTCTCTCTCTGCTTTGTTCGAGCGCTCGCGAATGAAGATCGATAGCTGCCTTCACCAAGGCGGATATATCTGTACTAGTCAATGGAATTCGTGAAATTCTTTCTTTCTCGGCATCCGTCAGCGACTTATACTCCACAATCGACAATATCTTCTCTGCGTCGACGTCGTATCGCTTCGGATACTGGCGTCGCCACACAAGCGACGCTTTGTTCCGCTCTGTATCGAGCCGAAAGAACTCTGGGTGTTGCTCGAATATCCGCTTCCAGCGTTGGGCAGTGGCACTATCAGCCGAAATTCTATCTGCCCACCCTTCAAAATCAAGTTTGTAGAACTTGTACACGGCCATCGCTTGAATCGCAGCGATCACGTCACCCAGCCGTGAAGCATCTGAAAGATACGGCGACTTCTTGGATGTCATACACACCTCGTCTCGAAAGGCTCAGCCACCGAACGCAGAGCGTCAGTATGCCATGGCCTCAGCTTCGGCTCGACCGCTGCGGGACTCCAGTTTCCGGATCTGGTTGCTCCGTGACTTCGCAGTCGGTGTAGATGCGCGCACCGCCGACGTGGATGTCTCCATTCCGACGACGCCAGTACCCGTCGCGCGCACACACGCGACAACCACAATGCCGCATGCCGAGCATCTAACCTCTGACCGTAAGTCTTGAGATAGCTAGAGTTCGCCCAACGTCATTGGTGTAAGCTGCAGCGGGCTTCAAGTGCCAGGAGCAACGCTGCGCTCCGGCCGCCGCGACTAACAAGATCTCCGGCGGGCGCGACCTGCAGCCGCCGTGACGCCGTGCATATGCTGCATGACTTAGCCGGCTCCGCCGGCGGGCCGGACACCAGCCCGCTATCAGCTTCAAACGAAAGTTGGGCGGCGCTACTCTGGCAAGTCCGGGTCGTCGTGATCGATAATCGTATCTAGCACAGGCGACGGCCGTGGCAGCGAAATCCTGGCGCGCAATTCGTCAGCAACCGCCCGGGCATCAGCCCGGTCCGACAACGAAAGGTCGGCGTCCTGCGCCTGCTGGTCCTTGATTCGCAGAAGTAGTGCTTGCGCTACCGAACGCTGCTTGTCGCGCAGCGTGTTCCATTCTGCGAGTGCATCGCGCCAGCAACCTTCACGCGTTGCGAGCTTAACTCGAAGGCCGATCTGGACATCCTTCTCAATATCAAATCTGCTCGCCAGCGACGCCAGCTCTTCCGCCGCTTCGCGGAAGCGTCCCATCTCAATCAGGATGTCAATTCGCAACGCGTACGCCGCGAAAGCATGCGGGTCTGCGGTGCATGCAGCGTCGGCTGCTTCGAGTGCGCGCTCCCACTCCTCCTGCGCTGCAAACAAGGTTGCACGCTGTGATGAATGAATCGACGATCAACGTCAAAGCGGTCCAAATCGGCCAAGTATCGCTGCACCTCGGCCGGCGGCATACCCACGTCTTCTCCAGACTTGATCCCGTCGATATAAATTCTCAATGCTAGGTCGAGCACAAAAATGTTCTCCGTCTGGCGGTTCAAAATGCTCCTGATTTGCGCGGTCGCTTCCTTCAGTCGCCCAAGCCGATGAAGACAATCGGCGTAGTCTCGGTGTAACGCAAAGCTGTTGTCACCGCTTCGAAAAGCAGCTTCGTAAGCTTCACGAGCAGCCTCAAACTGGCGCCGGCGGCGAAACATGAACCCCTTCAAGAATAGGTGCTCGCGATCGCCGCGTTCCTTGATTTCTTCTAATTTCGCGGACGCCGCCGGCCATTTTTCTAGCCTCACCAGCCTTGAAGTGAATCGCGCGGATGTCATGGTTGTCGGCGCCCATGGCTTCAGCACGTTTGGCATACTCAAGCGCCTGCGAATAATCACGTCGATGGTATGACTCACGCGCAAGGCGGTGAACGACGGAGACGCGGACCAAATCTTTATACGGGTCGAAGTCCGTACTTCCACTCCTCGCCACGGCGTGGAGAGTCGCATCTACCACTTCAATGCTAGGCGCCGCGGCGGCATCGGCCCAGAACGCCTTCGTCAAGCGCTCCCGAATTGCGCTGTAGACATCCTTCGAGAGATGTCCCTTAGCTCGCGTTATTGCATCACGAACTGGCGGAGAGACGGCGAGGTTGTCGTTAGCCACGATGACAAGACTGTTATCGATAAGCTTGCGCACAACTTGCGCAATATCCGCAGCATCGCGCGCCAAAGCCACCGCGACGGCGGTCAGCGGAACCGACAGCTCAGATGCGAGATACGTTAAGACACTCCACTCGGCATCGAGCAGTCTCAGGTTCAGCAGAAATCTCGTGAATCGCTTCGCCTTGAAATCAACCAAGAGCGACTTGTCGGCAAGCGTCGCGGTCATACCATAAGTCTTGGCTTGGCGTGCCACGAAATACGCTGCCGGCGGATAACCATCGATGTATTCCGTTAGTTCTTCGGCGTCTGCGTCTCGAAGTGATACGCCTTCGTGACGCATAAGCTGGTGCAGAAGAATTCGTGATTCCGGCGGTCTCAGCGGGTCAATGCGCTGTTGCAACGTTCGATCGGCGTACTCCGAACCGATGATCTGTGGCGCGCGAGTATCGATGATCGCAATATATGCATCAGTGTCCCTAGCAAAAGCTTGCACTACGGACGCGTACGGCTCCTTTATCTGCCCGTTGTCCTGGAGAATGCCACCGCGATCGATCAACGCCGGAACAAAGCGGCCTTCGCAGATCTGCCGAAGCCTATTAACAACCTCCGTCACCTGTGCTGCCTGCTCAAGGCCCCGAAAGATCGCCGCCTCAGACGCAAGCTGCTGGCGGGGTCATGACGTCGGCGGTTTCATCCAGAAGCCAGATGAATAGATCCTCAAACGTACTGGTAGTATCCAGCACGCGATATGGCCCGAGCGTCAGCCCGAGATTATCCTGAAGCGCGCGGGCCAGGTAAGACCTCCGACCAACTCCCTCCAACCCAGAGACGGTGAAGATACGTGGACCAGATTCCATGCGAGCGGCGAGCTTCTCTACGAACTCCCGCTGCAGTTGCTGGCGGCCCACAAACGGCTTTACCGCCAGCGATGTCGGCGCGATAGCGAACAACTCGCGCTCGATCTCGCGCGCCGCCTGGACGGGACGAGGTTGGACGATCGCGCGCAAACGCTGCATCCACTTTGGCAGATCTCCGAACTTTACGGCGGGATCTATGATTATCGCGGTCTGGCCGCGAATCTCGCCGGTTATGGTGCGGAAGTGGGCTTCACCCACTTCGAACTTACACCATGTGGAGGCGAGCGACGCCCGTGATACGAAAAAGACGAAGAGCCCAGACGCGTCGAGTCCAGCCTCAATTTCGCGCCGGAAGTCGCGTCCGGCGGCAAACGACATCGCATCGAACACGACCTTCGCGCGGCCCAACCGCTTCGCCACGCGCTCCACGTACTGCTTGTCGTTACTCGAGTGGCAAAGAAAAGCCTTATCCATGCCGGGAGTTTAGTCTGCCGATGCGTGCGGTGCCTACGGCATCGTGTCCGCGCCCGCCCAACTTGATTTCGATAGCGGCACTTCACAGCCCTTTCTGCTGTGTAACGCGCCTCACTCAACCGGCGGTTCTCGCGTTATCCGACCCATCGATATCGGGCGACTGGTATGTCGCGGGTACCGTTGGCGCACGACGTTGCGGTTGACCTGATGCACGGCTTCCCGTCGATCCGTGCAGGCTCTTCGAGGAGTAGAGCTCCGGACAACGCCGAGCCGCTTTCCGCCTCCTCGCCATCCGTCAGCACGTGTCAGGCGGTTCAACGCAGATCCTCTACGGATGGTGGAGCGGCGGCAAGCCGAGTCGCAGATTGCGTTATGCGACTCGTACGTCGGAAATCGTGTAATGCAATATGCGCTTCGATGCACCGCACCGGATGACCGCAAGCGGAAGCTCTGCCATGACGCGCAACATCGGCTTTTTGCTCGCGTTTGATCACTTCCTGTTGCAGCGCGCCGCGTAGTTCGTCGATCTCGATCTTCACGTCAGAGAAACGTCGCTATCCGGGACGCACCGGAAAAGGAGACGTCTGGGGCGAACCGCTAGGCAACGTGCTGTTCGAAGAATACCGCTACCGAAGCCTTGCTCACCCGTCCCTCGGCAACACCGATGACGAGGGCGTACAGGTCGTCTTCTGCGGCTTCGATCTCCTCACCATTCATGTCGAGAAACGTCATCGCTGCTGCCGCGGCTGTCCGTTTGTTTCCATCCACGAAGGGATGATTGCGGCAAATGCCATAGAGGTAGGCTGCCGCCATCTCGAAAAGCGTTTCATGAAGAAGCTGGCCATCGAAGGTCGCTTCCGCATTGCCAAGCGCGGACGAGAGAAGCCCCATGTCGCGAACGCCACTCGATCCACCAAACAGGCGGACCTGTGTGTCATGCACGCGCAGAACCTCATCGAGTGCGAGAAACCGAGGTTCCACTTACTCAGCCAGCCTGCGAAAAAGCCCGGCGTACTTGCGATTGATCTTGTCGACGGACTCGCGGAACTGCTTCTCTCTCGCCGCATCACGGACAGGGGTAACGAGGAGCACATCGCCGTTGGTCGAGAGCGCAACCTCAGAACCAGCATCCAACCCAAGCTCCTCGAGCAACGGCTTATCAAGCACGAGTGCCACGCTGCTGCCGGTGCGGGTGAGCTTCTTATTCATGTCTGTACAATATCGCAGTTCTGTACGTACAAAACACCCTCACCCCACCAACCCTTCCACAATGTACAGATCCGAAATGAACCGTCGATACGCGTACGCGTAATGCGCCCCATCGCGCGTCATGAAAATCGGCTGAATGTCCATGATGCCGGCGGGGTCGGGCGGGTGGAGGTCGAGCCAGCGCGAGCGCGCGCCGGTCGTGAGGTCGACGCGATCGATGCCGACGCGGAGGCGGCCGGGACGAAAAACGAACAGCGCGCCGTCATGGCTCCACTGAATCGGCAGATCGCCGAGCTCGCAGCCGGGCACCGGCGTCGGATCGCCGCCACCGAATGGATAGAGCGCGGGCGGTTGATCGGGCATCGCGGTGGCGACGCGCGTCGAATCCGGCGAGATCGCGAACCACCATCGGCAACCGGCGGGCGTCACCGGTCGCGGCGGAGCGTTGCCTTCGATGTCGAGCTCGTAATGGCGAACCGCCTCGTTGCCCAGATGCGCCCAGAACACCATCCGCGTCGCGTCGGGCGTCCAGTCCCACCAAACACACGAGTGCAACCCGCGCAGCGGCACGACTCGCGGTGTGCCGACGCCGACCGGCATCAGGTGCAACGCGTCGCTGCCCGGAGGAATGATGCCGATCATTCGTCCGTCCGGCGAAAACGCCCGCACCGAACCCTCACCGAAACGCACCGCCGGCGAGCCATCGAACTTGCGCACGTACACCGCATTCGCGTTGTTGCGCCGCGCGCCGACCTGCTCCTCGAACACCACGCGCGAGCCATCGGGCGAGATGCCGGCGAGGAACGACCAATCGAGCCAGGTCAGGTTCCGTTCCGGCCTCTCATTGCGCGTGCCGATCATCATCTCGCGACGTCCGCTCTCCACCGCGAGGAGCACGCGGCCATCGCGCGAGATGTCGTACAGCGTGAAGAGTCCCGGCGTCGGCAGCACGACGCGTTCGCGTCCGCGCATCGAAAGCGCAACGAGATCGCGTCCCGTTCCTTCGTGCTGCGCGGCGACCCAGATTTCATCGCCATTCGGCGTCCACGCGGTGCCGGCCATGCTGTGAAAGCTGCTCGACTCGATCAGCCGCTCGCCGCTCGCGTTGATGACGACGATGCGGCCGCCGTCATCGCCCCACTTCTCGTGTTCGAGAAACGCTACGCGATCGCCTTTCGGCGAAACGCGCACATTGCTGATCCACTCGGTCGATTCGTAGATGCGCGTGCCGAGGGGCATCTCGATGACGAAACGATCCGCGTCGGTGCGGATCACCGCGAGCGCACTGCCGTCCGGCGTCCAGTCCGCGTCCTGCGCATCCTCCGCGAGCTCACGCGGCGCGCCGCCGAACGCAGGCACGCGCGCCAGAGTGCCGCTCGTGACCCAGCCGCCGAGGTAGTGACGTCCAAGCGAAACCGCGAGCTCGCCATTCGGCGCGATCGCGAGCACGTCCGCATTCGGCAATCCGACCGGACGCGATTCGGGATTCCCCGGCTGCGCCGCAAAGATCTCGTTCGGCTGATCTTCCCAACTCGCGCCGTACACGATCGAGCCATCGGGCGCGAAGCGCGCCGTCATCACGAAGCCGTGGCGAAAACTCACGCGCCGGAACTTCACATCGGCCGGCGCGGCCTTCGTCTCGCGTTTCGCGCGCGTTTTCACAGGCGTTTCACCGCCCGAAGAGAACGTTTCGAGCGCGAACACGACATCGGTCATCGATTGGAAACGCTGGGACTGCGCCTTCTGCAGCGCGTGCAACACGATTCTTTCGAGCGCGGTCCCGACGCCGAGCGGCGGCGGATCATCGTGAAGAATGGACGCCATCGTCTCGACGCTCGATGTTGCGCGAAATGGCCGCGCGCCGCAGAGCATCTCGTACAGCACGATGCCGAGCGAGAAGACGTCGGTGCGGTGATCGATGCCCAGGCCGCGCACCTGCTCGGGCGACATGTACGCGACGGTCCCGATCACGACACCCGCTCCGGTATCGGGACGCTCCTGCGTGGGCGCATCGGGCGAAAGCCGATCGTCACTCAACACCTTCGCGAGACCGAAATCGAGCAGCTTCACGCGCTCGTCGTCGGTGATGAAGATGTTCTCCGGTTTGAGATCGCGATGCACGATGCCTTTGTCGTGCGCGACCGCGAGACCGCGCGCGATCTGCAACGCGTAGGCGACCGCACGCCGCGTCGAGAGCGCGCGGCCCATCCGTTCGCGCAGCGTCGATCCGTCGAGCAGCTCCGACACGATGTAGAGCAGATCGTCGTGCGTGCCGACGTCGAAGATCGTCAGCAGGCCGGGATGATTGAGAGCACCGGCAGCGCGCGCTTCCTGTTCGAAGCGCCGCACGCTGTCGGCATGCGCGGCGAATGCCGGCGGCAGCACCTTCACCGCCACCTCCCGTCCGATACGCGGATCGCGCGCGCGATA
>DASYLL010000332.1:0-1737 GCA_036009605.1 Thermoanaerobaculia bacterium | reverse complement strand
CATCAAGTCGATCCTCGTCGTCGAGCTGCCGCGGCAACGATCGTTCATGCATCTCGACACCGTTTTCACCATCATCAACAAGCACGAGTGTCTGATCTATCCGCCGGTGATCCTGCCGAGCGGCAGTCAGGCCGCGACGGTGACGACGGTCGATCTCACGAAGAAGATCCCGACGTATTCGGAGCAGAAGTCGCTCCTCGGCGCGCTGAAGAAAAAAGGATTCGATCTCGAGCCGATCTACTGCGGAGGCAAGAGCGCGGTCGATCAGCAGCGCGAGCAGTGGACCGACGGCGCGAATGCGTTCGCGCTCGCGCCGGGCGTGATTCTGCTGTACGAGCGCAACGTGCGCACCGCGGAGACGCTGGCGAAGCACGGCTATCACATCGTCTACGAAGACGACGTTCTCCTCGGCCGCACGGAGCTCGAGACGTGGACCGACAAAAAGTACGCGTTGCAGATCGCGGGGAATGAGTTGTCGCGCGCGCGCGGCGGACCGCGTTGCATGACCATGCCTTTGGAGCGCGAGGAGATCTGATGGAACGGCTGGCCGTCGTGGCGTTCGGCGGCAACGCGCTACTGCGCCCCGAGGATCACGGAACGCAGGAAGAGCAGATTGCGCGCGCGAAGCAGGCCGCGCGATGGCTCGCCGAGATCGTGCGGCACGGCTACAAACTGATCGTCGTACACGGCAACGGACCGCAGGTCGGCAACATCCTCGTGCAGGCCGAAGAGGCGTCGACAAAGACTCCACCGCAGTCTCTCGATGTGGCTGTTGCGCAGACCGAGGGCTCGATCGGCTTCATGCTGCAGCAGGCGATTCGCAATCGATTGCAGTCGATCGACGTCGCGGGCGAAGTGGCGACGATCCTGACCGAGGTCGAGGTCGATGCGAACGATCCCGCGTTCAAGCGACCGACGAAACCGATCGGACCATTCTTCACGCGCTATCGCGCGGAAGCGCTGGCGCGCGATCTCGGCTGGACGATGAAAGAAGACTCGGGACGCGGATGGCGACACGTCGTGCCATCGCCGAAGCCTGTGCGGATTCTGAATACCGGAACGATTGCGCGGATGCTCGAATCAGCGGCGGTCGTTATCGCGGCGGGTGGTGGCGGGATTCCGGTCGTGCGCGGCCGCGACGGACAGTGGCGCGGCATCGAAGCGGTGATCGACAAGGATTACGCGTCGGCGAAGCTCGCCGCGGATCTCGATGCGGATCTGTTCATCATCCTGACCGGTGTGCCGAAAGTCGCGTTTGATTTCGGCAAGCCGACGCAGCGCTTTGTCGATGAGCTCACGATCGCGGATGCGGAAAAGGCGCTGGCCACGGGACAGTTTCCGCCGGGATCGATGGGCCCGAAGATCGAGAGCGCGTTGCAGTTCGTGCGCGCGACCGGGAAACAGGTGTTGATCACGGACGTGAACGTGCTGCGCGAAGCGCTGCAGGGGAAGGATGGAACGTTGATCCGGGCGTGAGAGGGAGACCCCTCATCCGCCTTCGGCGCCTTCTCCCCAACACACACTGCGTAAGCTTCTCTCGGCCTTCGCCCCTCCGCGAGGGGAGAAGATACTCTGTTGAGAGTCAAGCAGCTTTCAACGGTTTTTTTCGAGAGCGAGTAGCCTCCGCCGGTCCAGGATCAAGCTGCTCACGCAGCTGCTTCGCGTTGCTTCGCCCCTTCGGGTGATCCTGGCTCGGCTGCGGCTGTGTGGCAGCTACGGCCGAATGGGAGGATTCGG
>DASYLL010000331.1:0-20585 GCA_036009605.1 Thermoanaerobaculia bacterium | reverse complement strand
GCCGGCGAACTGGAACCCGCCGTCGTCACAGCTGCTCAATCCGATGCCCGGTCCGACGCTGCGTACGCGTGTCGGACAGATGGTGCAGCTGACGTTTCTCAACATGATCGATTCGAACAAGTTCCCGAATGCCGATCGTGGTTGCGACAAGACGTCGGTCTATCCCGGCACGACCGGCGACAAAGCGCCCGACTGCTTCTCCGGCTCGGTCTTCACGAACATCCACTATCACGGCACACACACGAATCCGAACTCGACCGGCGATAACGTGTTCCTGCAGATTCGCCCGTCGCCGCGGCAGCCGGGCACGAACGTGCCGACGATCACGTCCGCGAGCTGGGAGAAACCGTTCGAGGCGTTTTTCGCGAAGTGCGAACAGGAGCTGATGCCGAACGCCGGTCCGAAGATCTGGCCGCGCACGTGGAGCGATTTCCCGCCCGAGACCATCGAATGGGTCGACGAGCAGCAAGCGCTTCTCGGGCAGATCGCGCCGGACTGGGCGAAGTCGAATACGAAGTTGCGCGATCAGGGCTACTGGCCGCAGTACTACGTTGCGTCGTATCCGTACTGCTTCAAGCTGCCCGCGTATCAGTCGACAACGTCCACGCCGACGACTACCGCGGCTGCGACCACGCCGCATTCGCACGGCGCGGGCTCTGCCGAAGTCGATGAGGCCGAGGCGCCGACGCGGCCGTTGCTGATGGGGCAGGCGCCGGGCACGCACTGGTATCACGCGCACAAACACGGCTCGACCACGATCAATGTCATGAACGGCATGACCGGCGTGTTCGTGATCGAAGGCAAGTACGACGACGACATCAACGCCTTCTACGGCGACGGCTTCACGACCTCGGATTCGACGAAGGTCATGGTCGTCCAGCAATTGGGGTCAGGCCCCGGACTCGCGACCGGACAAGGGTTGGGGCCAGGCCCCGATTTCTCCGTGAATGGTCAGCTGCGCCCTGTCATTCGCATGCGCGGCAACTCCGTGCAGCTGTGGCGCATCGCCAACACTGCGGCGCGCGCTGGCATGTACTTCCTCCCGCCGACGGGCCTGCAGTGGAAGCAGCTCGCTCAGGATGGCGTGCAGTTCAAGCCGGCGAACTACTGGAACAGCACGAACCAGCCGTTCGAACTGTTTTCGGGCAATCGCGCCGACATCCTCGTGCAGGCGCCGCCGTTCGACACGACGAAAGACGCGACCAATCGCTACGACGTGCTCGTCTACAACACTGTCGATCCAAGCGATCGCCCGCCCGCGAAACCAGCTGCCCCCGCGCTGACACTGGTGACGGTGATCGTGACGAAGAATGCAACCGCCGGACCGACCACGCAGTTCATCCCCGAGGCGCAGGCGCCCACCTTTCCGGCGTTTCTTGCGGACATTACAGATGCGGAGATCAGCGGCACGAAGATCCTGAAGTTCGCGTCGACGGCCATTCCTCCCGGCCCGCCGCCCGCGAGTCAGCACACGATCGACGGCAAGAAATTCGATGGTGAGCTCGGCGCTGTGGTCGAGTTGAATCGCGCCGAAGAATGGAAGATCGTCAACGAGACCTATCCGCCGGCGACGAGCAATCAGATCTCGCACCCGTTCCACATCCACATCAACCCGTTCCAGGTCACGGAGCTGTTCGAGCCGAATGCAACGGTCTCGACCTCGCCGGGACCGGGCACGGTTACGACCGGCGTGACGACGGCTGGGCCATCGACGGTCACCGGCACCGGCACGACGTTCACCACGACGTTCCGCGTCGGCGACTGGATCTGGACCACTGGTGAAGCGCAGGGACGGATTCTCACCATCGACAGCGACACGTCATTGACCGTCGATATAAAGACCGTTGGCGTGACGAACGCTGCGTACACGGCCGCGGTGCCGCTCTACACGATCGATCCCGTCAACCCGCGCGCGGGTCAGTGCGTGCTCAACCCCGCGGATCCGAACACGTGGAAACCGTGCAGCACGACGGTGCCGGTCGCGGAACGGATCTGGTGGGATGTCTTCCCGATCCCGTCCGGCCACATCTTCAGCGCCGCCGACGGCACGCAGGTGAAGATCCCCGGCTACTTCAAGATGCGCAGCCGCTTCGTCGACTTCGCGGGCTACTACGTCCTGCACTGCCACATCCTCGCGCACGAGGACCGCGGCATGATGACCGTGGTGGAGGTGACGCCGGTGCAGACCCCGTATTCGCACCACTGACGCACAACGCGGACTATTCAGCTACGGCCATTCGGATCGTCGCGACCTGGCGCACGCAGCGGCCCATCCGCTTCTCGCCTTCGACGACGATCCGCAATGGCCCCTCTTTTTCCGAGAGCGGTTTGCCATCGCGAAGCGTGGCGAGAATGACTTTCCGATCGGTGAACGCGGAGCTCAGTTCGGCCAACGCAAACACCGCGCGATACCCATCGCGTCCTTCGACGATCACATACCGCACAAGCTCTTTCCCGCGCAGGTGCTCGCCGTCCGGCGCGCCGACCGGCTCGAGAAGGCTATACAACTCCACGCCTTCGAACGTCGCCAGTGTCCCGTGGTCCGAGATCGTGACCTCGACCTGCGGCAGCGACGCCAGAGCCGCGGCGTCGACTTCTCGCGTGCCCTTCGGGCCGATGATCGAAACGCCGAACGCACTGGTGGCGAGGCCAGTGACGATGAAGGCGAGCAGAAGACGCGAGGCGGGCAGACGCATCGCGCGATGATATCGCCACGCCTGCAGGAATTGTCTCGGCCTTCTCCCCTCGTGAAAGGGGAGAAGGCCGAGAGGAGTGAGAACTTACTCTTTCGTCATCCGCTCGCGTGCCGGTGCAGGCGTCGCAGCAGTTATAGTGCTGAAGCCGCGTTTCGCCATCAGCGCTTCGATCTTCGGATCGCGTCCGCGGAATCCGCGATAGCCCTCCGCCGGATCGATCGTGTTGCCGATCGTGAAGATGTTGTCGCGCAGCCGCTTCGCAACGGCCGGGTCATACGGCCCCTCGCCCTCGGTGAACGCACCGTATGCATCCGCGGTCAACACATCCGACCACAGATAGCTGTAGTAGCCGGCCGAGTAGCCATCGCTCGAGAACACGTGCAGGAACTGCGGCGAGCGGTGGCGCATGACGATTTCCTTCGGCATGCCCAGCTCCGCCAGCGTGTCGCGCTCGAACTGATCGGCGTCGATCGGCGTATCGCCCGCGAGGTGCATCTTCATGTCGACGATCGCGCTCGACAGATACTCGACCGTCGCGAAGCCTTCATTGAACTTCGACGCACGCTCGATACGATCGACCAGCGCCTGCGGAATCGGCTTGCCGGTCTGATAGTGCACGGCGTACTTCTGCAGCACTTCGGGCGTCGACAGCCAGTGCTCGAGCAACTGCGACGGGAACTCGACGTAGTCGCGCACGACGTTCGTGCCGGAGAGTGTCGGATACGTCACGTTCGACGACAGGCCATGCAGCGCGTGGCCGAATTCATGGAACAGCGTTTCCGCGTCGTCCCACGAGATCAGCACTGCTTCGCCGGGCGTACCCTTCACGAAGTTGGAGTTGTTCGAGACGATGGTCGTCTTCTCGCCGTCGAAGCGCTCCTGATTGCGATACGCGTTCATCCACGCGCCGGACCGTTTGCCCGGACGCGCATACGGGTCGAAGTACCACAGTCCGACGTGCTGGCCGGTGGCCTTGTTCGTCACTTCCCACACGCGCACGTCGGGGTGATAGACCGGCACGTTGGTGACCGGCGCAAAGCTGAAGTTGAACAGCTCGCCCGCGACCCAGAACATCCCTTCGCGGAGCTTGTCGAGCTGCAGGTACGGCTTCACTTCGTTCTGATCGAGGTCGTAGCGCGCCTTGCGCACTTTCTCGGCGTAGAAGCGGTAGTCCCACGGCTCGATGGTCAGCTTCGCGCCTTCTTTATTCGCGAGCTTCTGCATGTCCGCGACTTCTTCATGTACGCGGCCGACGGCCGGCGTCCACACCGCTTCCATCAGCTCCATCGCGCGCTCGGGCGTTTTCGCCATCGAGTTCTCGAGGCGCCAATGCGCGTGCGTCGGGAAGCCGAGGATCTTCGCGCGCTCGGCGCGGAGGGCGAGGATTTTGGAGATCGTTGCGTTGTTGTCGGTCGGTCCGCCGAGGTCGCCGCGGTTGACGAACATGCGCCAGGCTTTCTCACGGAGATCGCGGCGCGTGGAGTAGGTGAGGAACGGATCGACGGACGAGCGCGTGTTCGTGATCACCCACTTGCCGGGCTGACCCTTCTCCGTGGCCGCGCCCGCTGCTGCTTCGCGCAACGACTGAGGCAGGCCGGCGAGATCGGCTTCCTTCTCGATGACGAGAAACTGATCGGTCTCATCGGCGAGCACGTTCTGGCCGAACGTCGTGAAGTGATTCGCGAGCTCTTCGTTGATCTCGGCGACGCGCTTCTTCGCGGTCGCATCGAGCTTCGCGCCCTGGCGGACAAAGTTCGTGTAGTAGACCCAGGCGAGGCGCTGCTGCTCGGGAGTCCAAGTCGCTTTCTCGGGCGAGCTGTACACGGCGTCGATGCGCTGGAAGAGCTTCTCGTTCTGCGTGATCTGATCGGAAAACGCGGCCAGGCGCGGCGCCATCTCGCGCTCGACGCCCTGGAACTCCGGACCATTCATGGTCGAGCTCCAGATGCCGTACGCGGTGCCGACGCGGTCGAGGCGGCGGGCCGTATTTTCCATCGCGGCGATCGTGTTCCGGAAGGTCGGCGGCGCGGGATCGTTCGCGATGCGATCGACCTCCTGGAGGTTCTCCGCCATCGCTGTTTCGAGCGCCGGCTTGAACTGCTCGACCTTGATCTGATCGAACGGCGGCACGCCGCCATACGGACCCGTCCAGGTCGCGAGCAGCGGGTTGTTCGGATCGATCTCGATCGGTGCCGGCGCGGCAACAGGCTCAGGCTCGGGTGCAATGGTAGCGGTGGCGGTCGGTTCTTCGGTGACTGGTTTCACGTCATTTCCCTGCGAGGCACACCCGGCAATCGCGACTGCGATCAGGAGGGCGCTGCCGGACTTCATCCATCTCTGCATATACGGCTTCTCCAATCTTCTTTGTGGCCCGCGAAGCATATGCAATTGTCGAGCGCGTTACAGTGTGCGAATGATCCCGGTCGCTCGGCGTCTGCTTTTGCGCAATCGCGGCGGCCTCATCGTCACGGTCTCGGGCATCGCAGCGACGGTCGCGTTGATGCTGTTTCTCTTCGCCGTGCACGACGGCGCGAAGGACGGCTCGACGCGTTACGTACGCACCGCGAAGATCGACATCTGGATCCTGCAGAAAAACGCGGACAACATTCTCAAGAGCTCGTCGTTCGTGCGCACGTCGCTGGCGGAGGAGATCTCGGAGATCGACGGCGTCGCGATCGCATCGCCGCTGTCGCGCCTGATCACAAAGGCCACCGTTCGCGGTCGCCGCACGTCGACGATCTTCATCCTCGCATTCGATCCGCTGACGAAAGTCGGTGCACCGACGACGATCGCCGAAGGATCGGCGGATCTCAAACCGGGCGAGATCATTCTCGATCGTGCATTCGTCGCGCGATACGACCTCGCGATCGGCGACTCACTCGAGATTCAGGGCAGGACGTTTCGCGTCGCCGGGATCAGCGAAGGAACGAACGCGCTGCTCTCCCAATTCGGATTCGCGCGCCTCGATGATGCGGAAGAGATTCTCGGACTCGCAGGCATCAGCAGCTTCATCGCGTTGCGTCTCGAGCGTCCCGCGGACTCTGCCGAAGTGGCGCGCCGCATTCGCGCGAAGTTCCCCGATCTTGCCGTACACGAGAGCGCGGACTTCATCCGCTTCCATGAAGAGGAAGCAGACGCCGGCTTGCTGCCGGTATTCGCGACCGCGGCCGCATTCGGTGCGATCGTCTGCGCGTTCATCGTCGCGCTGATGCTCTACACCTCAGTCCTCCATCGCCGCGAGGACTACGCAACGCTCAAAGCCCTCGGCGCCAGTCAGCGCTACCTGCTCCGCATCGTTTTGGGTCAGGCGTTGCTCGTGACTGCGTTGGGTTGCTTCTTCGGCGGTGTGATCGTCGCCGTGCTCACGCCGCTGCTGCGCGAAGTCGTGCCCACGATCGCGCTTCGCTATCCGCCATGGTTGCTGGTCATCATTCCGATGACGTTGTCGATCGGCGCGATTGCAGCAGCAGCTCCACTGCGGTTGCTGCGGCGGATCTATCCCGCGGAGGTCTTCCGCGCATGAGCGACCTGTTGCTGCGCGCCGAATCGCTGTCGAAGGAGTACGCGGCCGGCGTCGTCGTGCACGCGGTGCGCGATGTCTCGCTCACCGTGAGTCGCGGCGAAGTTGTGCTGATCATCGGACCGAACGGCAGCGGCAAGACGACGCTGCTCTCGATGCTCGGCGGCCTCACGCGCCCGACGGGCGGCACGATCCATCTCGGCGATCGCGCACTGCGCGAGCTCTCCGATGCGGAGCTCACGGACTTTCGCCTGCGCCACGTCGGATTCGTGTTCCAGAGTTTCCGTCTGCTCGATGTGTTGAGCGTGCGCGAGAACGTGCAGCTCGTGATCGAAATGGCTGGTGGGGAGAACGCGCGCGACGTTGCGGACGAGATGCTGTCGCACGTCGCTGCGTTGCATCTCGCCGATCGTTCGCCGCGCGTGTTGAGCGGCGGGGAGAAGCAGCGTGTCGCAATCGCACGCGCTCTTGCGAATCGACCCGAACTGATCCTCGCGGATGAACCGACGGGCAGTCTCGATTCTGCCGCTGGTGAGTCGGCCATCGCGTTGCTCACTGCGACGGCGCGTGCCGAGGGGCGGGGGGTGGTGATCGTGAGCCATGACACGCGGATTGCACACTATGCCGACCGCACGATCCGCATGTCGGACGGGCAAGTACAATGAGGACGGAGCGAACAGGATGCGCATTGCACTCGTCTCGCCGCGCGGTCCGCTGTATCGGCACCGCTCGGGGATCTGGAAGAAGTCGCTTCGTTACGCACCACTGACGTTGACGACGCTCGCATCGCTCATTCCGCCGGAGTTGAACGCGGAAGTCATTCTCATGGATGAAGGGATCCGCGACATCGATCCCGACATCGACGTCGATCTCGTCGGCATCAGTCTCATCACCGGCACCGCGCCTCGCTCGTACGAGCTCGCGGCGACGTTTCGCGCGCGCGGCATACCCGTCGTTCTCGGCGGCGTGCACGCGACGCTCGTTCCCGAAGAGGCGCAGCAACATTGCGATGCGCTCGTGACCGGATACGCGGAAGAGACGTGGCCGCAATTGCTGCGCGATTTCGCCGCGGGCCGAATGCAGCGACGCTATGACCAGGCGGCGGGATTGAAGCTCGAGAACCTCCCCCTTCCGCGCCGTGATCTGTTGCCGGCGCGTAACTACATCACGCTGCACACGATCGAAGCGACGCGCGGCTGCATTCACAAATGCGAGTTCTGCGTCGTGCCGTCGGCGTGGGGACGGCCGCTGCACAAACCGATCGGCGAAGTGATCGCCGATGTGCGGCAGATGAAGCCGAAGAAACTGATCTTTCTCGATTTGAATCTGATCTCGGACGTCGACTACGCGAAGGAGTTGTTTCGCGCGTTAATCCCGTTACGCGTGCGCTGGGGCGGCCTCGCGACGACGATGATTGCGTGGGACGACGAGCTTCTCGACCTCGCCGCCGAAAGCGGCTGTGCCGGTCTGCTCCTCGGATTCGAATCGCTCAGCGACGACGCACTCGCGGAATCGCGCAAGCAGTTCAGCTCGCGCATGGAGTACCAGACCGTGATCGAGAAACTGCACGCACGCAAGATCGCCATTCAAGGTTGCTTCGTCTTCGGATTCGATCACGACGACACGAGCGTGTTCGAGCGCACCGCGCAGTTTGCCATCGATCAGCACATCGACCTTCCGCGGTACGCGATCCTGACGCCATTTCCGGGAACGCCGTTGCATCAGCGACTTGCTTCCGAGGGACGGTTGCTGACGACGGATTGGAGCTATTACGACGGTCAACATGTTGTCTATCGGCCGACGCTGATGAGTCCCGAGGAGTTGCAGCAGGGGACGGAGCGCGCGTGGAAGATGACGTACAGCTATCGAGGCATGTTCCGCCGCCTCGCCGGCGCCCGCGTGCAGTTGCCGATCTCGATCCCCGCAAACCTCGGATACCGCTTCTACGCGCACCACCTGAACAAGTACTACACGTGCGACTGGTCGCTGCCGAGCGCCGCGAGGGCCGCGTGAGACTGACCCTCATCCATCCGTGCATCGGCCGCCGCGTCGGCGAGAAATACATTCGCACGTGGCAGATGGAACCACTCGCACCTGCGGTGCTCGCGGGTCTGACCCCACGCGACGTCGACGTGAAGTTCTACGACGACCGCATGGAGCTGATCCCGTATGACGAGGAGACGGATCTCGTCGCGATCAGCGTCGAGACCTACACCGCGCGCCGCGCTTACGAGATCGCGACCGAATATCGCAAGCGTGGAGTCCCGGTCGTCATGGGTGGCTTTCACGCCACGCTCGTGCCGGACGAAGTGGGCGAGTATGCGGACGCGGTCGTGATCGGCGAGGCCGAGGGGCTCTGGCCCCAGGTCATCGACGACTTCCGCCACGGCCGCCTCCAGAGCACCTACCGCCTCCACGCCCGCCCCTCCCTTGTGGGGTCAGGCCCCGATCGGAGCATCTTTCAGGGCAAGCGTTATTTGCCGCTTGGTTTGATCGAATCCGGACGCGGATGTCATTTCAAATGTGAGTTTTGCGCGATCCAGTCCTACTTCAACAGCACGCAGACGCGGCGGCCGGCGGAGGAAGTTGTCGACGAGATCCGCCGCAATCCGAAGCCGCTGTACTTTTTTGTGGACGACAACATCACGTCGAACCTCGACGAGGCGAAGGAGCTCTATCGACAGCTGATCCCGCTGAAGATCCGCTGGGTCAGTCAGGCCAGCATCAATGTCGCGCACGATGAAGAATTGCTGACGTTGCTGCGCAAGAGCGGCTGTCAGGGGTTGCTCATCGGGTTCGAGTCGCTCAATCCTGAGAACCTGCGCAAGATGCACAAGTCGTTCAACACGATGAAGGGCGGCTACGCGGTGGCGCTGGAGAACCTGCGGCGTCACGGGATGCGTCTCTACGTGACGTTCATCGTCGGCTACGACGGCGACTCACATGAGTCATTGCGGGAGGTGACGCGATTCGCGGAAGAGCACAAGTTCTACATCGTCGCCTTCAATCACCTCACGCCGTTTCCGGGGACGCCTCTGTACGATCGGCTGAAGAGCGAAGGTCGGCTGCTCTTCGATAAATGGTGGCTCGACCCCGCGTATCGCTACGGAATGGTGCCGTACACGCCGTGGGGCATGACCGCGGATGAAGTGAAAGAGGGTTGTATCGACGCGCGAAGGGAGTTCTATCGCTTCGGCTCGATCTGGCGACGCAGTCTCGACAAAGTGAACAGCGGCTCGGCGTACATGGGCGCGAAGTTTTTCACGATCAACTGGCTCATTCGACGCGAAGTGACGCAGCGCCGCGACTATCCGCTCGGGCACGAGGGCTTTCGCGGACCGCTCCTGCGCGTAGGCGGCAATGCATGAACGGCGAGGTCGCGTTTTCGATCGCCACACCCGCGGATGACGCAGGTATCCGCCGATTGCTGGCGTCGAATCCGATGCCCGGAAAGATTCGGATTCGCTATGAACGCGAGCCGGATTACTTCGCGGGCTGCGCGACGATGGGGGCGACGCAGGTGCTCGTCGCGCGTGCGGAGGAGAAGGTGATCGGCGTTGCGTGCCGTGCTGTTCGGCCGATGTACATCAATGGCGAGCGCGCGGATGTTGGGTATCTGGGACAGTTGCGCGTCGATCCGTCGTTCCGCGGCCGTTGGCTCGTGTTGCGCGGCTTTCGCAAGTTGCACGAACTGCATCGCGAATCGCCACCGCGCGGATACGTGACGACGATCATCGAGGGCAACGAAGAGGCGGAAGGTGTTCTCGTGCGACTGGCGCGCGGGCCGATGCCGCGGTATCGAAAATTGGATCGGCTGATCACTCTGGCTCTGCCGACTTCTCCCGTGGGGTCAGGCCCCCTTTCTGTGGTTTCCGTGGGGTCAGGTCTCCTATCGAGGATCGTGGCGTTCCTGAATCGCGAAGGCCGCCGCAAGAACTTCTTCCCCGTCTACGACGAGCAGTCCTTCTCCGACGGCACGACGCGCGGATTCGATCCTCGAGACTTCGTCGTGATCGAACGTGACGGCAAGATCGCAGGCGTCGCGGGATTGTGGGATCAGGGCGCGTTTAAGCAGAGCGTCGTTCACGGGTATGACCCCCGCACACGCGCTGCCCGCCCGCTCTACAACACCGCTGCGCGCCTCCTGCGACGCGCGCCCTTGCCGAAGCCGGGCACCGCGCTGAGCTTCGGCTACGGCAGCTTCTTCTGCGTCGTTGACGACGACCTCGCTGTCGCTCGCGCTCTCATCGCGCGTTTGCTCGCTGTCGCTCGCGGCCGCGCTCTCGATCACGTCCTGCTCGGATTCGCGGAAAGCGATCCGCTGCTCGCTGCCGCTCGCGCTTTCCGCCACGTCGCCTATCCTGCCGGCATCTACACCGTCGCCTGGGACGACGGATACGACTTCCATGACGGACTCGACACCCGCCCCCCCGCCCTCGAACTCGCCTCGCTCTGAGGTTCTGGTCGTTGGGGGTCTGACCCCACACGACCGCGACGAGATGTTCGCGCTCTTCGCGACCTACTTCACCGCGAACCGCGAAACCTTCGACCGCGACCTCGACGAAAAAGAATGGGTCGTTCTTTTGCGCAACGCGCGGGGTCAGGTCGACGGCTTTTCAACTCTGATGCAGTTCGACGTCGACGACGTGACCGTCTTCTTCTCCGGCGATACGGTCGTCGCCCGGCATCGCTGGGGGACGTATGACCTCCCGCGATCCTGGGCCAAACACGTATTCTCTATTGGCGCAACCCTCGCTCCAAGAGAGGTTTACTGGTTTCTCATCAGCAGCGGCTATCGTACGTATCGGTACCTTCCGGTGTTCTTTCGTGAGTTTTATCCGACTGTTGCGCGGGCAACTCCGGATGGGGTCAGGTCTCTAATCAATCGGATTGCACGCGCCAAATTCAATGGGTCCTACGATGCGGACGCTGGCGTGGTGCGGCTGGCGACGCCGGCGCCATTGCGTGCCGGGATTTCGGATCCGCAGGAGCGGCTGGAGCAGGATCCGCACGTGCGGTTCTTTGTTGAGCGGAATCCGAACCACGCGGCCGGTGACGAGCTCGCGTGCCTCGTGCGCGTGTCCATTGACAACGTCACGCCGGCTGGGAGGCGGATGATCCGTTGAAGCCGCTTTGCGTCGGTGCGAACGGAGCGTGGATTGCGTCGTCGCTTCCGGCGGCGCTTGCGTTCGAGACGAATCTGCATCGCGTGGCGGAAGTTCAGGAAGAGGTTCTTCTGCGGATTCTGCGGCGCAACGCGCAGACGGAGTTTGGGCGTGCGCACGGATTCGCTTCGATCCGGTCGGTGCGGGAGTACCAGGAGCGCGTGCCGGTGCGGACGTATGACGAGTATGCCGAGCTACGGGGCGATGCACGTGCCTTGACGGCTTCGCCGATCACTCACTATGAGACGACGAGTGGATCGTCGGGGGCGACGAAGAGGATTCCGTACACGCGGGACTTACGGGCCGAGATGGGTCGCGCGATCGCGCCGTGGGTGGTGGGACTGTTTCGCGAGCATCCGGGGGCGTTTGCGGGGGAGGCGTATTGGTCGATTTCGCCCGTTTTGGGGTCAGACCCTCACGGTTTGGTGGGGTCTGACCCCATCACAGCCGACGAGGATTACCTCGGCCCGTTCCGCGCGCGTCTTGTCCGCGCAGTGCGGCCGGTACCCGCGGATGTGCGGTTCATTCAGGATGTCGAGATTTTTCGGGGCCAGACCCTCGATCATCTGCTGCGGCGACGGACGCTGTCGCTAATCTCGGTATGGCATCCGAGTTTCCTGTTGCTTTTGCTGGGGTCAGACCCCGAACGGATGGCAGAGGCCTGGCCCCATTTGCGGGTGATCAGCTGTTGGAGCGACGCGAATGCCGCTCGTGATGCCGCGGAGCTCGCTCGGATCTTTCCACGAGTGCATATTCAGCCAAAGGGACTACTTTCAACGGAAGGATTCGTCTCGATTCCGATTGCGGATGCCGAGGCCCCAGCGCTCGCGTACCGCTCGCATTTCTACGAGTTGCGGTGCCTGCAAACAGATCGTGTTCTGCCTGCAAGTGAGGGTCAGGTCTGGAATCGCTATCGGGTGGTGTTGACGACGGGAGGAGGCCTGTATCGGTACGACACCGAGGATCTCGTTGAGATTGTTGGGTTTCGCGAGACCTGCCCGTTGCTACGCTTTGTCGGACGTGCGCAGCATGTCTCTGATCATTACGGAGAGAAGCTCAATGAGGTCTTTGTGCGCGAACGGCTCGAGGTCGTTTTGCAAGATCTGCGGGTGCAGTTTGCGATGGTCGCGTGTGAAGAGAGCGCGTATGTCCTGTTCGTTCAATGCGATGCGGATGGCCTGACCCTTATCGATGTCGCCCGTCGACTCGATGACGCGTTCCGTGAGAATGTTCACTATGACTATTGCCGCCGTCTCGGGCAACTTGCCGGGTTGGGTGTCTTCCGTGTCGGGAGCGAAGGATCGAAAATGTATCTAGCGTTATCGGGACAGCGTCTCGGCGGCGTGAAGTTGCCCGCGCTGGACAGGCGTCAGGGATGGAGCCGCCGTTTCGACGGATGTTGGGTATCGCGCTAGACTCGTGTCGATGGCTGACTCGCTCGTGACGATCGCGCAGTTCCACCGTTCCACTGATGCCGCCGTGGCGAAGACCGCCATGGATAGGGCAGGGATCGACTCGGCGATCGAGAACGTGCGGCTTGCCGTCCACAACGAAGACGCGTATCGCGCGTACGACGTCCTCGATCCTGCACTTCCAGTCGTCGAGGAAGCCTACGAGGAACGAGTCGACGTCGCGGTTTGCGCAGCTTGTGGGTCACCCGCAGTGGAAAAGACGTCACGGCTCACGACGTTTGTCGCCATCGCGATGCTGGGACTTGGAATCGGTGTCGCGATCGGCCTTACGGATGCAGCCTTTTTTGCGATTGGTGCAGCGGGCCTGTTTCTGCTCATGACTGATCGGCGGCGTTGCCGTGAGTGCGGCGAGTCGTGGAACTGAAGCTCGAGCGGATGGTTGCTGCCGAGGGCGATGGTGCTTGTAGCATGAGTCGGCGACAGGCGCTCACGAGTTGCCGGATCTCGATACTCGCCTCAACTGTTTGACGGCAGCGACGGACCATTGAGCCAGCCGAGCTTGGACTTCGAACCTGCAGTGCCGAAGCGACCTCTCCTTGCGTGTAGAGGCCGTCTTCAAAGGCTATGTACGCGACGAGGCTTCTCGCCATCGCTGTGTGTCGACTACGTGAGACTAACTGCTCAGGTGTTGCGTCGAATGTCTTCGCCACGATCGCGATGATGTCGTTCATTGCGGGTCGAACTGGTCGGATCTGCGCGTGCGGATGTTCGCGACTTCGCGGCTTGCACGCGATCCGCTCGTTGATTTGCTCGAGCCATGACCGGCTGCCGAGGTAAACCTGTCCGACGAGGTGGTTCCACGGCGATTCCGGAGAATCCGTCGCGTTGATGAATTGAACGTACTCTTCGCATCCTTTCAGATTCGTACCGCCGAACGTTTGAAGGAGATCTTCGACAGCAAGCCACGGTTTTGGCATCTCCAACCCCGCTGTCTGCCGATAGCTGCTCCAGCGCCATTCCTCCGGATGAGCAACCAACCCCGCGCGTACCGGATTGAGAACGACGTAGCGTGCGACCGAGAGGAAGTAGGATTCTTTATCGATCAGCGCGCCATGAAACCGTCCCTGGAACAGGTGACCGCAACGCTCGTGTCGTCGATTGAATGATTGTGCG
This sequence comes from Thermoanaerobaculia bacterium, assembly GCA_036009605.1. Taxonomy (GTDB): domain Bacteria; phylum Acidobacteriota; class Thermoanaerobaculia; order Gp7-AA8; family Gp7-AA8; genus QHVT01. The sequence goes on along the minus strand of DASYLL010000331.1, from coordinate 6,619 downwards.
TATCGCCCGTTGAGCCAGTGCATGCCGCGCGAGAGGTTGGGCTGCGGTGTCTGGATGACGAGGTGGTAGTGATTGGACATCAGCACCCAGGAGAGCAGTCGCCACCCGAAGCGGATGACGGACTGACTCAACATGAGAACGAAGCGCTCGCGATCGAGATCATCGCGAAAGATGTCCTTCTTCTCATTTCCCCGTGAAGTCACATGCCAGAGTGCATCTTCGTGTTCGAGTCGTAGTGGTCGTGCCATAACGCACCGAGGCTACCTCGGCGTTCTGCGGTGTCCTCGAAACTCTACGAGAGGGGCGAAAAATGGCGCAGAAACTCCTCGGAATGGAAATTACCGGCGAGATTGCGCTACAGCGCGTAGCGATCGCGAATCAGGGTCAGGTCTGGAATGGTCGTCGTGTATTCGAGACCTGGCCCCACGAACCCGAAGGTTAAGATGCATGCGATGCGGCATTTGTTTGGGATGTTGCCGGAGGATCTCGCGGCATATTTGCGCGAGCATGGGATCTCCGTCCGCGATGCGGAAGCGAGGCGTCTTGTCGCGCATGGAATCGCGCATGGTCGCGGAGGCCATCCGACCGCGCGTCCGGTGCCTCGTGCTGTGGAAGCGGGCGTTGACGCGTTTGTCGATCGACGGAGGCTGGAGATCGTCGAGCGGGCGACTGACCCCGCGGATGGGTTCGTGAAGTATCTCTTTCGATTGCACGACGGCGCATTCGTAGAAGCCGTGCGGATTCCGCTCGAGAGCGAGGGTCACTTCACGGTTTGTCTGTCGAGTCAGGCGGGATGTGCGATGGCGTGCGATTTTTGTGCGACCGGCCGACTCGGATTGACGCGTCATCTCGAGGCGTGGGAAATCGTCGCGCAATTCGTGGCGGTGCGCGATGAAGCGCCTGGGTTTGTTACCGGAGCCGCGTTTCAGGGTCAGGGCGAGCCGTTGCACAACTACGCGTCCGTCATGCGTGCCGCGGAGATCCTGTCGCATCCGTGCGGTGGCCGCATCTCTTCGAAGGCGATCACGATTTCCACTGTAGGACTCGTACCGGCAATCCATCGTCTCGCCACTGAGCGTCGCCCGTACAAGCTGATCGTCTCGCTCACGTCCGCGATCGACGAACGTCGTCGCGAGCTCGTGCCCGCGGCGTCAGCCTGGCCGGTACGTGAGCTCGCAGACGCGGTGCGAACTTATCAGCGCGCGAACGGTGGTCGCGTCACAATCGCATGGGTCGTTCTCGGCGGCATCAACACAGGCGATGACGAAGTCGAGGCTCTTCGCGATCTCTTCGACGGAATGCCGTTGCGGTTGAATCTGATCGATGTGAATGACGCGCGACCGAACGGGTATCGCCGCGCCTCTGTCGACGAGTTGTCGCGATTTCGCGATGCGTTACGCGGGTTGAATGTTCCCGTGGTCCGACGCTATTCAGGCGGCTCCGCACGTCACGCTGCGTGTGGGATGCTGGCCGCGACGCGTACCGTCACGGCCATCGATAGACCACCGCATTGATGTGCATTCCCGCGCCCACTGACGCGAAGAGAACGATGTCGCCGGATTCGATTTTGTGTTCGGGCATCTGTCCTTTGACGATGAGATCGAGGAGCGTCGGAACAGTGGCCACGCTGCTGTTGCCAAGCCACGAGATCGTCATCGGCATCACGTCCGCCGGTGGTTCGTCGATTCCGTAAAGTTCATAGAACGCGGCGAGGATCGCCTCGTCCATCTTGCCGTTCGCCTGATGAATGAGAACCTTCTTGACCTCTCGAACATCGACGTTCGCCCGTGCCAGCGCTTCTTTCATGGCCCCGGCGACGGTGTTGAGCGCGTACTTGTACAACTTGCGCCCTTCCATCTTGAGGAACAGCGATTCGAGGAAGGCCTCCGGGTTGTTCGACGATCCCATGAACAGCATGTTCGAGTGATCGAGGGCGTCGGAGCGAACGGCTTTGGCGAGAATGCCCGAGTCGGCATCACGCGCTTCGACGATCACGGCACCGGCGCCGTCCGCGTAAATCAGACTGTCGCGATCGTGAGGATCGGAGATGCGCGAGAGCGTGTCCGCGCCGATGACCATCACGCGCTTTGCATCGCCCGAACGAATCATCGAGTCGGCGACGATGACGCCCTGCAGCCAGCCGGGACATCCGAAGATGAGATCCCATGCGGCGGCGTACGGGTTGCGGATGCCGAGGCGGGCTTTGACGCGGGCGGCGAGGGAGGGGACCAGGTCGGAATGCGTGCTGCCGGCGCGGACGTCGCCAAAGTTGTGCGCGACGATGATGCCGTCGAGCGACTCGGGGTCGATGCCGGACGACTGCAGCGCCTGTTGTGCAGCGTCGGCGGCGAGGTCCGTCGTCACCTGCCCGTCAGCGGCGTAACGGCGCTCGCGAATGCCGGTGATCGATTCGAACTGACGGAGGATCTCGTCGTTCGATTTCTCGAGCGCTTTTCGGTCAGAGCCGCGAAAGTCGTGGCTGAGGAAATAGTCGTTCGCGATGACTCGCTCGGGGATGTGACTGCCGCTGGCCGTGATGACGGTTCGAATCATTTCCGCTTCTTACCCTTGAACCCACCTTTTTTCAGGTCACTGTAGAACGGTTTCGGCGTGTGTGGCGAGTACTCGCGGCCGGGAAGGCGGTCGTCGCGACGGGGCGGACGGGTGTCGGCCGGACGGCTTGACGCTGTCGTGCGCTCCCGGGGGCCTGACCCCGGACGATCGCGTTCGCGCGGACCGCGGGGGTCTGACCCCCCGGGACCTGTCGGTCGCGGACGAGTTCCTCGCAGGTCTGACCCCGACGGATAGCTCGGGCGATTCGGGCGGCCTGACCCCTCCGGCCGGTTGTAGTCGCGGGGGCCTGACCCCGAGGGGCGTGGTCGGGGGTCTGACCCCATCGGACGTGGGCGTGGACCGCGGGGGTCAGGCCCTGAAGGACGCGATGGGCGGCGTGATGTCTGCGATCCCGGTAGTGCGACTTTCAAGTTGACGGCCCGGCCGCGGAAACGCGCCTTGCCGACCTTTTCCAGCACGACATCGACATACCGCTGCGGGATGCCGACGTAGGTGACGTCGTCCTGAATGTCGATCGGACCGATCTCGCGGCCCGGGATGTCGGCTTCATTCGCGATCGAGCCGACGACATCGGCGGGACGGATGCCGTTATTGCGCCCGACGGACATCGACAGCGTAATCGTTTTGTCGGTCGACTCCTCGCGCTCGCGTGTTGACGGCGCCGCTTCCGTACGCGTGTCGATCCGCTCGACCGTTTCTTCCTCGCGGGCGCGGACCAATGCACGTGAGCCGTTCGCGATTCGTGCGGCCGCCGCGGCGACGTCAGCGACATCGAACGGCCCTTCCTCGACCAGTTGTTCGACGAGCTCGACGTACATATCGAGATCGCCTTCGGCGATTGTCTTGCGAATCGTGTCCTTGAACACGTCGATGCGTTTTGCGGCGATGTCGGCGCGCGTCGGCATCTTCATCGGCTTGATCTGCGTACCGGTGTAGCGCTCGATCTCGCGCATCATTTTCCGCTCGCGCGGCGTGATGAACATCGTAGCCACGCCGCTGCGTCCCGCGCGTCCGGTTCGGCCAATGCGGTGAACGTACGCCTCGACGTCGTACGGAACGTCGTAGTTGATGACGTGCTCGATCTGTTCGACGTCGAGGCCTCGCGCTGCGACGTCCGTCGCGACGACGATCTCGACCTGGCCTGCGCGCAAACGGCGGATGACGCTCTCGCGAAGCGGCTGCGTCATGTCGCCATGCATCGCGACTGCTGCGAAGCCGCGGCCTTCGAGTTTTTCCGCGAGCTCCGCGGATCCCGTCTTCGTCCGGCGGAAAATCAGCACGGCTTCCGCGGGCTCGAGCTCGAGGATCTGCGTCAGTACCTCGAGCTTCTGTCCTTCGGAGACATTCAGAAATCGCTGTTCGATGGCGGGAGCAGAAACGCTGCGATGTTCGATCTCGACACGCTCCGGGTTGCGCAGGTGGCGTTTGGCGATCCGCAGCACTTCGTCCGGCATCGTTGCCGAGAAGAGCGCGACCTGCCGCTCGGACGACGCAGATGCGAGGATCTTCTCGACCTCTTCGACGAAACCCATCTTGAGCATCTCGTCGGCTTCGTCGAGGACGAGCACGCGGATTTTCGAGAGGTTGAGGCTTCCGCGATCGAGGTGATCGATCAGGCGCCCCGGCGTTCCGACGACCACGTGTGCGCCGCGTTCAAGCCGTTTCAGCTGCGGGACGATCGGTGCGCCGCCGTAAACCGGGAGCACGCTGACCGGGCCGAGTTTCCCCGCGTACGTGTGAATTGCATCCGCGACCTGCATGGCCAGTTCACGAGTCGGGGTAAGGATCAGCGCTTGCGTCTCGCGCAGCGTCGGATCGATCTTCTCGAGGATCGGCAGCGAAAAGGCCGCCGTCTTGCCGGTACCGGTCTGGGCCTGCCCGATCAGGTCGCGGCCCGAGAGCATCAGGGGGATGGTTCGTTCCTGGATCGGGGTCGGCGCCTCGTATCCGAGTGCGGTGAGTGTCTCGACGATCTCCGCGCGCAGGCCGAGCGCGGCGAATGGGTTGCTGCTTTCTGACATGAAACTCCCTTTCAAAAACTTGAGCTGTACATCATTGCAGCTTTCTTGCGAATGTGTGGAGGTCTGACCCCCGAAGTCGGGGTCTGACCCCGGATCAGCGCGTTTTCCTCGGGGTCTGACCCCCGAGGAAGGATCCTCGACCGGTGAATTTGAGACCTGCCCCCAAAATCGCCGTATTTCGGATCCGGGAATCGAGACCTGACCCCGGAGTTCGAGACCTGACCCCGATTTCGGCTCTCGGCGCCGGCCGGATTCAACGGCCGACGCCACTCGCATCAGGGAAGTGTAGGAGGGAGGGGAGAGAGCAGCGCGGTGGTTACCCACGCCGGTGAGAGTTCTGTCGATTCACTCTTCGTCGCGAGAGACGGTGACGAAGATCATCAGGAAAACTGCGACGATTCCGATTCCAGCCATGGGGCGATTCCTCTACGCGCTCCGTTCGAGCGCTTCATCTACTTCTACGTCGTACGAACCGGCGAGTTCTTCCAGTAGATCGGCGCCGATCTTTGCCGCATCGCGAGTCCGGCCAATTTGTACCGAAGAGCCTCCGCGCGCGCTGCGTAAGTGGGTGTATGAAGTACGGTTTTCACCGCGTCGCGGATTTCCCGCTCGGTCGGAATCCGCACTTCAGTCCGATGCCGACACCCGACCGGTTCCCGCGATTTCGCGACCTCTGGTTTCTCCTCGGATCGGTGAACAGGTATCTCATCGCCGCGCAGAGTAAAGAGGAGGTGCTTACCTCGCGCTTACGGCGACGCTTACTAGAAGCTCGGTTCCTCACCCAATTCGCGCTTCAGCGCCGTGGCGAGACGGCGATAAACGCGCTTGGCGCCTGTGTTGTCGCCCTGCTTCTCGAGAGCAGCCATGAGATGGCGTGCCGCGTCTTCGTCGAGATCGTCGAGTGCGACGAGGTACTGATACGTTTCTGCGGCGGCGGCGTAGTCGCCCGCGTTCATGCGAGCGAGGCCGAGAGTGTCGAGCGCGCTCGCGTAGAGATCGCGCAGACGATCACGCATCGAGAGATACCACTCGCCGTCGCGCGCATTCTCGAAGAAATCGCCGCGATAGAGCTCGATTGCGCGCGCGAGCCGCTCGACATTGCGCGTCTGCTTCGCTTCGCGCTCAAAGATCTCCGCATCAAACTCGAGACCGCGTGAGCGGTCGAGGGCGTACGTGTCGCCGTCGATGACGATCCATTCCGCGGCGCCGAGACCTTTGCGAAGGCGGTGCAGCGTCACATGGAAGTTGTTGCGCAGGCGCGACGGATCGGCATCGGGCCAGAGTGCGGCGCCGATTTGCTCTTTCGTGCGACCGGAGGGATGGCAGAGGAGATAGAGCAGCAACTCGCGCGACCGCGCCGATTCTTCGATGGCCTGACCCTCACGCTCGATCTCGAGCGCGCCGAGTGCGCGGACGCGGAGCGGTACGGAAGCGGGAGTGCCGAGGCGTGCGACCTGATCGCGTGCGAGGGCGACCATCGCGTCGTAGGACATCGCCGCGCCGGACGCGAGGACGATGCGCAACCGATCGTCCCCGAGCGCTTCGCGGATGCGAATCGCTTTCTCCTCTTCGAACGCGGAATCGCGCCCTGGACGTGCTCCGAGTTGGAGCCAGGCCGCCGAAGCCGCAGCGATCAGTCGTGTCCCCGTTTCAGCCTCCCGAGCTTCGAGGAGGGTCAGGCCTATCCCCTCGACGACGTGGGTCAGACCCCAGCGATCGTCCACGTCGGCGTGGATCGTGAGCGCGTCGCGGAAGGCTCGGATGGCTTCCTCGCGCTTACCTTCGAGGAGAGCGATGTGTCCGAGCGCGGTGAGCGGGTGGGCAGTGGCGGGCTTGTTGTCGATGCGGACGCCGATCTGGTGCGCTTCCTCGAACGCGACCCGCGCCGCTTCGAGATCGCCGCGGAGCTGAGCCGCGAGACCGGTCCAATAGAGGGTCATTGCCAGCGACACGCCGGTGGCGAACTGCCGAGCTTCCAGAAATGAGCGGATTGCCGTGCCGTGATCACCGTCCGCGAATGCCTG
>DASYLL010000330.1:0-5791 GCA_036009605.1 Thermoanaerobaculia bacterium | reverse complement strand
CAGCTGCCGCTTTTGTATGTTTGGTTCGCGCGCTGTCGCATACGAAAGCGGCAGCTGCGGCTGCCGCACTCCAAACCATCACAGATTTCCGCTGAGGCGCAACAGGTCGTTGATCGTGAACTTGCCGCGTTGCTTCCCGAGCGTCGGCTTCCATCCGATCTCACTGAAGAACGACGCGGGCGTGCGACGCACGAGCGCGATCAGCACCTCCGCGACGATCGTGCTTCCCACCGGCCCGAGACGTCCCTTCCCGACCGCGCCGGCCTCGATGAGGATGTAGAACCAGAGCGGCGTGCGCTTGTGGAAGCCGGACGATTTGAGGACCGCTTTCTGTTGCGGATTCGCCGCCGCCTTCAGCATGTCGTTCACGCTCAGCACGGGGAGCTTCAACGCCTTCGCCACCGCCTGGCCCGTTGGCAGGCGGAGGAGATAGCCGCGCAGCATGTTGCGCACGGCGAGTCGCGATTGCTCCGGCGGCAACTTCGTGCCGTCGAAATGCCGCAGCGCGAAGAGCGGCTCCACGAGCTTCGTGTCGATCTGGCGCGCCGGGTTCTTCAATCCTCTTCCTTCGACGAAACGCTCCCACTGGATCACCCAGTTGTCGGGCAGCGTCGGCAATCCGGCGCCGGGAACCGGCGGTGGACCTCCATCCGGCGGCGGTCCGAGATTCCCCGACAGCGCCGTGAACGTGAAGAGCTGCTCGAGCGTCGCACCGGCGGCATCGTTCGGAAAATTGATGTTGTGGTCGTAGCTGGCGCGAATCATCGAGTGACCGAAGCGATACGCCGCCACGGCAAACTCGAACGGCATGAACGTCGCCGCATCGCTCGGCGTGAAGAAGCGATTGGACTTGATCGTCTTCGCCACGATTTTCGGATCGCAGATGCGCGGCAGGAAGTCGTGGACGACGATCCACTGATAGTGCTGGCGCAGCAGCACCTGCGCTTCTTTGAACGATTTCCCTTTCGCCACGATCGCGTTGTGCGCGCGCAGAAACGCGGTGTGCAGCTGCGCGACGACGAGGTTCTCGTCATTGCGCGGATCGCCGATCAGCGCCTCGCGGTCGGTGCGCAGGTCGACCGCATTGGGGGGGCGGCGCGGCAGATCGTTGAACGCGTCTTTGCCGGGAATCGGATCGGTCGGCTTGCCGGGGATGTTGAGCGGCGTCACCTTACCGACGGCCATCTTCTCGCCGTCGCGCAGTGCGGGCGAATCGTAGACGCTGTCGAGATCGAGCGTCGCCGTGCGCGCGTTGCGCAGCTCGCGCACATCCGCCAGCGCCGCGGGCTTCAGCGTCGCCGGTTTGAAGATGTTGCCGAGATTGCCCGACGTTTCTTCGAGCGTGATGTCGTGATCGATGAACTGGCCGAGGTAGGTGTAGACCGCGGGGATCGGCCCGTCGACGCCGCCGGCGGGATCGTGCATCGTCTCCCCCAGCGCGATCAAATCCTGCACCGTCTTCTGATCCTCGGGCAGCAGATTCTTCTCATCGTTCTGCAGGTTGGGAAACATGAAGTCGAGGCGCGTGAACGGCGCCGGCTTGGCCAGCGCGATCGGTGCCCGGATCGATTCGTTCAGCGCAAGAACGCCGGCTTCCGCTGCTTCGAACTGCGCGCTGGTGACCTGTTCGCCGTGGGAAATGCGAGGCATGAGAGTTCCTCCTTCATGAAAGGAGTGCCTCGTCAGCTGATTTCCCGACCTGCGGGAATCAATATTTACAGATTTGCGCCGAGTTGTCGGTTGCCCGTGGACCACGCGCGCTGAGAACTGACAACGGACAACTGACAACCACTCAGTTGTGGTCGAGAATCGGCTCCGTCATCCCCGAACCGACCAGCGACGAAAGGATCGCCTTCGCGCCATCGGTGAGGTTGTTGAAGAAAAGCCGCGACGCGTAGAGAGTAGCGCCGCCGGGTCCTGCGCCGAGGCCGACGACTGTGCAGGTTTCGACACGGGCGTTGGCCACGAATTGCTGGCCTTCATACGTGAACGAAATGTCGATCGTGCTGCCGGTTTTGAGCACGCCGGTGTGCGTCGCCAGCACACCCGCTTCACTGATGTCGACGAGCGTGCCGGGCTTCCAACCCAGCTTCAACGGGAGATTCATGATCACCCGGAAACGGTTGCTGCGCCGTACCGCGTTCATCATCAGCTTGTCGGACATATCGAACCCGGGTGAATGTACGCCTCACGCGACGCGGACGCAATGGGTCGCCGAGTTGTTAACATCGAGCCTCATGAGACGGACGCTAGCCCTCCTTCTGCTCGTCACCACTCCCCTTCTGGCCGCTTCCCGCGAGCCCGTCCGCGCGCGCCGCGGCATGGTCGCGTCGACGTCGGAAATCGCCTCGCGCGTTGGCGTCGAAGTGATGCAGAAAGGCGGCAATGCCGTCGACGCCGCGGTCGCCGTCGGCTTCGCCCTCGCCGTCACCTGGCCCTACGCCGGCAACCTCGGCGGCGGCGGATTCATGCTCGTACGCACCGCGGACGGAAAGTCGGAAGCGATCGACTATCGCGAACGTGCGCCGCTCGCGGCCTCGCGCGACATGTACCTCGACGCGCAGAAGAACGTCGTGAAGGGATTGTCGACCGATGGCTATCTCGCGTCGGGCGTTCCGGGAACGGTCGCGGGATTCATGCTCGCGCACCAGCGCCACGGTAAATTGAAATGGGAAGAGGTCGTCGAGCCCGCGCGCAAACTGGCGGCGGATGGGTTCGTCGTGAACTATCACCTCGCGCGCAATCTCAGCGAACAGGTCGCCGTCGACAAGATGAAACCGTTCGCCGAGAGCTACCGCATCTATCAGCGCAACGGCCGCTTCTACGAAATGGACGAGCGTTTCGTGCAGCCGGAGCTGGCCGCGACATTCGCGCGCATCAAAAGCAACCCGCGTGATTTCTATGAAGGCGAGACCGCAAAGCTCATCGCCGCCGACATGAAAGCAAACGGCGGCATCATCACGCTCGAAGATCTCAAGGCCTACGAAGCGACGGTGCGCGTGCCACTGCGCACGACGTATCGCGGACACGAGATCCTCACGATGCCGCCGCCGTCGTCGGGCGGTATCGCACTCATGGAAATGCTGAACATGCTCGAGCCATACGACCTGCAGTCGATGGGCTGGCACTCCGCGCAATACATGCACACGGTCGTCGAGGTCATGCGTCGCGCGTTCGCAGACCGCGCAAAGTTCCTTGGCGACACCGACTTCGTGAAAGTGCCTGTGAGCGTGCTGACGAGTCGCGCATTCGCGGATGAACGTCGGCGCACCATCGATCCGAACCGCGCGTCGACGAGTCGCGACGTCGGTGCCGGCAATCCCGCGCCGTATGAATCACCCGAGACGACGCATTACACGATCATCGACAGCGACGGCAACATCGTCAGCAACACCTACACGATCAATGACGGCTACGGCTCAGGCGTCACGATCCGCGGCACCGGCATCCTGATGAACGACGAGATGGACGACTTCACGTCGAAGGTCGGCGTTCCGAACGACTACGGCCTCATTCAGGGTGACGCCAACGCGATCACGCCGAAGAAACGGCCGCTGTCGTCGATGACGCCCACGATCGTGCTCAAGGATGGCAAACCACTGTTCGCGATCGGCAGTCCGGGCGGTCCGACGATCATCAATACCGTGCTGCAGGTGATCCTCAACGTCATCGACTTCGAGCAGAACATCCAGCAGGCCATCGACGCGCCGCGTTTTCATCATCAGTGGTTCCCCGACGTCATCTACTGGGAGAAATTCGGCGTGAATCCCGACACGCGCGCACAGCTCGAGAAGATGGGACACACGTTCCGCGCGCTCCCCGGGATGAATCGCAATACGCCCGGTCAGCTCGGCGACGCGCAGGGCGTCATGATTGATCCCGTCAACGGAATGCGCCTCGGCGGGTCCGATCCGAGACGTGGAGGCGAAGCGCTAGGTTGGTGATTTGCGCTTGGTGAATGCGCCTGGTGAGTGCGATAGCATTCCGCGCCATGAAGATCGAGAAAAAGGCACTGGCCTCGTGGGGCAAACAGGAACGCCATCGTTTCGAGTCGACGCTGCAGCAGTTCGTCGAGATCCCTTCGGTTTCCGCGGAGCCCGCGCGCGCATCGGATGTACGCCGCTGCGCGGACGAAGCAGCGAAGACGATTCGCGCATTCGGCGGCGAGGCGACCATCCTCGAGACCGACGGCTATCCGATCGTGCACGGCACGTTTCGCAGCGATGCGAACGCGCGCACGCTGACGATCTACAACCACATGGACGTGCAGCCGGCCTCGCGCGAAACCGAGCCGTGGGACACCGATCCGTTCGCGTTCACGAAGAAAGGCGACCGCTACTTCGGCCGCGGCACGACCGACGACAAAGGTCCCGCACTCAGCGCGCTGTGGGGAATCCGCGCCGCGCGCGAAGCAGGCGTGCCGCTGAATCTGAACGTGCTGTGGGAGCTCGAAGAAGAAATCGGCTCGCCGAACTTCGAGTCCGCGATCAAGAAATACAAGAAGGAGCTGACTACCGACTCGGTGCTCGTCAGCGACACGATCTGGGTCTCACGCCAGCGCCCCGCCTGTCCCGCAGGTTTACGCGGATTGCAGGGATTCACCCTCTCACTCGAAACGGGACAGACGGACCAGCACTCCGGCGTCACCGGCGGCGCCGCGCGCAATCCGATCGGCGAGTTGATGCAGCTGGTCTCCGAGATGTACGACGCGCGCACCGGCAAAGTGAAGATCAAAGGCTTCTACGACGACGTCGTCCCCCCGACGAAACGCGAGCTCGAAGACTTCCGCAACTCGGGCTTCACGATCAAAGGATTCAAGAAAGATCACCTCTTCAAGTCGATCCGCAGCGATGACCCGGTCGACGTGATGAAACGCATCTGGGCCATGCCGACGTTCGAGGTCCACGGCCTCGTCGGCGGCTACACGGGACCCGGCATCAAGACCGTCATCCCCCCGCGCGCCGAAGTGAAAATCTCCTGCCGCCTCGTCCCCGACCAGGATCCGCGCAAGATCCAGAAGCTCGTGAAGGACTTCATCAAACAGCGCAGCCCGGACGTGAAGATCGAGATCGAGAATCAGATGTGGCCGTACAAAGCGCCGACCACCGGCCCCCTCGCCGAAGCCGTGAAAGACGCAATGAAATTCGCGTTCGGCCGCGAGCCGGTTTTCGTCCGCGAAGGCGGCTCGATCGGCGCCGTGATCTCGATGGAAAAAGTGCTCGCGGCCCCCGTCATGTTCCTCGGACTGTCGTTGCCCGAGCACGGGTATCACGCGCCGAACGAGAACTTTGACTGGCAACAGGCCAGCGGCGGGATCGTGGCATTCGCCAAGTACTTCGACAACGTGGCGCGGATGGCGTAGCGGAACTCCGGCGGCTCAGGCCGCCGGCAAGTTCCGGTACGGCAGGAGACTCTGGAGCACCGCGCGCCCCTGCTCGAACTGCCATACGTTTCGCGTGACCGGGTCGCGAAGAACCGTGCCTCCAGCCAGAAGCTCGAAGACGTGCTCGCCATCCGAAAGGCGAATCGCGAACGTCAGATCAGGCGCCATCCGCATCCGCGCGGAGTGCGCAGGCGCGGTCTGAACGAGCTGTTCGACGGCAGAGACCAGCTCCTTTGCCTCGCCCTCGAGGCGAACCGGCCGGAATCCTGAAGTGGCGATCTTGATCTCCATGCGGTTTCGATCAGCGGGGTTCGTCGTTGGTCCAAATGGGCGCCAAACCTGCGCACCGTTTGCGTCGATCCCAGCCGGATAAGAATGGTACACGATCCCATCGAGCACAAAGGATGC
>DASYLL010000329.1:0-6720 GCA_036009605.1 Thermoanaerobaculia bacterium | reverse complement strand
CCCCTCACCCTAACCCTCTCCCCGCCGCCGCGGGGAGAGGGGACTGGGCCTGCCTTGGTTCGCACTGGCTGCGTTCGCGGCGACAAGCGACAAGCAAGTCCCCTGGTGAGGGGCGGCTCGCGCGCGACTCCCCCGGTTATGATTCGCCCCCATGTACGTCCTCTACGAGGTACTTCTCTACCTCGTACTCCTGCTGGCCCTGCCGTACTTTCTGCTCACGGGCGTGCTGCGCGGAAAGTACGTGGTGAATTTTCCGACGCGCATGGGCTCGTACAAATCGCGGCCTGAATCGCACGATCTCTGGATTCACGCGGTGTCGGTCGGCGAGACGCTGGCCGCGCAGCCGGTGGTCGCGCAGATCCTCGCGCAGCGGCCGGAGACATCGATCGTCTTCACGACGACGACGCTCACGGGACAAGCGCAGGCACGACGTCTCTATCCCGATGCGACGGTCACGTACTTTCCGTTCGACTTCGCATTCGCGGTACGGCGCTTTCTCGATCATCACAGTCCTCGTGTCTTCGCGACGATGGAGACGGAGATCTGGCCGAACGTGACGCGCATTGCACGGCAACGCGGGTTGAAACTGCTGCTCGCGAATGGGCGCATTTCGGATCGTTCGCTGCCGCGCTATCGCGCATTTCGCGTCGTCGTTGGCAGCGTGTTGCGCAAGTACGATCGCGTGCTGGCGCGTGAAGAGATGGATCGCGACCGTTTTATCGCCATCGGCGCGCCGGCGGAGATCGTCGAAGTTAGTGGGAACGTGAAGTTCGATTTCGAGCCGGATGAGTCGTCGCTCGAGATTGGTCCCGTGCTCGAGAAAATGATCGGCGAACGGAAGGTGCTCGTTCTCGGATCGACGATGGAGGGCGAGGACGAAGTCCTGTTGCCCGAAGTCGAGCGGTTCCTCGCGGAGCATCATGCGTTCGTGATCATCGCGCCGCGGAAGCCGGAGCGCTTCGAGCTCGTCGCGGGATTGCTCGCGACTTCGTCGCTGCGTTTCGTGCGACGGAGTGAGTTGGATATTGCGAATCCGCCGAATGTCGACGTGCTGCTGCTCGACACGTTCGGCGAGCTGGCGCGGATCTATCGCTATGCGACCGTGGCCTTTGTCGGGGGCACGCTCATACCGACGGGCGGGCACAATCCGATCGAGCCTGCGGCAGCGGGTGTGCCCGTGTGCTTCGGGCCGTCAATGTCGAACTTTCGCGAGATCGCACAGGTGTTTCTCGCGAACGAGGCAGCGGCGGAAGTGAAGAGCGCGGCGGACGTGATCGATTTCGCGGGCGCGATGCTGGACAACACGAGCATGCGGAACCAGTGGGGCGAGCGGGCGCGCAGTGCGGTGCTGCAGAACCGCGGCGCGTCGGAACGAACGGCGCGCCGGATCGTCGAGCTGCTGGCGTGAGGGCTGTGTTGACGGGGAGACCCCTCATCCGCCTGCGGCACCTTCTCCCCTCTGCGGAGGGGAGAAGGCTGAGCCAACATGAGGGGGCTCTCTCGTGATCCTGCTCAAACCCTTCGAGCTGCTCTATCGCGGCATCAATCGCGCGCGGCGCGCGCTCTATCGCGCGGGCGTGCTCAAAGCGAAGCGCCTGCATCGGCCGGTGATCTCGATCGGCAACCTTTCCGCGGGCGGCGCCGGCAAAACACCGGCCGTGATCGCAGTCTGTCGCTTTCTCGAAAAGCGCGGCCTCAAAGTCGCCGTGCTCACGCGCGGCTACGGACGAGGCGATTCTTCGTATACGGGAATCGTTACCTCAAATGATGCTGAACAATTCGGCGACGAACCGGTCCTGATTAAGCGATCCACTAATGCAGATGTATTAATCGGATCAAATCGATATCAAAATGCACGCGGATATCAATGCGATGTATTCGTACTTGATGATGGCTTCCAGCACCTGCAGCTCCATCGCGATTTCGACCTCGTCATCGACGCCCCGTCCCGCTTTCTTCGTGAAGGCAAGTCCGCGCTGCGCGATGCCGATGCGGTGGTCCCACGCAGTCTCCGGCTGAACATCCCGGAAGAGTTGCGGGGGCAACCGCTGTTCGCGTTTTCGGGTCTGGCCAACAATGCGCAGTTTTTTGCGTCGCTGCGCGATGCCGGACTCAACGTCATCGGAACGAAGGGCTTTCCCGATCATCACCGGTACACTCCCGCGGACCTGGAACGGATCCGCCGCGACGCGAATGGGGTCACGCTCGTCACAACAGAGAAAGATGCAGTCAAGATCAGAGACGAAGACGTGGTCGCCATCGGTGCGGAGTTCGTGATGCCCGAAGACGTGCTCGAACGAATCGCGGAAGTGGCCACGACGCAGCCGACGCGGAAGAAGAAGCGCAAGCATCCGCTCCTGCAGCGCGTCGAGTACACCGCCTACCGCGCGGTCGCGGGCACCGTCGAGCGCATGAGCGAGGAGCGTCTCTTCCGCTGGGGCACCCGCCTCGGCGCCCTCGCGTCCAAAGTCCTGCGAGGTCGCGATCGGCTGGCCATGCGCAACATTCGCGCGACGTTTCCCGATCGCGATCGCCGCTGGTACCGCCAGACCATCGATCAGTGCTGGCGCCACTTCGGCCGCGAGCTGCTGATCTACCTCCACCTGCAGAATCTCTCGTTCGAAGAGATCGCCGAGCGCTGTCCCATCGTGAACGCGGACGTCCTCGAGGAGTCGATCGCCCGGGGCAAGGGGACGGTGATGATCAGCGCGCACTGGGGCGGCTGGGAAGCCGCTGGTCTGGCGATCATGTCGATCGTGCAGAATCTGCTGACCGTAGCGCGGCCACTCGACAACGAACTGCTCGAGCGCGATCTCCAGAAGCTGCGCGCGCGTACCGGAGCTGTGGTCGTCGATCGCCGACGTGCAGCGCGCGTCCTCATGCGCGGCCTTTCCGAAAACGCCGTTGTCGTCCTCCTTGTCGACCAGGCAACGATCCCGCGAGAAGGCATCCTGGTTCCGTTTCTCGGGCGTCCCGCGTGGACGACACCGGCGCCCGCGAAGATGGCGTTGCGGTCGGACTCGACGATTGTGTTCGCTTTTTGCATTCCGGACGGCCTGCGGCATCGCGTCGAGCTCGTCGACTCGTTTCGGGCCGCGGATTTCGCAGAAGGAGAGAACGGCGCGGAAATGCTGACACGACACTTGAACGACGTGATCTCGCGCCGCATCGCCGACCGTCCCGAGCTCTGGCTCTGGATGCACGATCGCTGGAAAGGGACGGAAGAAGGCCAACGCAATGGTTTGTGAAACGGTCGTCATCGGCCTCAACTGGGTCGGGGACAACGTCCTCGCTCTCCCCACCTTCAAGGCGCTCCAGCACCGTTTCCGCGCCGAGGGCGGGATCGCGGTTGCGGCTCCCGCAAACGTGGCCACGCTGCTCGAAACCACGGGCGTGTTCAAACAGGTCGTGGCCTGGAATCGCGGGACGCGGCATCGCGTCGCGGCGTTGCGCGCCGGCGGATTCAAACGCGCCGTGATCCTGCCAAACTCGTTCCGCGCCGCCGCGATCGCGTTCGCGGCGGGCATCCCGGAACGCTGGGGCTATCCCAGCGACTGGCGCGGCTTCATGCTCACGAACCCCGTGTCGAAGCCGCAGAAGCGCGGTCACCAGGTCGACGACTACACGCCGCTGCTCAACGCGCTCGATGCCACGCGCGTCACCGACGATCTTCCGACCATCAAACTCCCGCAGTCCGTACACGAGCGCGGAAAGCGACGCCTGCTCAACATCGGCCTGCATCTCGACCGCCCTGTCATCGGCATTCACCCGGGCGGCCTGTACGGAAAAGCCAAGCACTGGGGCGACGCCGCGTACGTCGATGTGATCAAGCGCCTGCGCACCGACGGCTTCGACATCGTCCTGCTCACCAGTCCCCGAGAGCGCGAACAGGCCGAGCGCATCGCCATGACGTGCAACGGCGTCCCGATGGTCGGCCACGATGGCGACGTGCTCGAACTGGCCGCCGCGATCTCGCAATGCGCGGCCGTCATCACGAATGACAGCGGACCGCTGCACGTCGCAACGGCGCTCGCGGTTCCTTCCGTCTCGATCTTCGGACCGACCGATCCTGAGCGCACCGTCTTTCCGGGCGCGACGCGCGTCGTCCGCCGCACGCTCGCCTGTCAGCCCTGCTATCAGCGCGAATGTCCCCTCGGACACCATCGCTGCATGGCCGAAGTTTCCGTGGATGAAGTGTTCAACGCCGCGGTGGGGATGTTCGAGGCGATCGAGCGACCGGTTGCTGCAGAGGAACCGCACGTTCGGCTCTGAGTTGAGCGCCTATAATCCGATCGATGGCGCGAGCGGCCGCGAAAGAAGAAAAACTGTACAAGATCGGCGAGGTCTGCAAAGTCGCCGACCTGCAGCCGTACGTCCTGCGCTATTGGGAGACCGAGTTTCCGCAGCTCTCGCCGAACAAGAGCGGTGGCGGTCAGCGCCTCTACACGAAGCACGAGCTCGACACGATCCTGCGCATCAAGGATCTCCTGTACAAGGACGGCTTCACGATCGCGGGCGCGAAGAAGAAGCTCGAGACGGACATGAGCGAGCCCGCGCCGGTCGTTGCGGAATCGCCGGCGCCATCGACATCGCGCGCGTCGAATGAAGGGCTCGAGAAGGTGAAGCGCGAGTTACGCGACCTGCTCGAGTTGCTGCGCGATTAGCCGGCACGGCCGGCTGCGTTGGTTGCTCCGCGGGTTGAACGTGCGGCTGCCCAGTGGGCTCGTTCTGCCGCGCAGGCTCCTGGGGGGGTGTTGCCGCCGAAATCGACCCACTGGGCAGCCGTACGTGCCCCTCGGCGGAGCAATCAGCGCAGCCGGCCGTGCCGGCTAGCCGGTGGCCCACCGGTAGATCAGCTCATACTCCTGCGCCGAGCGGTCCCAAGAGAAATTGCACGCCATGCCGTTGCTGCGCAACGTGTTCCAGACCGCCGGATCCTTGTAGTTCAGCATGCCGATCCACGTTGCGAGATAGAGCTCGAGCGAGCTTTCCGCGGGGAATCCGAAACCGGTCGCCTGTCCGAGATTGGCGCCGTCGAACGGGATCACCGTGTCCGCCAATCCACCCGTCAGACGAACGATCGGAAGCGTGCCGTAGCGCAGCGCGTACATCTGATTGAGACCGCACGGTTCGTAGATCGACGGCATCCACAGCATGTCCGCGCCGGCGTAGATGCGATGCGCGAGCGCGTTGTCGAAGCCGATCCAGACGCGACACCTCTCCGGGTTCCGCTCCGCGATGCGCAGCAGCGCGTACTCGAGCTCGGACTCGCCGCTGCCGAGAATCACTGCTTGTGCTCCGGCTGCGAGAAGGCGTTCGAGAATCGGGATCAGAAGCTGGAAACCTTTTTGTCCGACCAGACGCGAGATCAGGGAGATCACCGGCGTCTTCGCGTCGTACGCCAAGCCGGCCTCTTTCAACAACGCGCGTTTGTTCTTCTCTTTATCGCCGATCGTGTTTTCGTCGAAGTGCGACGGCAATAGTGGATCGGTCGCCGGATCCCACTCCTCGGTATCGATTCCGTTGAGGATCCCGTGGAACTTGTACGACACCGCGCGCAGCACGCCATCGAGTCCCGCGCCGTGCTCGGCCGTTTGCGTTTCGCGCGCGTACGTCGGCGAGACCGTCGTCACCTGATCGGCGAAGAGAATCCCGGCCTTCATCGGGTTGAGGATGCCGTAGTGCTCCAGCGCGTCGGGCGCCCAGTAGCGGCTGTGCAGTCCGGTCATCGCAAACGCGTCGGGTCCGGCGAGGCCCTGATAGTTGAGATTGTGGATCGTGAAGACGGAACGCGTGCGCGCGAACTGACGCGTACCGCGCAGGCCCGAATGCAGATACACCGGCAGCAGCGCCGTGTGCCAGTCGTGGCAATGCAGAAGGTCGGGTGAGATGTCGAGCAGCTCGCAGCCACGGATCACCGCGCGGCAGAAGAAGATGTAGCGCAGCAGAGCGTCATTGCCGCCGAGGTCGCGATAGATCTGATCGCGCTCGTAGAAGTAGTCGTTGGCAATGAAAATGATCGGGATGTCCGTGCCGGGCAGATTCGCGCGAAGAAACGTCGCCTCGCCCATCCAGCCAGCCCATGCGATCGTTTGCGTCGGCAGCAGCTGGTGTACCGGCTCGCCGCTCTTCTCGAGCCACTGGCGTGCCTGTCGGTAGAACGGCATGAAGATCACGACGTCGTGGCCGAGCTTCTTCAGCGCTTTCGGCAGCGACCCGCACACATCCCCCAGGCCGCCTGTCTTGGCAATCGGCGAAACTTCGGCAGTAGCAAAGACGACGCGCATTGGTCCTCAGGATATGAGCATCGACACGTAGCCGACAACCTGCGAGTAGTCACCGTTGATGTCGCCCGAGGTCGCGTGCTTGATTTGTTTTGCTTCGGTGGCGCCGAGGGCGTTCGCTGCGACGAGCATCGTCGTGGTCGGGATGAAGCCGCACATGGAGATGTCGAGCTCGTCGACGACGCGCCACAGCTCGCGCGGATCGCGCTTCACGACTTCATCGATCGCGAGTTGATCCTTGCGCAGCGTCGTGTGCTGATCTTCGTAGTGATTGAGGTCGGAGCTGGCGAGGATTCCGATTGGCTGGTCCCCCACGACATCCGCGATCGCGAGACCGATCTCTTCCGCGTAGTCGTAGCGATGCGCGCCAAGGCAGATCGGGACGAACGTGAAATCGCCGAGGAGGTGCTGGAGGAAGGGGATCTGCACTTCGAGC
>DASYLL010000328.1:0-35376 GCA_036009605.1 Thermoanaerobaculia bacterium | reverse complement strand
AGCTGCGGCTGCCGCACTCCAAACTCTAAGGATGCCAGTCGTAAAGCGTGAGATCACAATGCTGCACGAATCCCAGCGACTGATACACGCCGTACCCCAGCTCCGTCGATTGCAGCGCTGCCTGCGTCGCACCCGCATCGCGCGCGTAACGCATCGCCACGCGCGTCACGGCTGACCCGATTCCGCGACCGCGCGCTTCCGCCAGCGTCGCCACGTTGTACACACCCGCAAGCGCGCCGACGGTGAGCACGGACGTCGTCGCGACCGCTTTTCCATCGACGTATCCGACAAAGTGCTGCCACCCCGCGCTCGGCCCAAACCCGCATTGAGCAAACGAGTCCATCCAGATCGCGCCTTCTTCAGCCGAGCGCGAAAACACCGGCATGAACACCTCGAGCCAGTCCGTCAGCTCCTCGGCTTTCGTGAGATGCCGAATCGTGAGCTCTGCCGGCGACGGCGCATCGAGCGGCGCGGTCGTGAGATCCGCCGCCATGCCCGGCGCGTCGTACGCGTGACGCATCCCGTACGACGCGAGAATTGGCGCAAGCTTGTGCGGCCGCGTCGACGGCGTGATCCACCAGCGGAATGCACATCGCTTTTCGCGAAAGCGATCGATGACTCCTTCGACTTCGCTCTCGTCGATGTCCGACGTCGCGATGCCGCTGAAGAACGAGATCGGTACGTGCGACATCACGCCGAAGATCCTGCCGTCGTCGATCAGCTCCGCGTTGCGAAAGCCGGAGAAGCTGCGAAAGCAGTTGCGCGTGATCGTCTCGATCGCGGCGATGTCGTCCATCACACCTCCCCCACCGCCGCGCGGATGTCGGCGAGCGCCATCTCCACGCGATCGCGATGCGTGCGATGCGAAACGATGGCGATGCGAATCACGAACACGCCGTCGAGAATTGCCGGCGTGAGCAGCACGCGTTTACGCGCGACGATGCGATCGAGCAGCGCCCGATTGAGCGTGTCGAGCTCCGCCGGCGAAAGACCGGGACGCACGAGTCGGAATGCGAGGATCGTGAGCTGCGGCTCCGCGATGATCTCGATGCCGTCGATCGAACGCAGCTCTTCGAGCGCGAACTGAATCAGGTCGAGCTTCTCATCGAGCTGCTCGCGAAAGGGCGCGATGCCGAAGAGCTTGAGGGGTAGCCACACCCGGAGCCCGCGAAAGTCGCGCGACAGCTCGGGCGAGATCTCGCAGAAGTCGACGAGCTCGTCCTCCTGCTGCATGTCGGGCAGGTAGTCAGCGTGCGAGGAATGCGCGCGACGCAACGCACCCGCATCGCGCACGAGCACGGCGCCGGTGCCGAACGGCAGGAACAGCGTCTTGTGCGGATCGAGGATCAACGAATCCGCCTGCTCGATTCCGCGCAGCGCCGCGCGTCCGCGTTCGGTGAGTATGAACAGCGCGCCGTACGCGCCGTCGACGTGAAACCACAGCTTCTCTTCACGAGCGACGCGCGCCAGTGCTTCGAGATCATCGACCGCGCCTGTCGGCGTCGTGCCCGCGCTCCCCGCGATCAGAAACGGCGTCCATCCTTCCGCGCGATCGCGCGCGATTGCGTCCTGCAGCGCGTCGACGCGGATTCGAAACTTCTCATCGACCGGCAGCTCGCGAATGTTCGCGTACGGAAATCCCGCGAGGTTCGCGGCTTTCTGAAACGAATGATGGATCTGGTTCGAGCAGTACATCGTGCCGCGCAGAAAATCATCCGGCAGCATCGCCTTGCGCGCGGTGACGAGCGCGATGAAATTCGCGAGCGAGCCGCCCGGCGTCAACACACCGCCGGAGCCGCGCGGCAACCCGACGATCTCGCAAAACCAACGGATCACGTTCGACTCGAGTTGCACGAGCGCAGGCGCCGCGGCACAGACGCCGACGTAACGATTCACCGCATCCGCGATCAGATCGGCCACGGCCGAATGAAACAGACCGCCGCCCGGAACATACGCGAGATAGCCCGGACCCGCTGCCGTGAACGAGCGCGGAATCGCGTCGTGAAAAAGAAAATCGAGCAGCGACTCATACGACTCACCGCGCTGCGGCAAGGGCTCGATCAACGTACGCGCGTACTCCGTCGCCCCTTCGACGTTCGTCGCGGGCTGCGTCGGCAGCGACTCGATGTGCGCAACGATGCGACGCATCGCCTCATGAACGAGGCGATGCATCTCTTCGGCGTTCGGTTCCAGTGGGTAGTTCATCCGTTGCTGGTTACTGGTTGCTGGTTCAATGTGCCTCGGTGCGAGAGCGGTGCGTCTGTCGCTGCATCACCTCGAACCAGCAACAAGCAACCAGCAACTCGCGTGAGCGATTACCAGATGGTGCAACGCTCCCCTTCCGCGCGCACCATCTTCGCGTCCGTGCGGCAGTTCCACGCGTCCTGAAACTCCGGCATGTTGCTGACCGTGAGATTCACGCGCGCGGGGCCGGGCGCGTGCGGATCGGTGAGCGCGCGGCGACGCGCCTCTTCGGGCGCCATGTTCTGGCCCCAGACCTGGGCGAATCCGAGGAAGAAGCGCTGCTCGGGTGAGTAACCGTCGATGGTGAGACGCGGCTGGCCTT
Source organism: Thermoanaerobaculia bacterium (assembly GCA_036009605.1). GTDB lineage: Bacteria > Acidobacteriota > Thermoanaerobaculia > Gp7-AA8 > Gp7-AA8 > QHVT01. The sequence continues at coordinate 32,810 of DASYLL010000328.1, read as the reverse complement.
CGAGCGACTTCTGATACGCGCGCAGCGCAAGCGTGAGACCGCCAAGATCGGCGATTGCTTCGCCGGTGACCAGCTCGCCGTTGAGATTGAGATTGTCCTCGACCTTCCACGCGCCGTACTGCTTGATGATGCATTCGGCGCTGGCGTGGAAGTTGTCGAGATCCTTCGCCGTCCACCAGTTGCGCATGTTGCCTTCGGGATCGAACTTCGCGCCCTGATCGTCGAAGCCGTGCGTCATCTCATGGCCGATGACCATGCCGATGCCGCCGTAGTTGTACGCGTCGTCCGCGTTCGGATCGTAGAACGGCGGCTGCAGGATGCCGGCCGGGAAGGTGATGTTGTTGCGCGTCGAGTTGTAGCTCGCATTCACGGTCGACGGCGTGAAATTGCCCCACTCGTTCGGATCGTCCGGCTTGCCGATGCGGCCGACCGCACGTCGCACGTTGAACTCACGCGCTGCGGCGACGTTGCCAGCGTACGAATCGGGCACGACCTTCACGGTCGAATAGTCGATCCACTTGTCGGGATAGCCGATGCGGCGGCGGAACGCTTCGAGCTTCGCAAGCGCGGTCTCTTTCGTCTCCGGTCCCATCCATGTCAGCCGCGGAAGGTCTTCCCGCAGCGCCGCGACGAGATTGTCGATGAGCGCATTCATCTTCTCTTTTGCTTCGGGCGTGAAGGCGCGTTTCACGTACTCCTGGCCCAGCACTTCGCCGAGGTTGGCGTCGGCGGCGCGGACGCATCGCTGCCAGCGGGGGGCGTTTTCTTTCGTACCGGAGAGCGTCGTCTGACGGAAGGCGAAGTCCTGATTCACGAACGCGGAGGAGAGCTGCGGCGCGGCGTTGTCGATGACGTTCCAGCGCAGATACGCCTTCCACGTTTCGATCGGCATCTCGTCGAAGAGACGATTCGCTTCCTTGATGTACTCGGGCTGCGCGACGTTGAGCGAGCGGAGATCGGTGAGGCCGAGATTGCCGAAGAACGCAGACCATTGAAACTGCGGGGCGATCGACTGCAGTTCGGAGACGGACGTGATGTGATACGTGTTCTCGGGCTTGCGCAGATCGGCGCGCGCCATCGATGCGCGAGCGAGCTCCGTCTCGAGCGCCATCACGCGCTCGGCGTCGGTCGCGGCCTTCGCGGATGCCGCGCCGGCGAGCTCGAACATCTTCGTGAGGTGCGCGACATAGTCGCGGCGGATGTTCTTGAACTTCTCGTCATCGCGCAGGTAGTACTCGCGATCGGGCAGTCCGAGACCTGACTGCGAGACCGCGGCGATGATGTTCTTCGAGCTCTTGATGTCGTTCTGCGCCGAGAAGCGGAAGACGGGGTTGCCGCCCTTCTGCTGCTGGCGATGCAGCTCCGCGACGAGTCCCGGACGCGTGTCGATTGCGTTGATGCGCTCGACCTCCTCGGCAATCGGACCGAGCCCCTGCGTCTCGATCAGCGACTCGTTCATGCACGCGCCCCAGAACGCGCCGATCTGCGATTCCGCCGGAGCGGTCTCAAGGATCTTGCGCAGCGTCTCGCGATTGCGCTCCGCGACTTCTTCGAAGCGGCCGTAGCGCGAGTAGATCGCAGGCAGCGGATTCGCTTTGCGCCATCCCCCTCCCGCGTACTGATAGAAGTCGTCGCACGGCGAGACCGAGCGATCGACCGACGAAAGCGTGAAGCCGTGGTCGCCGATGAGCGGCTTCGGAGGCGGAGGCGGCAACGCTTTCGGCGGCTTGGTGGTGGTACAGGCGAGGGTGAACGCGATGAGAAGGAGCGGCAGGCGCTTGTTCATGCGGGCGGAATCGTAGCCCGGGGACGACGTGCGAGCAACGCGAGCGCGGGGGGTGGGGCGGGCGGCGTGGGTCGGGCGGTTCGCGGATTCGCGTAGTCTCAGAGTCGCAGAGTCGCAGAGTCTCAGAGATGTCGATCGCGCACTCTTTGAGACTTGCGACTTTGAGACTCAGAGACTCCCTCTCGGGAGACCCCTCTCTGAGACTCTGAGACTATGCGACTCTGAGACTCAATAAATCCGCGAACCAACACCACAGCGCGTGCACTATCCAAGCTCCAGAACAAGCTCGAACAACCGCAACAGCTCCTCAAACCGGTCCCCCGGCTTGCGCATCACGGGCCCTTCACGCAACACCATGCGCGACGCGTCGTTCGTGAGGAAAATGATGGGGAGGTCGCGCGAGGTGCGGCGGATTTCGTTTGCGATGTCCAGCGCCTGTAGATCGGGCAGGTCGAAATCGAGAATCAAAATGTCGGGACGTTGTCTACGGATGGAAGGAACAACGTCGTTTTCGGGGAGTGCGTCAGGAGCGACAAGGGAGCAATCGAGCTCCATCAGGCGGAAGAAGGTGTGCAGCATTTCCGCAGCTTCCCGATTGCCGTCCACGACCACGACCCTGCGGGTTGTGAACATTTCGAGCTCGGGGCTATGCTTGCTCGGCTGCAATGTCTCCTACTTTTCCTCCTCGTCCAGGTCGAACAGCTCCGACGCCCGGACGGCCTCTCCCGACAACCGCCGACATGCTGCCGCGATCGCCGCGATGCACCGGCGGGTGGGCTCCATCCGTCCCGTCCGGATCCTCAGAAGGTGCTGCCGGCTGTACCCCGACTCACGAGCGAGGTGAGCCGGCTTGATGCCTCTGCTCTTGATGAATGCTTCCAGCCGTGTGTTCGACATGTGCAGTATGTTGCATACTAGCCGCGAGCAGGATAGATGTCAATCCGGAGATGACAAAATGCACGCCGAAGAGCATGATCGTGCACAACTCCAACTCTGGTAGTCGTTTGCGCGGATCTTGCCTTCTCCCACCATTTCTGCACTAAATGACATCCACGGGGGGTGGAAATGCGCTTTGGCGTCACACCGTGTGCGAGAGTGTGTCCGCGAAGATTCGGCGGAGAGCCGACGGATTTAAAAGCGGCAGTAACTTCTGTTGCGCATTTCTCGATGGATGAGTAACCTAAAAGTTCCTTACTATGCTCGGTGACACAGTTCGCGAAGCACGCATCAAGAAAGGCCTCACCCAGGCCAAACTGGCGCAGCTCGCCGGCGTGAGCCGTCGCCATCTCGCCGCCCTCGAGAAGGGCGCCAACGTCTCCGTCAACATCCTCCAGCGCGTCGCCGCCGTCCTCGACCTCACCCAGATCCACCTGGGCGACCTCTCGCTCCACGCCGGCGATCCCGATCGCAAGACGGTCAACATGCCTCTGCTCACCGATACGATCCGCGAGGCGCGCGCCGAAGCGGAACGCGCACAGGCGATCCTCGCGCGAGCCGAGAACCTGCTCGGGGAACATGGCTCGGGCAACGGCGGGATCGAGATGCGCTTCCCCCGCCTTCCCGTCCGCCACATCGAATCACAGCCCCGCGCCTCCGCCGGCGACGTCCTCCGCGAACGCCCGGACTTCGTCGAGATCGAAACCTCCGGCGAGATCCGCCACGGCGAGGCGATCGACGAGAAGACGAAGGAGCGGATCGCCGTGCCGCGATCCGTCGTCGAGAAGGACGAAATCGTCTTCCGCGCCCGCGGCGACAACATGCGCGATCAGGGCATCGAAGACGGCGACCTCCTCGTCGTCGAGCTCCGCCAACGCGGCCGCGCCTCGACCGGCGAGCTCGTGATCGGCCGCATCGGCCGCATCGTGTTCGTCGGCCGCTGGTGGCAGAAGCACGGCCAGAAAGCGCTGCTGTCGAATGGATTGTCGGAGGTGACGGTCGGACGCTCGGCGCGTTCACTGCGGGTGGTGGCGGCGATCAATCAAATTGTTCGTATGTGACGCGCGCGGCTTCGCCGCGGTTGCTGGTTACTGGTTGCTGGTTCAAGGGAACGCCTCGCCAGTGCCACGCCTTACGCGCTGAGGCACCGTGACCGGCCAGGCAGTGCGCGTGACTCTCGCCTCGAATCACCTTGAACCAGCAACCAGCAACGGCGGCGCAAGCCGCAAGCAACACAGCGAAGCCACAAGGTAAGCGCGCGTGGCCCTCGCCTCGAGTCACCTTGAACCAGCAACCAGCAACAGCGGCGCAAGCCGCAAGCAACGCGGCGAAGCCGCCAAGTACAATCCGCCCATGCATGTGCTTGCTGTGATCGTCTCCCTCGCACTCACCGTTGCCCTCGCCGCCCAGCCGGTCGACACCAAAGCCGTGGACCGCATCGTCACCTCGACGATGAAGGCGTGGCAGATCCCGGGCGTTGCCATCGCGATCGTCAAAAACGACCGCGTCGTCTACGCGAGCGGCTACGGAACGAAGGAGCTCGGCGGCACGGAACCGGTCACGGCGGACACGCTGTTTCAGATCGCATCGACCACCAAAGCATTCACGACGACGGCGCTGGCGATGCTCGCGGCGGAAGGCAAGCTCTCGTTCGACGATTCCGTTCGTCAGCATGTTGACTACTTCCGGCTGGCCGATCTCTGCGCCGATTCGCAGGTCACGATCCGCGACATCGTCTCGCACCGCACGGGCCTGACACGCCACGACGAGCTGTGGGACAACTCGCCGTTCACGCGCGAAGACGTCGTCCGCCGCATCGGTCACGTCGAGCTCTCCAAGCCGTTCCGCAGTGCGTATCAGTACCAGAACATCATGTTCATCGCTGCCGGCGAAGCGGTGGCGAAAGCGTCCGGCATGACGTGGGACGAGTTCATGAAGACGCGCATCTTCCAGCCGCTCGACATGCGCCGCACCGTCATCTCCGACGCCGACTGGAGCTCTGCCGATCACGCCACCGGCTATCGCTATGACTGGAAGAGCGGTCGCGTCACGCCGCAGCGCCCCATCGAAACCGCCACCCTCGGCGCCGCCGGCGCGATCAAGTCGACCGCGAACGACATGGGCAACTGGATCCGCTTCCAGCTCGCCAATGGCGCGTTCAACATGACGCAGCTCACCGATCCGACGATGATCGAAGAGACGAAGATGCCGAACACCGTCGTCCGGATGGAAGGCCTCACGCGCGAGGCGAACACCGAGACGAACGTGATGTCGTACGCGATGGGCTGGGTCGTGCAGGACTATCGCAGCGAGCTGCTCATCTCACACGCCGGCGCGTTGAACGGCTTCCGCACACACGTCGACCTGCTGCCGCGACGCGCCACCGGATTCGTGATCATGACGAACGTCGGTCGAGGCATTGCGCTCGTCTCGATGCGCAATCAACTCGCCGATCTCCTCACCGGCAAACAGGGCCGCGACTGGAACTCGTACTACCTCATGGTCGACCGCCGCGCCGACGAAAAAGACGACGCCGAGAAGATCGCGCGCGACGCGAAACGCGTGATGGAGACAACGCCGTCGCAGCCGCTCGAGAAGTACGTCGGCGAGTACGAGAGCCCCGCGTACGGCGTCGCGAAAATCTCGCTCGTCGACGGACGCCTCACGCTGCAGTGGAGCCGCATGACCATCCCGCTCACACACTTTCACTACGACGTCTTCAGCGCGTACTCCGAGTACGACGACGTCGACGAACAGGTCACGTTTGGCCTCGGCGCGGAGCGTGAAGTGCGCGCGCTGACATTCTTCGGGGAGCGCTTCGCGAGGAAGTAGTCGCAGAGTCTCAGAGTCTCAGAGATGTATCTGCCCACGTTAGCGACTCTCTGAGACTCTGAGACTCTGAGACTCTGAGACTGCTTCTAACGCGCGATCGCCCCCACGATCTCGTCAATGATCCCGACCGCCCCATCCCCATCGCCGGGATGGTGATTCACGACGACCACGAAATAGCGCACTCCTCCATCGGGCATCATCAGAATCCCGCTGAGCGCGGCCACGCCGTTGATCGTGCCGGTCTTACCGCGCAGGCGATCTTCGAGCGACGCAAGTCTCCGACGCAGAGTGCCGTCGTTGTTCGGCTGCGCGAGCGTCGCCCACCAGAACGCGCGGCGCGACGGCTCATTCATCCAGCGCAGCAGACGAATCGTGGCCTGCGGTGTGACGAGATCGTCGGGCGCAAGTCCGGAGCCGTCGACGAAACGGAACGAATCACCTTCGACTTTCGGGATCGCGGTGAGAAACGCGCGCTCGTTCGCAAACGCGCCGTCGTACGTCCCATCGAAGGTCCGCTTGAGCAGCATCTCCGCGTAGAGGTTATGGCTGTTCTTGAGCACCGGCATCAGCAGGTGTCCGATGAACGGCGACGGCAGTGTCGTAATGCGTTCGCTCCACGCACGACGCTCGGTGTTCACGCGCGAAAGGCCGGTGACTTCGATGCCGCCGAGAATCAGTGCTTCGCGAAGAACCGTTGCGGCGTGAAGGCCGGGATCGGGGACGGCGCGATCGACCGGGATCTCGTTCTCACCCCACGACAGCGCGTCGACCGGCGCCGCGTAGTCGCTCCCCATATTGCCGTGCTTCCAGCCGCCGGGGAACGTGTCGCGATCGAAGAGCGAAACGTCCGCGATCACATCGCGCACGCGCGTGATGCCGCGAGCGCGAAGCGTTTCCGCGAGTCGGTCGAAATCGCCGGAGCGCTCGAAGCGCCACGAGCCGAGCGACGGGTCACCGTCGCCGCGGAGAACGAGATCGTCATTGTCGCGCCAGACTTCGGTCGTGAGCTGACTGTCGATACCGAAGCATTCCGCGACCGTCGCGGAGGTGAAGAGCTTGCGATTGGATGCGGGAATCGTGAGCTTGTCCGCGTTGAGCGAATAGAGGATGCGACCATCACCGTCCTCGACGAGGATCGACCAGAACGCGTGATGGAAGGGCGGGCGGTGAATCGCTGCGTCAATCGTGGGTGCGAGAGTGGGAATGGGTTGCGTCGTGGTGGTGGTGCAGGCCGACAGCAGCGCGGCGGTGAGAATCAGAGTCGTTACGCGAAGCTCCATTCGGCAAAGCTCTCCCCATGCTCGAGGTTGTGATGCACGGCCGCGAGAAACTCGGCCACGCGCGCCGGGAGTGTACGCGCGATTGCGTGGGCGATGAGCGTTTGCGCGTAATCGCGCGCGAGCGGGTATGGGGCGAGAGGCGGCACAGGTAAGGAATGTTGATGAAGCCCAACGCTCCGAATGAACACGTCCCTCACGCTTGCAACAGAGCCCTGATTCTCAATCGCACGATCGATCAAAACTTCGATCGACTCCGTCACCTCCTCGGAATCGAGCAGAAGCTCGAAGAGCACGATGCGCAACAGCGCGTACCTTCCCTTTTGGCCGAGGAGCTTTTCGAGCGCGATCGCCGTATCGAGCATCAACAAAGCGTCGCCTTTCGCGACCGATCGCAGATCGTCATGCGCATCCTCGATCCGCGCGGCCAGCCATCGCTCCATACGATGACGATCCTTCGCCGCAATCGCCGCACGCAACTCGCCGGCATCGCTCGGCTGTGCATCGTCGACAACAGGCATGTCGAGAATCGGCGGCTCACTCCATGGCTGCCGACTCTCCGCCGCATAACGCGCGCACTCGATGATCATCTCGATCCAGCGCTCGCCGAGCTCCTCGCGCAAATCATGCGCCGCACGACACGCCATCACCGCGCGCTTCGCATGCTGCGACGGCGCGTACGCGAGCACCGCAAATCGCGTCACCGCGATCCACAGCTCCTCCTCCGAATGTTGCGCGGCGAACGCGCGAGCCGCCGCGGGAATCGCGGCAAGCTCGCGTTCGATCAGAGGCTCATACAGTGCGCTGGTATCGGTCACACCTCAACGCGTTGTCGTCGTCACAGACGTCGTATCCGTCGTTGAAATCGTCGTCGTGGCCGTTGCCGCGCTCGTCTCCGTTCCGGCCCCTTCCGCTTCGGTCCGTCCATCGGAAATATCCACCGTCTGCGTCATCGCATCGGTGCCGGTGAGGTCCGGCTGAGGCTTCGCCGGCTCGATGGTTTGCGTGGCATTGTCCCCTACCGGACTCTCGCGATCCTTACAGCCGCCAAGCGCGAATGTGAGCGCGAGGCCGATGACCATGAACCATCCCGTTGATCTCTTCACGAAACCCCTCTCTTCGTCGGACGAATTCGTTCCGATTCCCGCAGATGCAATTACAATGCACCGCCCATGGCGCGGAAGAGGATCGGCATTTTCGGGTGGGGTCTGGTGGCCCCGAAATCGCCCAACATCGAGACGTTTGAACAGAATCTCGAGCACGCTGACACCTGGCTTTCGCCGTTCACCGGCTACGGTCAGTCGAACTTCCTCGTCGGCTATCCTGACTTCGATTTCGAAACCTATCACAGCTGGTTCGACGAGCGTTTCCCTCCCGCGAAGTTCTCCCAGCTGAAGGACAAGATGGGTCCAATGGTGCAGTACGCCATCGGCGCCTTCATCCAATCCCTCACGCAAAACCCCGGGCTCGAGCAATATCTCCAATCCCTCGGCACGCAGTGCCACGTCTACATCGGCACCGGCATCGGCGACATCACGATCACGCAGGAGCAGGCGCTCGCCTACGAGCGGACGCTGCGCCGCTGGAACGAGTTCTGGGCGCAGCCCGAACGCTGTGCACCGCTCCGCGCTCATCAGGACGAAGCGCCTGACCCCAACGCGCCGCGCATGCCGAGCGACTTCATCCTCGGCACCGAGCTATGGATCGAAGCCAAGCATGCTTGGGAAGCGTACTGGGCCTCGAAGAGCGACACGCTGACCGAGTACCTCGCGGAAGCGCGCGTCGTACACGGCGAGCCCGTGCCACCTTCATCGGGATCGGCGAAGCTTTCCTCGATCCGACAGAAGCTCAACCGCATCCGCGCGCTGAACAAGAAATATGGCTGCCCCGCGGAGCCCTGGGCAGCCGTTTCGCCGAACCTGCTGTGGAACATTGCGAACATCCCTGCGGCGCAGGTGTCGATGCTCGGCAAGATCGTCGGACCCGCATTTGCGCCGGTGGCAGCGTGCGCATCGTTCGGCATCGCGGCGAAACTCGCCTATGACGCCATCCAGCGCGGCGAGGCGAAAGCGGTCGTCATCGGTATGACCGATCCCCCGCCGAATCCCCTGGTCGTCTCCGCGTTTTACAACGCGAACGTGCTCTCCGCCGACGCGGACGTCTCACGCCCGCTCACGGGACTCAAGGGAACGCACATCGCCGGCGGCGCCTGCATCTGGATCGTCGGTGATGCAGACGAGCTCAAAGCGCAGGGATTCAAACCGATCGGCATGGAGATCGTCGGCATCGGCGCTTCGTCCGATGCGCATCACATCATCACGCCGTCGAAAGGCGGACCACAGCTCGCGATGAAGGCCGCGCTACAGGAAGTAGCGGCGTCCGAAGTCACGACCTGGGACATGCACGCGACCGCGACGCCGGGCGACGCGACCGAGATCGAGAACTCGCTCGAGATGCTGCACCCTGACGTCATCTTCACCGCGCGCAAGGGAACGTTCGGCCACGGCATGTCGGTCGGCGGCGGATGGGAGCTCACGGCGCAACATCTCGGCATGGCGAAGGGAAAGCTCTTCCCGATGCCGCTCACCGAGGGCGAACTGCACGCCGACGTGAAAATCCACAGCGCAAACTTCGTCGACCGCAACGGCCGCGCGGTTCCTCCCGGCTACAGCGGGAAGTTGAGCATGGGCGTCGGCGGCATCAACTCGTGCGTCATCTCCCGTTCGTGGAATGACAACGACTAGCGTGCGCCGGTAGTACGATTCGCCCGCAACAGGAGGAAGAATCGTATGAAACGGAAACTCTCTCTCATCGGAGCGGTGCTCTGTCTTTCCGCGCTCCCCGTGCTCGCGCAGCACGATCACTCAGCTCCCGGTCACACTCATGACGCGAAGCCGCCCACGGACGCGGCCATGATGGAAGCGATGATGAAGGCCGGCACGCCGGGCGAGGCGCAAAAACGGCTCGACGCCATGACCGGCACCTGGGACACGAAGGTCTCGTTCTGGATGTTCCCCGGCGCCGAGCCCGCGACCAGCGCCGGCGTCTCGACCGCGCAATGGGTCCTCGGCGGACGTTATCTCGAGCAGCGCTTCAAAGGCGACATGGGCGGCATGCCGTTCGAAGGCATCGGCTACACCGGCTACGACAACACCAAGAAGCAGTACTGGGGCACGTGGATGGACAACATGTCGACCAGCATGATGACCTCCACCGGCTCCCTATCCGCCGACGGCAAAGTGTGGGAGTTCGACGCCACCATGACCGATCCGATGACCGGCAAGGACACGACGGCGAAAGAGAAGATCACGGTCCACAGCGCAGATCACCACACCATGGAGATGTGGGGTCCGGGACCGGACGGCAAGATGTTCAAGAACCTCGAAATTCAGTACACACGCAAGAAATAGCGAACTGATGTCATCCCGAGCGTGAGTCGAGGGACCTGTGCGGGTGGGGCGCGAGGAACGTGCATGGCGCCCCGCACGCCCAGGTCCCTCGACTCACGCTCGGGATGACATAGCCCCCAAATACCAGGGGCGGGCATCGCGTTCCCGCGACCGCCCGCCCCCTTTTGAATTACAGCTCGATCAGGCGATGGTGACGTTCTGGGCCTGCAGGCCCTTCGGGCCCTGGGTCACTTCGAACTCGACGTGGGCGCCTTCCTGCAACGAGCGGAAGCCGTTCCCCTGAATGGCGCTGAAGTGGACGAACACGTCCTCCCCGCCTTCGGTCGTGATGAAGCCGAAGCCCTTCGCATCGTTGAACCACTTGACCGTTCCGGACTGACGCATGGGGTAAATCTCCTTTTTCCTCTTCTGAATCTATGCTGCCCCCATTAGAGATCCGCTCTGCGCAAATCTCCCCCGGAAGCCGGAATGTCAACATGGGCTCGGCACGGTACATTCCGCGCTACTGCCCGGCGCGGATGTTCGAGCCGTGCAGATGCGCGATCCGCCACCTCCCATGCTCGCGCCGCAGGAGGAACGTACGGCGCGAGGTGACGTTCGGGTTCGTGGTCTGGAACGTCACGAGCGACGACGCCCCGAGCATCTGCACACGCAGCGCTTCAGGCTTCGGCATGCCGCGTCCCTTTTGATACCCCGACATTGCGAAGAGGCCGTGGAATGCGGCTGCGATTTCATCGCGGCCATTCGCGCGCAACGGACGGTCGTTCATCGGAAAGAAGACCGTGGCGTCGTCCGTGAAAAGCGAGGCGATGTCCGCGTCGGCATGATCGAGCGCAGAAAGAAATGCGTCGACGGTCTTCATCGGAGAGACATCCCGTGCGATGGCACAGGACATCGTCAGCAGGATCGTGGCAAGAATGAGGTTCTTCATCGTTCCATTCGCGGTCGATTGGTTGTGTCCTCGTGACGCGGATGCACGAGGTACGGTCCGAGGTCGGCGGTCTGCGGCAACAGCCGGTTCAAGCGCTCGCCGGGCCGACGCCATCGCAGCCAGACCTGCGGAAGCAGTTTGCGATTGCCGCGCTCGTCGATGATCTCGACCTGCAGGTCGGTATCCGCGCGAACGAATCGCGGCCTCGTTGGAAACGCGCGCACGAATTCACCATTGCGAACTTCCGCCTCGAACCGCATGCGGTGATTGTCGAAGTGCAGGATCACGCTCGTCGCCGATGCAACGCGGCCGCGCACTTCGAGCGGTCCGGTGATCTCTTCCCAATGCACGGGATGGAGCAACGCTGCGTCGATCGATGGCGGCTGCAGCGCGGGCGGCGTCAACGACGAGACGACGTTGGGCGATGCATAGACGACGTCATCACCGAATGTCCCGAAACGGACGAAGGCCGTTGGCACCTCGGAGCCGCCATGCACGATCACGATCGCCGGCGGCACGGGCGTGCGTCGCCAGTCGCGTTCGACCGCGACGTGCGACGGAGGCCGGAATCCCGACACGCCGTTGATCAGCGGCCTGTGATGCAGATGCGACCAGAACATCGTGCGATAGACGTTCGGCTGATCGGTGGGCAACTCGAGCACGCCGCCGCGGAACTGCTGCTGCGCCAGCCACGTGTACACGGGCGGCGTCTCACTAGTCGCGAGATACCAGCGGATCGGCGCGGCGCGCAGCTCAACAAACAGCAACGCGATCATTGCGGCGTAGATCCAGCGCGTCCGCGCGAGTGCAAGCGCGCCGAGACTGGCGAGCATGGCGATGCCGAGGAAGGCGATCATCGACCAGCGTGCTGGGACGCGGATGCCGCTGAAGAGCGGAACGTGCTCGAAGAGAAAACGTCCGAACGACGTGTGCAATCCGAGCGATCCGAGAAATCCGAGAGCGATCAATGTGATGCCGATTGCGACGTGACGCGGAGCTTTTCGAATTGCTGTGGCGATGCCGGCGAGCGCGAGGAGCGGCGCGAGAATTCCGGGGAACGACCAACGCTCCGGATCGACGGTTCCGTCGTTCAAATGCGGACCATAGACACGATTGTGCAGACTGGCGATGAGCCAGTCGGATGGGCGCGCGGAGTATTGCAACGTTTCCCCTGCATCGCCGCGCATCTTGTATGTCTGCTTTGCCAGCCAATACGGATAGAGCATTGGCGCGAGAGCAATCGTGCCGATGAGCATCGCTGCCATTGCGAGCGCAACGAACCGGCGATCGTTCGCGATGATCAACACGCACACGACGGCGGCAACGGATCCGAACGCGAGCCAATGCAGGTTCGTGAGCCCGTTCATCACGAAACAGAGCGCGAGGATCGCGGCACGTCCGCGCGTCGGGCGATCGCGAAGTCGCAGCACGGCCAGGATCAGCAGCGGCAGCCACAACGTCCAAAGATGCTGCAGGTGCGTCAGATGCGTGAAACGCCACGGCACGAACGCAAAGAAAACTCCGCCAACGATTCCGGCGAGCATCGAACCCGTGAGATAGCGCCCGAGGATCGCCGCTGCGTAACCGGCGGATGCGAATCCGATCAGAATCGCGATGTTGTGCAGGAAGAGCAGCGGCACCTTCATCGCCAGCAGCGGCGAGAGGACGATCACGATGCCGAGGAGATTTTCGCTGAAGGCAAAGGTCAGCTTCAGTGGATAGAAGATGTTCGCGTTGAACAGCTCGGACGGATGGTTCGTGAGCGCGTAGAACGCCCAGTCCAGCATCCAGCTCGTGATGTACGGATCGCCGGGATGCGCAGCCGCCAGCGGCAGATTCGCCGCCAGCGGCCACGTCATCGCGATCGCGGCAAGCACGAAGAACACGATCGCGCCGAAGTGCGCCTTCATCGCGGCGCATTGTAGCCGGCACGGCCGGCTGCGCTGGTTGCTCCGCCGAGTGGCACGTACGGCTGCCCCGTGGAGATGCCTGGCGCGCAACCTTCTGACGGTTAGCGAGAAAGAACCGCCTCGACGATCCGGCCCACCTGAGGGACAAATGCCTGCTCGAGCGGAGACGACGCCGCGGCCGGCGCGTCAGGACCGGTGAGACGGATCACCGGCCCCTTGAGCGCACTGAACGCCTTCTCCGCGACGATCGCGGCCACTTCTGCACCGACGCCGCACGGACCCGCGGCTTCATGGACGACCACCGCGCGGCCAGTCTTACGAACGGACGCGAGGATCGACGCTTCATCGAGTGGCTTGAGCGAGCGCAGGTCGAGCACTTCCGCCGACACGCCCTGCTCCTGCAGCGCCTTCGCGGCGTCGAGGGACGTCTGCACCGTTTTCGCGTACGAGATCAGCGTCACGTCCGAGCCTTCGCGGCGGATCGCGGCCTTGCCGATCGGCACGACCTCATCGTCATCGCTCACTTCGCCCGGCGTGTAGAGCAGGCCGATGTCGGCGAAAAACATCACCGGGTTTTCATCGCGGATCGCGCTCTTGAACAGTCCTTTGAAATCGGCCGGCGTCGACGGCATCACAACCTTTACGCCGGGCGTGTGGACGAACCACGCTTCGTTGTTGTGATTGTGCTGCGAGCCGACTCCCCAGCCCGCGCCCGTGCGCGTGAGCGCGACCATCGGAAACGAGAACTGTCCGCCGGACAGATACCGCAACTTGCCCGCGCTGTTCACGATCTCGTCCATCGCGAACGTGAGGAACGGCGCGAACAGCAGATCGATGACGGGCCGCAATCCGCTCGCCGCAGCGCCGGCAGCAGTACCAGCAATGATCCCCTCGGCAAGCGGCGTGTTCCGAACGCGCTTCGCGCCGAATTCTTCGACGAGTTTGTATCCCTTGGTGGCAACGCCTTCGCCAAAAGTGATGACGCTCGGGTCGCGCAGCATTTCTTCCGCGAGCGCTTCAGTGATGGCCTGATCGGCAGTGATGGTTCTCATTGGTTCCTCGTAAGTTGGTCGGTCGTCGTGAAGGGGTTGTCAGTTGTCGGTTGTCGGTTCTCTGTGCCGTGTCGCCCGGGCGGTAAGCTTCCGGACAACCGACAACCGAGAACCGACAACCGCCGTGAGGCGTCACGCGTAGACGTCCGTGGTCATCTCGTCGAAGCTCGGATACGGCGACGCGATCGCGAACGCCGCGGCGTCTTCGACTTTCTTCTGTGCACCCTTACGCATCGCATCGATCTCGTCCTGCGGAAGCGCGAGTCGCGTTTCCATCGTCGTGATCGGATCCTTCCTGCGCCACGCGGCCAGCTCGTTCTTGTCGACGTACGCCTGATCGTCCGGCTCCATGTGTCCACGCAGGCGGTAGGTGTAGGTCTCGAGCAGGAACGGCTTGCGATACTTGCGAACGTACGCGACTGCCTCGCGCGCGGCGCTCATCACGGCTTCGACGTCATTGCCGTCGACCGTGTGCGACTGCACGTGATAGGCACGGGCGAAGTCGCTGACGTGATCGCCGAGCATCGTCTCTTTGCGATGCACATACGCCTGCCACTGATTGTTCTCGCAGACATAGAGGACCGGCAGATTCCACACGGCGGCGAGATTGAGCGACTCGTGGAAGATGCCTTCCGTCGCCGCGCCGTCGCCGAAGAAGACGACTGCAATTGCGTCCGTCTCTTCCATCGAGAGCGCGAGTCCGACGCCGGTCACGAGCGAAAGCTCGCCGCCCACGATCGTCGACGTCAGCACGACCCCAAGTTCCTTCGCGGAGATGTGAAGGCTGCCGCTCTTACCTTTGCAGTAGCCGGTGCTGCGGCCGAGGATCTCGGCCATGACGCGCTCGGGCTCGGCGCCGCGGGCGAGCAGATGGCCCGCGCTGCGGTGATTGGTGAGGATCTTGTCCTGCGGCTGCAGCGCGCGCATGACGCCGACCGCCGAAGCTTCCTGGCCGACGGAAGTACACATGCTGGGGGATTGACCGGAGGCCTGCAGCGAGGCCGATTTTTCTTCGAAAGCGCGGATCAACATCATCGTCTCGAGCGCTTCGCTGACTTCGCGGTCGATGACGGGTT
Organism: Thermoanaerobaculia bacterium; assembly: GCA_036009605.1. GTDB lineage: Bacteria > Acidobacteriota > Thermoanaerobaculia > Gp7-AA8 > Gp7-AA8 > QHVT01. Next base: position 17,600 of record DASYLL010000328.1, on the reverse strand, counting down.
CGAGTGTCGCAGTTGTCGTCACGGGTGTGATCTCCTTTGCGACGAAAGATACGGCCCGAAGAAAAACGGGATTCCTAAACCTTCGCTAGGGAAATCGGAAAAGGTCGCGATGGGATCGCGTGAGTGCGGCGCGATTGCTAAAGGGTTCCTAAGATAGGATCGCGCGCATGAATCCCCTGCTCTCGCCCGATCAACTCACGCAGGACGTCGTGCTGCTCGACGCGCGCACGAAAGGCTATGAAGCCGGCCACCTGCACGGCGCGCAGCACGCGGATCTCGAAACGCAGCTCAGCGCCGCGCGCGATGCGGACGCGAACCCGGCGAATGGCGGGCGTCATCCGCTGCCGCCTCTCGAGCGATGGACGAAGCAACTCGGCGAGTGGGGCATCGGGCCGGAAACAGACGTCGTGATCTACGACGATCAATTCGGTGCGAACGCCGCGGCACGTGTGTGGTGGATGTTGCGCGCGGTCGGACACGAGCGTGTGTCGGTGCTCGACGGCTCGATCGCAAACCTGCCGATGACAATGGACATCCCGAACATCACTCCCCGTCCACCCTATCCCGCCACGGCGTGGCAACGCCCGACCGTCGGTCTGTCGCGCGTCGATGCGTTGCGCAACGAGGCCGAGTGGAAGGTGCTCGACGTTCGCAGTCGCGAGCGATTCCGCGGCGAGACCGAACCGATCGATCCGATCGCGGGTCACATCCCCGGCGCGGTCAATCTCCCGTTTGCGGAGAATCTCGCAAACGGTCGCTTCCGTTCACCACAGGAGCTTCGCGCAATGTACGAACAACTCCTCGGCGAAACACCGATCGAGCGACTCATCGTGCATTGCGGCTCCGGTGTGACGGCGTGTCACACGCTGCTCGCGCTCGAAGCCGCGGGGCTCGATGGCGCGTCGTTGTACGTCGGCAGTTGGGGCGAGTGGTGTCGCAACGACGTGCCGCGCGAGCCTTAATCGAACGTATCGCAGTCGCGAATGCTGCCCGATTCGAACCCGCGCTTGAACCATTCCATCCGTTGCGCGGACGAGCCGTGCGAGAACGATTCGGGATTCACCGCGCGACCTGACATCTCCTGCAGACGATCGTCGCCAACTGCCGCTGCGGCGGCGAGTCCTTCATCGATATCGCCGGAATCGAGGTGATCGCGTTGCGCTGCGGAGCGAGCCCAGATGCCGGCGTAGCAATCGGCCTGCAGTTCGAGACGGACTGAATATTGATTCGCGTTGCGGCGATCGCTCTCCATCATTTCGTGCACGCGATCGGAGGTGCCGAGAAGGTTCTGCACGTGATGGCCGACCTCGTGTGCGATGACGTAGGCCTGCGCGAAATCGCCCGGTGCGCCGAAGCGGCGGTGCAGCTCATCGAAGAATCCGAGATCGAGATAGACCTTCTCATCGGCGGGACAGTAGAACGGTCCGGTCGAGGCCTCGCCTCTTCCGCATGAAGTCTGCGTGACGTCGCGATAGAGGACGACCTTCGAGCGACGAAATTCGAGCCCTTCCTTCTGGAAGATCTCGGTCCACGTGTCCAGCGTGTCCGTCGCCACGAAGCCGGTGAATTGCGAGAGCTCCTCTTCCGACTCGGACTGCTGGACCGGCTCGGTCGATGTCTGAACCGCCGGCGTACCGCCACCGCCCGAGCCGTCGAAGAACGTGAAGAAGTTGCGGCCGGTGAGGAGGCTGAGAACGAGCAGAATGATCGCTCCGACGCATCCGACCTGCGGTCCGCGCCCGAAGCTGAAGCCGCCGCCACCGCCGCGACGATCTTCGACATCCGACATGTTGCCTGGTGTCCAACGCATGGCGCGAATCCTAAGCGATTGTCGTGCCCGAGCGTCAGATGGATTGTCCGCTGGCCGGCGGATAGTCATCGGCGCGCACGAGAATCTCTCGCGGCTTCGAGCCCTGCGACGGACCGAGGATGCCGTTCGCTTCCATGATCTCGACGAGGCGCGCGGCGCGTGAGTATCCGAGTTTGAGGCGCCGCTGCAGATACGACGCACTCGCCTGTCCGGTGCTCAGGACCACGCGCACGGCGTCGTCGTACTTCGGATCGTCGAGGTACTCGATTCCATCGGCGCCGCTCTTCTCTTCCGTGATCTTCGTGATCTCTTCGAGGAACTTCGGCTCGCCCTGATTCTTCTTCACGAAGTCGACGATGTCGTTGATCTCGCGCTCCGAAACATACGCGCCGTGGATGCGGCGCAGGCGCGCGGTGCCGGGCGGGAGGAAGAGCATGTCGCCGTTGCCGAGGAGCTTCTCGGCGCCCTGGGCGTCGAGGATGGTGCGCGAGTCGATCTTCGACGCGACCTGGAACGAGATGCGCGACGGCAGGTTCGCTTTGATGACGCCCGTGATGACGTCGACGGACGGACGCTGCGTGGCGATGATGAGATGCACTCCAACCGCGCGCGCTTTCTGCGCGAGCCGCGTCACGGAATCTTCGACGTCCTTCGATGCGACCATCATCAGATCCGCGAACTCGTCGATGATGATGACGATGTACTGCATCGCATCCGAGCCGGGCATCGGTGCTTCCGGCGAGAGCTTGAGCGCGCGGCGATGTTGTTCCGGCTCCTTGATGAGCGCGTTGTACTGATCGATGTTGCGCACGCCGCACTCGGAGAGCGTGCGATAGCGGCTCTCCATCTCGTTCACAGCCCAGATCAGCGCGGTCGATGCGAGCTTCGGATCGGTGATGATCGGATGCAGCAGGTGCGGGATGTCTTCGTACACCTTCAGCTCGACCATCTTCGGATCGATCATCAGCATGCGCAGCTGCGTCGGCAGCGCTTTGTAGAGCAGCGAGACGATCATCGAGTTGAGGCCGACCGATTTGCCCGCACCAGTCGCACCGGCCACGAGCAGATGCGGCATGCGCGCGAGATCGGTGACGACGGCTTCGCCGTGAATGTCTTTGCCCAGTGCGAGCGACAGCAGCGAGGTCGACGCGTTGAACTGATCGGTCTCGATGATGTCGCGCAGCGTGATCAGCTCGCGTTTGCGATTCGGGACTTCGATGCCGACGGTCGACGATCCGGAGATGCGCTCGATGCGGATCGATTCCGCTTTGAGCGCGAGCGCGAGATCGTCGCCGAGGTTGACGACTTTGGCGTACTTCACACCGGCGGATGGTTTGAACTCGAACGTCGTGACGACCGGGCCGGGGTGATACGCCGTGACTTCGCCTTCGACGGAAAACTCGGCGCAGCGCTCTTCGATCAGGTGTCCGATCTCGAGGAACTTCTTGTGGACCTCGTCGTTGATCGTGTCCTGCTTCGGACCTTCCGTCAGCAGATGCACCGGCGGCAGGAAGTCGTGCGTGAGCTTGATCTCGCGGCGCGGCGCTTCCTTCGGCCTGCGCATCGCGGGCCGCGGGATCTGCGGCTTCGCAAGCGTGCCGACGGGAAGATCTTCGAAGAGCGGATCTTCGAACTCAGGCTCGCGGACCTTGGAGGACCCCTCATCCGCCTTCGGCAGCTTCTCCCCTCGCCGAGGGGCGAAGGTTGAGACAGGGGCCGGCACAGAGACAGGCGCGGGCGCGGTCCGTGGCGGCGTCGGATAGAGCTCGAACGGATCGCGTGTTTCCTGCTGCGACAACGCTTCCGCGGCTTTGCGCAGATCCGCTTTCGTGACTTTGCGGATCTGGAAACTGCCGCGGCCATTCACTTCGCGCACGATCGGACCGCGCGCGCCGGGGGTCGAACCCTCAGGCGTCGGCACGAGGCGCAGTTGCGGCGGCTCGGTCTTGTTGTCGAGGTGCTTGCGCACGATCGCGGTCTTCATCTTCTCTTTGCGCCGGCGCTCCGAGAAACGCGCCCACTGCAACGAGGTCGCGCGGCCGAGACCGACGAACCATTGATGAATGGCGAGGAAGACGAGCGCGAGACTGATGCGCGTCGCGAGCAACAGACCGATGAGCAGCGATGTGATGAGTGCGATCGCGGCACCGCTCGTGTTCATGTTGCCGCTGACGGCGTGATTGATCTCCTGGCCGAGGTAACCGCCGGAGGCGATGAGCGCGCCGCGGAGCCAGATCTTGCCGAGCGTGAGATCGAACAGCGGCGGAACGGCGAGAGCGAGGATCGTGAAGCCGATCAGCTTCGTGTGGAAGTACTCGATGTCGCGGCCCCAGAAACGGTTCCAGCCGCCGACGAGCATCACGCTCGGGAACAGCAGACTGGCGAAGCCGAAGAAGCCTACGAAGACCCACGCGAGCGTCGCACCGTAGTAGCCGATGGCGTTGCGGATCTCGGTTTCGGTGGAGGTGTAGAAGGCGGACGAATCACGCGGGTGATACGTGAGGAGCGCGGCGGCCAGACTGATTCCGATCGCCATGATGACGATCCCCATCAGCTCCCCGCCTCGCCTGCTGCGAAAGAATTCGACTAGTTGCACCCGTCCCACGCCCCCGCGACGAGCGCGGTGATCGAATCCTCATCACCGCGCTTCGTAGTCGATTGTCGCGACGAGTGTAGCAAATTTTATGCGTAGTGCTTCCAGCCGGCACGGCCGGCAGCGCTGATTGCTCCGCCGAGTGGCACGCGCGGCTGCCGAGAGAGGCTTGTTTTCAGGGCGCGTGCGCAACCTCCTACGGCGTGACCGTGAACTCCCCGGTCATGTCGAAATGTTTGTTCTGGCCGTTGTCGCAAAGAGAGTTCGTGCAGACGTAGAAATAGGTTCCTGACGTGGGCAAGGTGACGGTTCTTTCGACCGCAGTCGGGGTCAGGTCGACTTCGACAATCGTGTTGAAATTCGTATCGGTGATGCGGATGCCATGCGCTCCGCTGCCGGCGACTTTCGACAGAATGAATTTCACCTGCATGCCCGCTTTGAGCGTTTCGCTCGGCGTGATGAGGAAGCGGAAGTCTTCCGCGACGACGGTCACTGTGGGCTGCGGCGGCGCGACCCCCGTATCCTCAGACGCCGGAACGAACGTCGGATCCTCGGAACCATTATCGAGGACCGACGCATACACGAAGATCGGCTGGCTCGCTTCGTAGCTGATCCACGCGTTCGTCAAATCGCTCGCCGGACTGCCGAAGAAGCCTGCAATGTTCGACGGACCGAACACGCCGAACGGCTGCAAGGTCATTGGTGTCGTCGCGGCGAGCACGTTGTTGCGGTCATAGAGCTTGAACGTGACGGTCGTCGCGGTGGCGTTGGGATTGGCGCCGCCGAGGTTTGTACGGAAGGTGCCCTTTTGTCCGGCGGCGCCGTTCTGCTTGAGTTGAATGAGCACGCCTTTCGATTCGGCCTGCGAGACTTCGAGTCCCGGCACGAACTGTCCGAGTGTGCCGTTCTGCGGTCCTGCTGATTCGTCCGCAAAGATGCGCTGCGTCGCGATGAAGTCGTCGTCGGACGTCAGACGCACGGCGCCGAGTGGCGCGCCGCCGCCGAAAAGCGATTGCACGACGTCGTCATAGACAGCCATCGAACGCTTGTCCACCGTGATCGTCCTCGGCGTGACGCTCGTGTTGTCGATGTTCCCGACCGGCAGATAGCGCGCGGTGATGACGATGTTCTTCGTGTACGAAGGATTGAAGATGCGCGCATCCGTGCGGAACTTGCCCGCGCTGCCGCCAATCGAGAGATAAACGTCCTTTGCGAACGCCGATGTTGCGACGACGACCGTGAACAACATCACTGCGATCCGCGAGCGCATAGAAATCCTCCGTAGTTGTGCAATGGACGCGTGTGGGCAGACAATTGTTTACGCGGCGGCGTGTCGCCGGATCTGCGCCAGTCCCATCACGCTGAGCACCTGCGTTGCGGCGCGCTCGCCGGACTCGACGGCAGCGTTCATGAAGCCCGACTCATCGATCGTGTGCTCGCCCGCGAAGAAGAGTCGGCCCTGCGGCTCGACGAGCGCGCGGTAGTAACGCTGGTACTGCCCGGGACGGAACGCCGTGTAACTCCCCTGCGTCCATTCGTACGTCGGCCAGATCTGCCGGACGGCTTTGCCGGTGTACGCCGCGGCCGCGCCGGGAAAGATCTTGTCCGCGTTCGCGACGAACTCGCGCGCGCGATCCTGCAATGCTCCCTCGCCGATGCGCAGTCCCTGTCGTCCGCCGGTGAAGTTCGTGAGGATCGCGTTCTGTCCGCGCTGCCCGCGGCTCGTGTCCCAGCACGCCTGAAACGGCAGGTCGGTGAAGGTGTACGCGGTGACGTTCATCTGCACCCACGGCCGCGCATTGAGCCCGACCATCATCTTCGAGTTCGTGCCGTAGCCCTGATGCATGATCGTCTCGCGCTGCGCGGGCGTGAGGTCGAGATTGCGCAGATCGAGTTTGCGCATCACGGAAAGAGGGATCGTCGTGATGACGATGTCGGCCGCGATCGTCGTCGACGAAGAGCCACGACGCACGCTCAGTTCGAAGCCGCCGTTGCGATTGCGAATCGACTCGACCGCGGTGCCGACGTCGACCGCGGCTTCGAGCTCCTGCGCAAGACGGATCGGAATCGAGCCGTTGCCGCCTTTGCAGCGGAAACGTTCGTTGCTCTCGCCGAAGATCCCGAATGTCCCCTCTTCGGTTCCAACGGCACACAACAGATTGAGCGCGCTCTGGTCTTCGAGCTGCAGCCCGAACTCCCCGACGTACGCAGCTTCGAGAACTTTGCGGATCGTGCCGCCGATCTGATTGCGGTCGAGCCATTCGGCGACGCTCATCGAGTCGAGCTCTTTGCCGCGCTGCGTGCCGCTGTTCCACGTCACGCCGCAGTTCTCGTTGTTCTCGCCGAGGTCGCGGCGAACGGCTTCGGCGACGGGGCGGAAGGCTTCGATCCATGCGGAATCGGATTTGTAGAGACGTCCGTCGATGAAGTAGTCGTGGCCGTTCGAGTGATCGAGATACGCGAGGTCGATCAGCTCGACGTCGAGCTCGCGCGCGAGATTGCGGATGGCGTGATGTTCGGTGTCGATCAACTCACCGCCGAGCTCCGCAACCTGATCGTCGGGGAAGTAGTTCTTCAGCGAGTACATGCGGCCGCCGACGCGCGGCGACGCTTCGAGAATCGTCGCGCGCACGCCGCTTTGCTGCAGGCGATACGCGCACGTGAGTCCGGCGGTTCCGGCGCCGAGGATCACGACACGGAGATCATTGCTCGCCGCACGTGCCATGCGTGGAAACACAAGCGGCGCGACGGCGGCACCGGCGGTTGCGGCAGCGGACGTGCGGAGGAACCGACGACGGCTCCAGTCTTCGGCGGCTTGTTCGAGGGCGAGCTCGGTCGGAGTGTGTTGGCGCTCGAGTTGGTCGGCAATGCGCAGCGCGCGGCGAAGTCGCGTGAAGAGCTCAGTCCTCGGCATGAGCCGAGATGATAACGCTACGGCGGCGGCGCCTGGTCTCGCGTCAATCGATACGCCTCGATCTCCGCCCAGCGGTCCTCGTAATCGAGCACACCCGCGTTGAAGATGTTGTCGGTGAGGTTCACGACACCTGCGCGCACGTGACGCAGACGGAACGGGCGGCGCGTGCGATGAAACGTCAATGCAGGTGGCTCGACGGAATCGAGTTGCAGTGATTGCACGGCATGCACGGCTTCATGGCGATACGTGAATTCATCCGCGCCGCGCCAGACGCCGGGAAAGATGCCCCATGTGTATCCGTGAAAGACGCGGCGATTCTCGACGAGCGGCCTGTCGGTTTCGTACGCGATCATGCCGTCGCGGATGTCGATGTCATCGGCGTGACCGATGGCACGCGCGAGAAACATCGTTTCGGCTACGGAGACATCGAGATCGACGTAGGACTCGCGTGCGCGATCGAACGGCGTGGCGACGCGCAGACGGAACGGTCCGAACGTGTAGCCGATGCGGCTGAGCGGATGCTCGCCCGCGGTCGTGTTCTCGACGATCGACGTTGCGACGTTCGCGGTGAGCCAGCCCTTGGTCACATCGCCATCCGCGACAAAACGTTTGGCTTGATAGAAGCCAACGCCGGCCACGGTGCCCGCGGCGAAACAGCGAGCCGCGTCGTTTCGCGTCAGCGTCCTGTGCTGCAACCTGCCCTGCACGTAGCAGCCGAGGAAGGTGAAGAGTGAGGTTGCGGCGACGTTGATCGTCGCGATGCGTTGGCGATCGGCGGCGGGAAGTGGGAATGCGATTGCCATCGTCAGGAGAAGCGCGACGATGCGAGTATGAGATCTAATCAAAATTCGACCGTCGCGTCAGAAATGTACGGAGTCCCTGCTGCGGCTCTCCGATGGCGAACAGTCTCGCGAACTCGGCGCGCTCGAGCGGATCGCCGCCACGATGACGGATGAGCGCCGCGGCGGAGTCGAGTGCGATCGGACTGCGTCCCTGCATCCAGCGATCGAGCCACAGTTGCGAATCGCCTTCGATGACTTCGTCGCAGAGTCCGCGGATGTGCGCGTCTGCGGCGGTGAGCGACGTTTGATTCTCGATGTGCAGGAGCAAGGCACCGCGTCCGATGCGCCAGGCAGCGCCGGCCCACGTTTCCGCAGTGTCAAGATGCAGCGTGGCAGTCGCATCAAGCACGGCGTAGTCTGCAAAGAGCAGCGTGGCGGCGGCGAGAGCGCGAACTTTGTCCGCACCCGCTGCCACGATCATCTCGCTGCGCCCGAGGAGCTCCTCGAGCGCAGCGGTGTCGATCGCGTGCAACTCCGCGGACGCGAGAAAACGCATCAGCGGAACATCGAGAAGACGCGTCCCATGACGCCGCCCTCGTCGTGCTTCGCGATCTGGTCCATCTCGCCGGCGTCGAGGAAGACGCCGCCGCAGCTCGCGCACTGGTCGACCTTCACGCCATGGACTTCGATCTCATTGAGGTCCATGCCGCACTTCGGACATTTCATCCAGTGGAGCTGCTTGAGCTGATCTTTCTGATCAGTCTCCATCTTCGCGGACTGCTCCTGCGCCCACTTCTTGCGGCGCTCGAGCTCCTGACGCGCAAAGTACTCATCCTCGGCTTTGCTGGGCTTGTCGTAATCGGTCATCGCAACCTCCCCGTTTGTTGCGGCGGATTCTACCTTGACCTACCATCAGGGTCATGACCCGACGGGTGACGATTACGTTGGATGATGACGTAGCGGCGAGAATGGACGAAGAAGCCCGCCGGAAGGGCGCGTCGATCGCCGAGGTCGTCAATGAGACGCTGCGGCACCGGGAGGCGGAGCCTGCGAAGGAGCAGAGACGTTTCGAGGTTTACGCTCGGGATCTCGGCGCGCGTCCGGACGTGAATTTCGATTGCGTGTGGACACTGCTCGATGACGCGGACCGCGGCACTTCGACGTGATCATCGTCGACGTCAATATCCTCGTGTACGCGCACAACGCGGGTGCGCCTCAGCATCCGATTGCGCGAGCGTGGGCAGAGCGCGCGTTCTCCGGATCGGAAGTCGTCGGAATTCCGTGGGCCGTCGCGCACGCGTTCCTTCGCCTGACTACGGATTCCCGATTCATGGCGTTTCCGTTTGAGCCGAAGGAAGCGTCATCGATCGTCGATGCGTGGTTTACATCCCCGGCGGGCGAACTGGTCGAGCCGGGTCCGCGCTACTGGTCGATTCTGCGATCGATGCTCATTGCGGACAACATTCGCGGTCCACTCGTTTCCGATGCACACCTCGCCGCGCTCACCCTGGAGCACGACGCCACCCTCTGCACCGCCGATCGCGACTTTCGCCGCTTCGCCGGTCTGCGCGTGATCAATCCGCTCGCCTGACCTTCTTCGCGACCATCAACAACCCCGGCCCGAACGGCATCCACGAGAACAGCCCATCCAGTGCGAACACCGCGCGCACGACACGCACGAGGCCGCGAAAGCGGCCGACCTTCGCAACCGATTGCAGTGCGGCATCCTCATCGACTTTCAGGCGTGCGCGGCGTTTGTTCATCGGGAGCAGAAACAACGTGTCGTACGTGAGCACGACCGGGAATCCCCAGTACACGGCCTTCTCGATCGTCAGCGCGGCGCTCTCGAACATCTTCGTGAGTTGCGCGCGCGAGTAACGGCGGCGGTGTTCGTAGTAGTCGTCGGACGCGCTCCACAAACTCTGTAACGCGGGGACGGTCGCGATGCACGTGCCTCCGTCGCGGAGAACGCGGCCGATTTCGCGCGCGGCGTCGGCATCGTTATCGAGATGCTCGAGCGTTTCACCGGTTGTGAGGCCGTCGAACGCACTTTCGCGAAATGGCATGCGTGTCATGTCGCCGACCACCACCGGGATACTCGTGTTCTTGCGCACGTGCAGCGCGGCGTCGAACGAATAGTCGATGCCGAAGACGCGATAGCCGCGTTGCTGCATCCGCACGGCCAGCTGTCCCAGCCCCACCGCGCCATCGAGCAGGCGTGCGCCGCTCGGCAGGCGTTCGACTTCGCGCACGATCATCCCCAGGCGATGCTCATGGCGCGGCCCGAACATTTCGGGCTGCGTGCCCCAGGCATGGGTGGTGGCGGTGGTCACGGCGCGGGAGGATATACGAGTCGGCGACCGGCGAACCGGCCGCCGACTCTCGAAACTATCTGGGGATGCCGAATGCCGCGAGACTGTCGTACGAACCGCAGGGGTTGGTGATGCGCACCCAGTACGGCCCCAGTTCGTTCACGACGACCTTGAGCTCGCCGTTCGTGCTCGGAAGCGGGGTGCGGGTCATGCCGGTGAAGCCGGAGTACCACTGGAAGGTCGGGGAACTGCCCTGCGGTGTCGCCTTGAATGTCGCCACAGATCCGCGGTCGACGACCTGCGTCAACGGTTGTCCCGTCCCGAGAATCGACGGAGGCTGGCAATCGACAACCACAATCATCGTCGCGAACGATTCCGCGTCTCCGATCGCAGATCGAATGGTCACGACGTAGGTCCCGGGCGGCGTTTCCGGCCCGAGGAGGATGTTCATGTTCGAAAAAATCTGGCCGGTCTCGTCGTGATAGAGCGGGGTGAAGGTGAAGGTCGCACCGGGGATGCCGGAGGCGGTCAGCGTCGGCGGGCGATTCTCGAATGCGTAGTAGAGCGGCAGTTGAACGACATTGCCTTCGGCGCCGAAGAAAGCTTCGATCGAGGTCTCGCGCGGGAAAATGAGCGGCGCGATCTGCGATCCGGAGATGCCGCCCAGAGCGATGAAGACGGCGGAGTCGAGCACGAGGTCCGATGTGTCGGCGATGGAGATGCGAATGTGATTGACCGTGCCCGGTTCGACGATCGCGACCGCCAGGAGCGGCGAGGTGTAGCCGTCGAACTGCGTGAAGGCGCCGCCTTCGTTGTCCTGGTAGATGCCCTGGTTGCGGAGGTGGTTGATCGTGTTGATCGTCACCGGTTGGCCGGTGCCGGGCGTGAGGGCGATGTTTGCGCCGTCGACGAAGAACGCAAAGACGTCGTTGTACTCACTGTCGACGTACTCGCGATACTCCTCGGACGCGAAAACGTAGCGGATGGCGAACGTCGGCGACTCGGTGACGACATCGAATTCGACCGTGACCGCGTCATGCGTGACGAACGGGGTGACGATGGCGTCGAGCGCGGCGGCTCCCGGCGTGCCGAGGGATGCGCCGGATTCGGGTGAGTCATTGGGGCCTGCGGCGTCTTCGATGTTGCCCGAGCTGAGGATCACGCCGCTGTCGATGCCGAGCGTCTGCCCATCCCCGAACGAGCCGACAGCCAGGTTCGAGCCCGTGATTTTGATGTTCGTGATCGTTGCCCCGGGACCACCGAGCAACGCCGCGATCTGGTCCTGGGTGAGGCCGTCATTCATGCTCTTCGTCGTAACGGCCAATGCTGGCAAGGCGACGAACAACACCGCGAATCTACACACCCATGAGCGTCCCGCCATACTCCACCTCCCATTCGCTTGAGCAAATACGCCGGAAACGATACCCGACTGGACAGGAAAATGCACGGGGGTCGGGGTCAGGCCTTCGGGGTGGGAGGTGGCGCAACGGGTTTCGCGCGGGCGAGGGAGAGGCAGAGTTTGCGGAGTTGGGAGACCCGGATCAACCGCACGGTGACGGCGTGCCGGGACATGTCGGTCTTCATTCGCCTCCCTCCAGTCTCCTGATGTCGAGCATGAGAGTATCCCGCCGCCGGGATCGATCTTTGTGCTGCGCCGAATCTGGATCGCCCCGGAGGAGAAGCTCATCGGATGGGCCTTGGTTCGGTAGCCAGGAGACGCCCCGACTTCTTCGGCTGCCTCGAGTGACTCCGGTCGAATCAGCAGGTCGATATCCACCGTTGAGCCGGGCAGCCCCCAGATCGCCATTGCGAGTCCACCGCAGACGGCATTTCGATGCGCCTGCTCTCGAGAGCATCGATGAGCGTAGCGAATTCCTCGATCAGATCCAGCACGCGCCTACCCCAGAATCTCCCGCAACGCGCCCTGCGCGGTCGCAATGGCCTCGTTCAACTTATCCGCATCCTTCCCGCCCGCCTGCGCAAGGTCGGGTTTGCCCCCGCCCTTGCCGCCCACGATCGGCGCGAGTTTGCCGATCAGGGTGTTGGCCTGGACGCGGTCGAGGAGATCTTTCGTCACCGCCGTGAGCAGCGTGACTTTGCCGTCCGTTGCGCTGCCAAGGACGACAACGCCGCTCTTGAGCTTCGAGCGGAGCTCGTCCGCGAAGTTGCGGAGGTCGCCGCCGGTCAGGTCATCAACGCGGCGGGCGATGAGTTTCACGCCGTTGACGTCGATGGGTTCATCGGCCGCGACGGCCTGAGAGCCTGTCGCTCCAGAGCCAGTGGCAATGCGCACCTTCAACTGCTTGAGCTCTTTCTCGAGCGTCTTCTGTTTTTCCTGAAGCGATCGCACGTAGACCGGGAGCTCATCCAAAGACACGTTTGCCTGCGACGCGAGCGTGTGCGTTGCATCGTCGAGTTTCCGGAAGAGATTGAGTGCGCCGCGTCCTGTCACTGCTTCCATGCGGCGCACGCCCGCAGCGAGCGAGCGGTCGGACACGATCTTGAAAATGCCGATGTCGCCCGTGCGATTCACGTGGCAGCCGCCGCAGAACTCGCGCGAGTAATCGCCCGCCGCGACGATGCGCACCTGATCGCCATACTTTTCGCCGAACATCGCCACGGCGCCGCTCTGCTTCGCGTCCGCGATCGGCATCACGGTCTTCGTGACTTCGAGATTCGCGCGCACGCGATCGTTGACCGCGTCTTCGATCTCTTTGATCTGCGCGGTGCTGAGCGGCTGGTGATACGTGTAGTCGAAGCGCAGCCGATCGGGCGCGACGAGCGAGCCTGCCTGCTGCACGGTCGCGCCGAGGATGTCCTTCATCGCTTTATGGAGAAGGTGCGTGGCGGTGTGATTCGCGGTGGTGTCGAGACGCAGGTCCTTCGTGACGGAGGCACGAACCTGCATCCCCACGCCGAGCGAACCCTCGTCCACATGGATGCGCGAAACCGTGAAATCACCGAACGGCTTCTGCGTATCGAGCACCGTCGCGCGACCGCCCTCCCATTCGATGATGCCCGTATCCCCTACCTGCCCGCCGGATTCCGCGTAGAACGGGGTCGGAGACAGGATGACCCAGCCGTCGCTTCCGTGATGGAGCGCGTCGACCTTGTCTTCGATGAAGAGCGTGCGGACCGTTGTCGCGACGTCCAACTGCTCGTAGCCGACGAACTCGATCGGCGCGAGATTTTCAGTCACGCGAGCAACGACCGTCGCATCGGTCGAGACCGCAAACTTCGACGACGCTTTCGCGCGAACGCGCGCATCCGCCATCATCTGCTCGAAGCCCGCGCGATCGAGCGTCACGCCCTCTTCTTCGGCCATCTCCGCAATGAGATCGATCGGAATGCCGAACGTGTCGTACAGGCGGAACACTTCGGATCCGCCGAGCGTCGTCTCGCCACGATGGCGCACGTCGTCGAGGATCTGTCCGACACGCTCCATGCCCGTGGTGAGCGTGCGCGAGAAACGCTCTTCCTCCGACTCCAGCGTCTTCACGATGGCCTCGCGACGATCGCGCAACTCGGGATACGCATCGCCCATCGCTTCGATGACTGAGTCGACGAGCTGCGTGAGCAGCACGGCATTCGGCAGCTTGCGTCCGAAACGGATCGCGCGTCGGATGATGCGACGCAGCACGTAGCCGCGGCCTTCGTTCGACGGAATGACGCCGTCGCTGATGAGAAACGTCGACGCACGCGCGTGATCGCAGAGAACGCGCACCGCAGTGTCGCGGTCATCTTCCATATCGCCCGCGTAGTGATAGCCGCTCATCTCTTCGATGCGCCGCTTGATCGGCACGAAGAGATCGATGTCGTAGTTCGTATGCGTTTTCTGCAGCACGGACGCGATGCGCTCGAGTCCCATGCCGGTATCGACCGAAGGCGCGGGCAGCGGATTCAACACGCCGTTCTCGTCGCGGTCGTACTGCATGAAGACGAGGTTCCAGACTTCCATCGTCGTGTCGCCGGGGCCGTTCACGAGCTCCGGAACGTTCTTCGACATGTCGTCGCCGCGGAAGTAGTGGATCTCCGAGCACGGACCGCACGGTCCGGTCTCGCCCATCTGCCAGAAGTTGTCTTTCTTGCCGAAGCGCAGCACGCGCTCGGGACGCGCACCGACCTTGACCCACAGATCCGCTGCTTCGTCATCCGCCGGTACTTTGTCGTCGCCTTCGAACACCGAAAACCAGAGTCGCTCCGGATCGAGTCCGTAAACCTCGGTCATCAACTCCCATGCATAGCGGATCGCGTCTTCCTTGAAGTAATCGCCGAAGGAAAAATTGCCGAGCATCTCGAAAAAAGTGTGGTGGCGCTTGGTGAAGCCGACATTTTCCAGGTCGTTGTGCTTGCCGCCGGCGCGGACGCATTTCTGCGAGGTCGTGGCGCGGTTGTAATCACGCGGCTCGCGGCCGAGGAAGACGTCCTTGAACTGGTTCATCCCGGCGTTGGTGAAGAGCAACGTGGGATCGCCCGCGGGGACGAGCGACGAACTGCTGACGCGGCGGTGGCCGTTCTTCTCGAAATAGCCGAGGAACGCCTCACGAATCTGGCTGGTGGTCAACAACCGATATCTCCTTCAATGCCTCGTAGACGAGCGCGGCATCGTAACCCTGCTTCAACAGATACGCCGCCAGTTTGTTTCGTCCTTCCGAGGTGGTCAGATAAGCCTCGCCGTGACGGCGTCCGAGCATGCGCGCCTTCTTCCGGCCGAGCTCGCGGAGCGCTTCCTGCTCGCGCTCGGGATCGACGTTGGCCGCGACCGCGTGATCGGCGTCCGAACGGCTGACGCCAGCCGCGTGTAACTCGCGGCGGATGCGCAACTTCCCGACTTTTTTGTTCGCGCGGGTACGGACGAATGCACCGGCGAATCGCTCGTCATCGAGCCACTTTTCGGCGCGCAGGCGGACGATCGTCGAATCGATCTCGTCCCGGTCGAAGTTCTTGACGCGCAGCTTGCGCCGCAGCTCCACCTCGCTATTGAAGCGATGCTGGAGGATGCGCATCGCGGCGACGTAGCAGCGGTCGATGACTTCTTCGGGCACGTCGGCAGTCTAACGCCGACATGTCCTCTCTACGTCCGCTCCGCTCTACAGGGTGTTCGAGAAATCGAACGGGCTTTCGTCGCCGAACGGATCGCTCGCCTCGGTTCCCGCAACCGTGAGCTTCGCATCCATCTCTTCCTTCGACATATCGGACGTCGACTGGATACCGGAGAGCTTGAGGCGGAACTCGTCGGGGTTCGTGGCCCGGCGCAGCGCCTCTTCCAGCGTGATCAGGCCGTTCTTATACAGCGTGTAGAGCGACTGATCGAACGTCTGCATCCCGTACTGCGACGTACCCTGCGAGATCGCGTCTTTGATCAGCTTCGTCTTTTCCTTGTTCTCGATGCAGTCGCGGATGTACCCGGTCGAGATCAACACCTCGGCAGCGGGAACGCGACCGAGGCCGTCGGCGCGCGGCAGGAGTCGCAGCGAGACGACGGCCTTGAGCACGGCCGCGAGCTGCAGACGGATCTGCTTCTGCTGGTGCGGCGGGAAGACGGAGATGATGCGGTTGACGGTTTCCGTCGCATCCATCGTGTGCAGCGTGGAGAGTACGAGGTGGCCGGTTTCCGCCGCAGTGAGCGCGGTCTCGATCGTTTCGTAGTCGCGCATTTCGCCGACGAGAATGACGTCGGGGTCCTGACGCAACGCGCTGCGCAAGGCCTGCGAGAACGACTTCGTGTCGACTTCGACTTCGCGCTGGTTGACGATCGATTTCTTGTCGCGATGGAGGAACTCGATCGGATCCTCGACCGTCATAATGTGCTCGGTGCGATGGGAGTTGATGTAGTCGATCATCGCTGCGAGCGTCGTCGATTTACCGGAGCCGGTCGTGCCGGTGCAGAGGATCAGGCCGCGACGCTCTTCCGCGATCTTCTCGAGCACCGTCGGCAACATGAGCTCGCGAATCGAGAGGATCTTCACCGGGATGACGCGGAGGACCATGCCGACAGTGCCGCGCTGCTGGAAAATGTTGCAGCGGAAACGGCCCAGGCCAGGCACCGAGTACGCGATGTCGATCTCGTAGTTGTTCTTGAACTTTTCTTTCTGGCGCGAGGACATGATCGAGAAGGCCATCGCGATCGTGTCTTCCTGCATGAGGCGCTTCAGTTCGACGAGAGGCACGAGCTCGCCATCCACGCGGATCACCGGGTGCGAACCGACCTTGATGTGCAGGTCCGACGCGCGGCGTTCGGCGGCGATTTTCAGGAGATCATTGATGTGCACCGGTCACCTCGGGTTCTGAAAATCGGAGTGTAACGGAAGTCCCTTAGAATCCGCGCTCCATGCTGCGACATCTCGTTCGCGTCCCCTCCCGCCGCTCCGACACCGAACCGCTGCCAATGGTCGTGATGATCCACGGCCGCGGCGCCGACATGAACGACCTCGCCGATCTCGCGCCGATGCTCGACGCGGCCGGTGGTTGTCGCTTCGTGTTTCCCAACGCAGCGAAACCGTTCGAGCCGTATCCCGGGATGGCGATGGGATGGACGTGGTTCGAAGGATGGCCTCCGCAGCATGAGTCTCTGGTCGAGTCACGCGCGGAGATGTTGCGGTTTCTCGATGAGGTGACGGCGAAGTACCCGACGCCCGAGGGGCAGTTGATCGTCGCAGGCTTCTCGCAAGGCGCGCTGATGGCGCTCGATGCGGGGTTGCGGACGACGCAGAAGCTCGCCGGGATCATCGCGATGAGTGGCGGACTCTACGAGCACGACCTGATCGATCTTCGGTCGCGCGCGGGAGTGCCCGTGTTCATCGGTCATGGCGCCGACGATGACGTCGTGCCGGTAGTGAACGCCCGGCGAGCGCGACGGTTGCTCGAGGATGCAGGGATCGATGTGGAGTATCACGAGTATCCGATGAGCCATCAGGTGGCCGCGGAAGAGGCGGGGGATGTGCGGGGGTTTGTGGAACGGGTGCTTCGCAGCATCTGAATCCATGGCCTGTCGCTTGCTACCAACCTCCCTCAATGACCTCTAATAACTCACGCGCCACTCTCGCGTTCGCTGCCGTTCTGGCGCTCACGCCTGTCGCTGCTGAAGCGACGATCGCGCGGGCGGTTCAGTTCGATGAGAAGGTCGAGCAGGCGGCGGCGATCGTCGTCGGCAAGGTCATCTCGCAACAGTCGAGCTGGGATGCCGGAC
>DASYLL010000327.1:0-13939 GCA_036009605.1 Thermoanaerobaculia bacterium | reverse complement strand
GCGGGCGAGTTCTGGTCGCTCGTCCGCCGTCCCGCCGTTACCGAGTTGATCGGCTTCAGCGCACCCTCCGAGCGCATCGTCGTCTCGCCGGTGCTGAGCACGCGCGCGATTCGTCTTCCGGCGGACGCGGAAGCGCGCACGTCCGGCGAATACCTGCAGGTCACGATCGGCGAGCAGGAGTTGCGCGTTCCCGGCGGTGCCGCACTCGCGCCCGTCGGCGCTGCAACGGTCGAAGCAACCGCGTGGGCGCAGGCGGAACGGAAGCGCCGCCTCGACGATCTGTCGTCGCTGCTCACCATCGGCTCGAATGCCGCGGCGTATGCGCAACCGGCGTTGCGCGAGCGCATCAGCGGAACCGCGATGGTTCTCGCGACGAACAATCGCTGGTCGGATCTCGTGCAACTGACCGAAGGCCTCTCGCCGTCGTCGGATCACGTGCCGCCGACGATCTTCTTCCTGCGCAGCGTCGCGCTGCAGCACATGAAGCGCACGTCCGAAGCACAGCAACTCCTCGCGCAGGTCGCGACGAGTCGCGTGCTGCAACGGCGGCGCGACGCGACGGAGCTCATGCAACTCGCCGAGCTGCTCGCGGGCCACGATCTCTACGACGCGGCGGTGAAGATGTACGACCGCTCGCTCAACATCCATCCCAACCCGAACGTCGACGATCGCGTGCGGCAGATCCAGATGAACAAGCGGCTGGCAACGAAGTACTCGACGCATCGCACGACGCACTTCGAGATTCATTTCCCTGATGACGTGAGCGTCGCCGCCGCGGCGCGACTCGGTGAAGTATTCGAGGCGGAATTCGTGCGGCTGCAGGCGTGGATCCCTGCGGCGGACATGCCGGTCATGGTCGTGAACGTCGTGTGGTGGCAGGAGTTCCGCTCGACGTACACCGGCAGCGATTTCATTCTCGCGTTTTACAACGGCAAGATCACCGTGCCGTTCGCGGGCGTCGGCGCGCTCGTGCCGGAGCTCGTGGCAATCCTCGCGCACGAGCTCGCGCACGCGATGATCGCGCACGCGACGAACGATCAGGCGCCGCGCTGGTTCCAGGAAGGCTACGCGCAGCGCGTGCAGGGCAGCCGCTACTCGCCGAACGCATTCAACATGTACGACGACGCGAAGCTCCTGCCGCTCGCGCTCGTCGATCCCGTACTGTCGGGCTCACCCGATCCGGAGATGGTCTCGGCCGCGTACATCGTCGCGCAGACGAACATCCGCTTCCTCGAAGCGAAGTACGGGAAGAACGGCCTGCGCAAAATCATGGCTGCGTTTCACGACGGCGCGACGTCCGAGGAGGCGTTGCGGGCGGTGAGTGGACAGTCGATGGCGGAGTACGAACAGGACCTGCGACAGTGGGGACGCAGCGACAGCCACGTGTTCGAGAACTAAACTGAGGACATGCCGTCCTTCGAAGTGAAGCCGAGCGCGATCGATGGCAAAGGCGTGTTCGCGGCGGAACCGATGCGCGCGCGACAGAAGCTCGGCGAGTTGCGTGGCATTCTGATCACGCGAAAAGAAGCACGACGACGCGCGCGGATGACGCGGCGGATCGCGATTGTCGAGTTCGAAGATGGGATGGCGCTCGATGCGTCCGGAATCGATGAGTGCTTCCGCTACGTGAATCACTCGTGCTCACCGAACACGTATCTGCGTCGCATCGCGCATCGCGTCGAGTTCTACGCGCTGCGCGCGATCGAGCCCGGCGAGGAGCTCACGTGCAACTACGGTGAGACGCACCACGACGGTGCGCTGCGTTGTCGGTGCGGGAGCGAGGGGTGTCGGGAACGGCTATGAGAAACCCCGGTTTGGCTCGGCGGATGAGGGGGCTCTCTCTGCCTCTCACCAAACCTTCCACCACGCCTTCTTCTCCCCCACCCACAGCATCGTTGGCTCCGACGCCTGCAGGCCCGCCGGATCGACGCCGTGATGGAGCGCCGTATTCACGGCCTGCAACTCCGAGCTGCGTGATGCGACCGCGAGGAACGCGTCCTGCCCTGCCGTCGCCATCACCTCGGGCGCAACGGCGAGTGCGTCGCGATAGGTCGCTTCATCCATGAGCTTGCGGCGCATGCGCTCGCGGCCCTGGTCATCGACGCGCACGTACTCGTCCTCGAACACGATGCCCATGCCGTCGAGGAACGTGCGCGCAAACGCGAGCGGCACGAACTCGATGACGTCCGAGGCCTGCTCCTGCATCAGTCCCGCAGACTGCAACGCGCGGCGCAACTGATTCAGATCAGCCCGTGGATGTTCGGCAAAAACAGTGACCGCGCGGCGAACGATCGACGTCGTATCCATGGACGTCGATCATAACGCCGCGCGGCGGATCTGTTTTACTGCGACGAAACCTGCGAAGCCGGTGCGATCACCAGTTCCACGCGCCGGTTCTGCTGCCGGCCGGCCGCGGTGTCGTTCGAAGCCACCGGCGTGCTTTCGCCCTGGCCGGAAATCGTGATGCGCACCGCGGGCAGACCGTGGCTCGCGAGATAGTCGCGGACCGCCGCTGCACGCTTCTCGGACAGAGCCTGATTCATCGCGTCACTGCCAACGCTGTCCGTGTGGCCTTCGATCTCGATGCGCGCATCGGGATTCGTCTGCAGCTGTGTCGCGATCTTCGCGAGCGTGTTCTTCGCGCCCGGCTTCAGTACGGATTTGCCGGAATCGAAGAACAGGCCGGGCAGCGTGACGATGAATCCGCGATCGGTCGAACGCGTCTCTGCGAGCTTCGCCAGCTCGGCCTGCATCGACTCGATGCGGTCGCGATTGACCGCGTCGCGCTTCGCCAGTTCTTCACGCGCCTTCGTGAGCTCGGCCATCGTCGCCGTGTGTACGCGCTCCGCTTCCAGACGACGCTGCTCGTTTGCTTCGCGCTCGGTCTGCATCCGCTGCAAGTCCACGCGCTGGCGCGTCAGTTCCTGCTCGCGCTGCGACAACACATCGGCGGTCAATCGTCCGCCGGTACGCTCGCGATCGAGCTCGCGCTGCAGCGTATCGATCTGGTTGGTCATCGACGTCTCACTCAACCGCTCGCGCTCCTGCAACGAGCGCAGCGTCAATGACTGATCCTCGAGCTGACGGCGCAGCTGTTCGGCTTCGATGCTCGTCGCACTTCCCTCGACGAGCGAGTCCTGATAGCGGCGCATCAGCTGGTCGTAACTGGTTTCCGCTGCAACGCGCGCGGCACGATCCTCTTCGAATCGGTTGCGCAGCTCCTGTTCGCTGGTCGCGACCTGTAGGCGCAACCGCTCCAGCTCCGCCTGCTCCGCCTGACGATTCGTCGACTCGGCTTCGAGCTGGCGACGCAGATCGGCGGCCTGACGCTCCGCCGTGAGACGACGCTCCTGTTCCGCACGCGCCTGCGTGTCCGCGATCTGCTGCGCCATGCGCGTGCGATCGAGACGCAGATTTGCGAGCTGCGGTGCGATCGCGTTGCGGCGCGCGATGTACTCCGCGCGACGCGCCTGCATCTCCGCGATGTACGCGAGGTGATCCGCGCTCTCGCTCTGCTTCTGATTCTTCGCGAGGGAGCGCGCGGTCTTCAGCGTCCCTGTCGCGCTCTGCAGATCCGCGAGCGCACCCTGATCGCCACCGACTTCGCGTGCCACGCGCACCGCATTCTCGGCAACGATGACCCGCTCGAGCGACGTGACGCCGCGGCTGATCGTCGGCGGTGGATCATAGAGCGTCACGGCAACGGCAGTGCCGCCGAAGTTGCCGATGTCCGTGCGGAGATTGCGGATCTCCGTGTTGGCGCCGATCAGCGACGCCTGTGCTTCCGCAGCGCGCGCCGCATAGCGCGCTTCCACCGCGCGCAGCGTTGCGTCCTCGCGCACCTCGTGCTTCGAATCGTTCCAGTTCGCGCGCGCCTGACGGATCTGCGCGACCGATTCGTCATACAGCGTTTTCGCCAGAACCCGCGCCCCGGCAACCTCCGCGGAAGCGACGGCAGCCTCAGCCATCGAGAGCTCCGACTGCGCTTTCATCTTCTCCCGATCCGACTGCGACTGCGCACCCGCCGAGCCCGTCAACGACAGGCCCAGCACGACAGCCCCTACCGCCATCGAGCGACGTAAATTCAATCTCATGGTCATCCTTTCCACCGGCGCACGGATGGCCGGTTGGTCGGTGGAATGGACTGCAAGAAGAGGTCCGATTTTTATTTGCCGGAACGCTGCAGATCGCGCGCTTCGTCGATCAGCACGTCGATGCGTTCCTGACGCGCCACGATGCCTCCCGGAGACGAGCCACCGCGGATCGCGCTGTCCATGTCGGAGACCAGTCCGCGCAGCTCGCGCATCGCGTCGTGCACCCTCGTGCACGACTCATTCGCGCACGTACATCTCGCTTCGGCAGTGCTGATCTGCGACTCGACGCCGCTCTTGAAACTCGACCACGCGCTGAGGTCGTACGGCGGATTCACGAACTGCGCGAGACCGCTGCCCCACTTCTCCGACGCGCGCTCGGCCTGCCCCGCGCACGAATCATCGCCGACGGAGTTGGTGATCGACGTCGACGATCCGCCGAGCTTCTGCTGTTTCACCCACGGCACGACGTATTTGAACGCGAAGAACCCGAGGCCAATGATGACGATCCACTTGAACAACCGGCCGATGTCCATGCGGCGATTCTACGCCTCAACAGGCTCAGCACTAAGGTTTGCAACAGCCGCCCGGAACATACCCGGCGTCGATCGCGTCCTCGCGCGATGCGAACTTCGCCGTGCAGTTCCTGCACGACGCATAGCGACACGAGGAGCGATGAAACTTGTGCGTGCTCGTGTTGCCGGCGTATGAAGACTCGCTCTCTTTCACGTTCGATCGCTCACCGGGCCGACACTCGCCGCACGCGCGATACCCCTCCCGCACGGCTTCCGCCGCAGAGCCGAATGTGGCCGTGCAGTTCTTGCAGTGAAAGTAGCGGCAGGAGGACTGATGAAACACGCGGCTGCGTGTGTTGCCGCGGTACGCGGCCTCCGCGCTGAGGAGCGTAGCGACGAAGAGGAGGACTACGGCGAGCAACCGCGTCCTGGAGTTCATGAGCCGGATCTTACTCCTGCGGTGCCACAATGATGTCTCTCTTGAAAAGACATCGGACTCTCCTCCGCGTCGCGGGCGTCGGCGCCATCACGCTCGTTGTGGGCGTTGTGGCGATCCGACATCTTCTGCGGCCGCGGACCTCACAATGGGAAGAAGTCATTGTGGCCGCGCGCCAGTGGCGCCCTGCCGATGGACGGCTTTCCGGTGGATTTCATTGGACATCGCAGGCATCGACAGGAGGCGTGTCGCTGACTTTGCGGTCGGCGGCGAGCTCACTCATGTCGATGTTCCGCGGACGCTCCGACGCCGAAGCACAACGGATGGTGGCCGCTGCAGCGTTCACGAGCAAAGGTTCTTCCGCCGCGCAGGCGCTGCTGGAACAAGCTGTCCGCGCACATCCACAGAATGCACTGCTCTGGAGCGACCTCGCTGCGGCGCGCATGGTCACTGCTATGGAACAGCAGCGCGCTGCCGATCTGCCATTGGCGCTCGCAGCGGCGGACCGCGCAATCGAGCTCTCCCCCAACCTTCCCGAAGCCCGTTTCAACCGAGCCGCAATCCTCGCGCACCTCGGATTACGCGACTCGTCCTGCGCGGAATGGGAGGCCTACCTCGATCGCGAGCCAACCGGTGAATGGGCGACCGAAGCGGCGCGGCGTCTATGCGAGCTCGATGAGCATCTCGACGGCAAACTCGCAATCGCGGAGACGTTGTCCGCCGACACGGTCACCATCGACTCTCTGCGGACGTTGCTCGCGGCGTTTCCCCAGGAAACACGCGCCCATGCGGAAACGGTGCTCTTCTCTCAATGGGCGGCCGCGGAACAGAAGAACGATCCGATGGCCGCGACCCTTCTCTCGCAATTGCGCATGTTTGCGACGCTGTTCGAACAACGCGGAGAGCACCTTCTCGCCGATGCCGTCTCGGCCGCGGAACAAGCACAACGCGATCCTCGACGGAAGGCTCTACTGATCGAGGCCTATCTGACGTTCCTCCAGGGACGGATGCTCCAGAGCAAGCTGAATCCTGTCCTGGCGGAACCCCTTCTTCGTCGCGCAACGACTCTCTTTCGCGATGCGGAGAGTCCGATGGCGTTCGTTGCCGAGTACTACTTCGCCACGACGTTCTTCGATCAGAACCGCGTCACGGAAGCACGCCCTGTTTATATCCGTCTGTACGACACTTCCGATCGAACGCGCCATCGCGCGCTCACCGCGCAAATCCTCTGGCAGCTCGCACTGTGCGACAGCTATGAAGGCGCGTGGAGCGGATGTATCTCGCGCATTCGCGAAGCGCATGCCTTGTTCGTGCAACTGGGAGAGACGACGAACAGCGCGTTCAGCGACGCGATTCTCGCCGAGGCTTACGATCGGATGGCGCGGGTCGAGGATGGATGGCGACATCGCGTCGGGGCATTCGCTGTATTGAGCCGCCTCACCGATCGAAGCCGTCTCGCCGCGGCGCTCAACGGCGCCATTCGCGCCGAAGGCTTTCGACATCAGCACGAATCCGCACTCGCCCTTTCCTCGGTTGCAATCGACGAAAGCCGCAGAGCGGGCTCGGAGAGTCTCGTCGCCGAGGCTTATACGCGCCGCGCTCTCGTTTTGCGGGAAGCAGGCGATCGAGAGCGCGCGCTTGCAGCCATTGCAGATGCGCGCAAGGCAGCAAACGCTAATGACGATGAGAAGCTGCGCCTGCGCGCGACCGCGGATACCGATGTGATCGAAGGTTCGATCGTGCGGGCCTTCGATCCGCAGCGCGCCATCGCCCTTTTGACCAACGCGATCGACTTCTATACGCAACAACATCACGACGCGTGGCTGCCCGCGGCGCGACTGGAGCGTGGCCGCGCGTACAAAGCCATGCGACAAACGCGGGAGGCGCTGGCGGATTTCGAAGAGGCCATCCGCGAGATCGAACGGCAACGATCGTCGATCGAAGAGAGCGAGCTCCGTTCGGGATTCTTCGACACGGTTCCCGATCTTTTTGCCGAAGCAGTCGACTTGCTGATTGCGTCCGGGAAAACCGATGCGGCGTTCGCGATGGCGGAACGTGCCCGCGCGCGCACGCTCTATGAACAACTCGGCATCACGAAATCCGCGCCGGATCCCGATTCGGCCCAGCAGATCCGAAAGCGGCTCGCACCCGACGAAATCATCGTCGAATTTCAACTGCTTCCCAACGGCGTCGCGATCTTTTGTCTCGATCAGAGCGAGCTTTCCGTCGTCCGCACGACGCTCGACACGGCGCAGCTGCGACAGAAGACCGCGGAGCTCATCGGAGCGGTACGGAACGATCGCGTCGCCGATGCGCGAAACGCCGGCGTCGAGCTATGGCGAAGCCTGCTCGCTCCCGTTGCAGACCGTATCGATCGCGCAAAACGACTGGTTCTCGTGCCCGATCGTTTTCTGCACGCCGTGCCGTTCCCTGCGCTCGTCGACGCTCGCACGAGCGAGTATTTAGTTCAGCGCCACGAGCTCGTGCTCTCGCCGCGCGGTTCCTTCGGCGATTTGCCCGCCCGGCCGCTTCGATTGTCGCCAGCTCTCGTCATCGGCGACCCGACGAATCCGAGCGCACAGGAACCACGCCTTCACTATGCGGCCGCAGAAGCGCGCAAAATCGCCAGCCTTTATGGCACCGAGCCGCTCCTCGGAAACAATGCAACGCGCGATGCTCTGCTCGCAAAAGCACCGCTCAGCGCGTTGATTCATTATGCCGGACACGCACGCGATGGCGACGACACCAATGAAAGTCACCTGATCCTCGCCGGTGCCGGCAAAGAAGAAATCCTCGATGCCAGTGAGATCGCGCGGTTACCGCTGAACAACACATCCCTCGTCGTGCTTGCTGCATGCGGAACCTTGAGCGGTGATCCGGAACGCGTCGAAGGGATGCCGAGCCTCGCGCGTGCTTTTCTCGCCGCCGGTGTTCCGACCGTCGTGGGGACGCTGTGGGATGTTCCTGATGATTCGACCGCTTCGTTTTTTCTCGACTTTCACAAACGACTGAACGCGGGCGTTTATCCCGTCGCTGCTTTGCGCGAAGCCCAACTCGCACAGCTTCAATCAGCGAATCAGGAAAAGATGACCTGGGCGACGATCGCGATCATCGGTCAACGATAAATCACGCGGGAAACCTTCAACACCCGTCCCTCTCTTCAACCGCCATGTGTCGCGCTGCGCGCGCCGGCGTGATGGGTGAGCAATTGTCGAAGGAGGGTCCGATGGAAGTTGTATTTTCGGGTATCTGTCTGTGGGAGAGAGCAAGCAGATCTCCGGCACTGCTCGGCATCATGCCGAATGTCACGAGTGGTCACTCTCACGGCGGCGCCATTACGCCGCCGCATACCGCGTGTGTCCTCGCCCTGCCGGCCGATGTAGACACGGCTGGCAGCGACTGGCCGGAAGCACCGACGCCAGTCACGATCGACGCCGTACCTCATCTTTTGTATCCGCTCGATGGCGACGAGATTGCGTTCGATCCCTCGCCGTCTGGCGGACAGCCGGACATGGATCTGGTTCCCCCGCAGGGAGTCAGTGTGCTCACTCACGTCGTCAAGCCGTCGATGACGGGAACTGCTCCATCGTCGAGCGAGGTCATCGCACGCATCGACCTGCCTGCCACGGCGCAATTGGACGTGACGCCGAACAG
Source organism: Thermoanaerobaculia bacterium (assembly GCA_036009605.1). Classification (GTDB taxonomy): domain Bacteria; phylum Acidobacteriota; class Thermoanaerobaculia; order Gp7-AA8; family Gp7-AA8; genus QHVT01. The sequence continues at coordinate 5,243 of DASYLL010000327.1, read as the reverse complement.
CCACAATGCGAAATTCACGACATTGACCGTTATTGACGGCACGCAGCTCGTCAGCACGCGCAATAACACCACGCGGACGCTCAAGTTCCAGGGATCCAATCCCGTGATCGTCGTCGCCAACATCGATCTGACCGGCGCTCAGAGCGGCTCGACGCCGTTCGAGGATCACGGCGAGATCTATCTGTCGATGTTCAATCCGATCGTGGCAGGAGCCGTGGCGCTCCATGCGAACCACGCTGCTCCGGCGCCGCCGCGCCGCGCTGCACGTCCGTTGTCGGCGATCCTCGCCAGATTCCAGGAAAATCAGCGGCTCGGCGATCAACTCACGATCGGACCGGGCTGCTCGAACACGCAGTTCCCATAAGGAGGAGACATGGCGAAATACAAAGCCCTGTTCGATGGAGAAGAGCTTCAGCTCGAGCCGGCCACGGATCGATTCGTGTCTCGTGCGTCTCTGAGCGATCTCGAGAAAAAACGATTCACCGTTGGCGAACGGCTATCCCCCGGATCCGTTACCGTGCTCGTCAAGCCCTCAGAGCTCAAGCAAGCAATGAACGAGGCCCGCGACCTCGGCGCGGCCGCATACCGCTACATGGTCACCGAGATGCAAAGACCACTTCTGACGTCGGATCGCCTGTTCGTCCGCTTCCGTGAACCCCGCTCCGAGCAGCAGGTGCGCGCGTTTGCCAGAAAGTATCGCGCGCGCGTCATCGACAACTACGACAACAACGAGTACCTGCTGCGCCTCTCGTACCAGGTGCGCGATCCTCACGCAGTCGTCAAACGGATGCTCGGCGATGCGCTCGTGGCCGTGGCGGAACCGGATCTCAATCACCAGATCCGCACCATGAAGCTCACGCTGCCGACGACTCCGGACTTCGCGGAACAATGGCACCTCCACGACGCACTCCAGAGCCAGGTCTCCACGCATTGCGACGAAGCGTGGAGAATGCTCGGAAACTACGGCAGCCCGGAAGTGATCATCGGCCTGACCGACGGTGGAGTCGATACGAACCATCCCGCCTTTAACGTCCCGGGCCAGCAATCGTCGGTGGACCAGTTCTTCGAGATGGGCTATTTCCGTGACGACTGGATCCGCACGACACAGAATCCGCGATTCCAGGTCGCCGAATTGCTTCAGTCACCGCGACACGGCACCGCGATGGCCGCGCTCATCGGCGCGGACATCAATAGTGGAGTCGGTGCCGGCGTCGCGCCCGGCTGCCGTCTGCTGCCCGTCAGCTTCGAAATCGTCGATGGCAAACTGCTCGTCGCCACCTCGCGCGTCCGCACCGCATTCCGCTTTCTCTCCAATCGCGCCGACGTCATCTCCAACTCCTGGGGCGCGGGTGAGGAGCCGAGGTGGGGTCGCTGCTTCCGGGACGAAGTGACACGCCTCGCCGAAACAGGCGGCAAGCGCGGGAAAGGCGTAGTGTTCGTCTGGGCGGCCGGCAACTCGAATTGCCCGATCGCGCTGGACCTCGTCACCGAAAAAGACATCCCCATCGACAACGGCCGCGACGGATTCGGCCGGCGCGTTCCTCCGAAAACCACGCGTATGTTCCGCAACGAGATGACTGAGATTCCGGGAGTCCTGCATGTCGGCGCCGTCGCCAGCACCGGTCATCGCAGTCACTATTCGAATTACGGCCCCGCGCTGCGACTCTGCGCACCGAGCGACAACTACAACCTCTACGGCAACAACGGCGTCGTCCCGCCTTCGCTCCCCATTCGCTCCGCACCGTCCACCAGTGCGCTGCAGGTGGCACCGGGCGGCACTTCGACGGCCTGCGCGATCGTTGCCGGCATCGCCGGTTTGGTGATCTCCGCGAATCCCGAGCTGACGGGGCCCGAAGTGGTTTCGATTCTTCAGAAGACCGCGAAGAAGAATCTCGTCACCACTCCCTATCCGAAGAACGACCTTCCGATCGAAGTCTCGCCGGTCGCGCCGTACGACGACGGCCAGTTCAAAAGCGATCCGCAAAACTATCCCGACGGCACGTGGAGTCCGTGGTTTGGCTACGGCGCGGTCGATGCCGGCGCGGCGGTGGCCGAGGCGCTCAATCGCAGAAAGAAGTAACGTCGCAATCGGACGGGCTCCTTCGGGAGCCCGTTTCGTTTCACCGATCGCAAGCGCCGCTGCAAGCGCGATCACGCGCAGCGAGTCGCAGAATCGCGATCCCCGCCATCACGCCCACTCCGATCCAGCTCACCGGTGGAAGTGGCGCGAGTCTCCCAACGATCACCAATGCAGCGGCGATGACTGCGATCACGCGCAATGTTTTCGTGCGTACGGTGAACAGGAGAAACCCGCACCAGGAAAGGACGACGACGATCACGATTGCGTCCAGCAGCGGGCGTGGCGGAGCGGCGATCCCGGCGATCGCGAAGAGGGGCAGCAGGCAGAGCGGGCACTTCGGGATGGCGATGACAACGAGCGGACCCGCCCATGCGATGCCGCGGCGTACCACGGCAATGCGATTCATGGTCGCTAGTCAGAGGGACAGCGACGAGCGGTTTCCTGCGCTTATTTCGCGGTCGACGCCTGGTAGAACACCGTCTGCCAACGCCCGTCGCGGCGCACCCATACCGACGTCGCGTAGGCCTCCCACGGGAACGAGCGACCGTTCACGCGGTACGACACGATAAAGACGTGCGGGTCGGCGTGGATGAAGCGCCAGTCGCTGAGCTCGAACTCGGCTTCGGGGAGCGGCGGCGCGGAGAAAAAGTCTGCGCGGGTTTTGCGGTGGACGCCTCCCTGCACATCGCTGCCGTATTCGACGGAGATGAAGTCGTCAGCGAAGAGCGCCATGAACGCTTCGCCGCCGAGGGAGGTGGGGTTCCATTTTGCGGTTTCGCGGCGCTGGATCTCGGTTTCGGAAACGGCCACCTGCGTGGCCGTCGTGGAGCAGCCAGCGAGGATTGGCAGAAGCAGCAGCGCGAGCAAGGTACGTTTCATGCCGATGGACCTTGCGGAAGCGGTACCAGACGGCAGATCAGGATCAGCGACAGCGGCTGGCGACTGTGAGGATGCACTGGTTCGCGAGTCTCTTCGATCGCGAATCCGCAATCCGCGAGCGCGCGAACCCACGATGCGCGCGTGCGGAAAAACCACGGCATCGGCTCCGGCCATTCGCCTTCGAAGGCGCTGAACGTTTCGACGCGCCACTCGTCCGCAGAAGCATCGCCGGGATGCACGGTTTGAATCACGATCGCGCCATCGGGCTGCAGCAACGCGCGAATCGCGTGGAGCAGCGGCGTGAGTTGCTCTTCCATGAGTGAGAAGTTCGCCACGACCACATCGAACGTTTCGCCGAGGATGGCGGGATCGCGCGAGAGCTCTTCGTAGGACCGCGCGTAAAACGTACCGACGCCCGATTCGTTCGCCGCGCGTACGAGCTCCGGCGACGCATCGACGCCCGTCACCGCGATTCCGCGCGCTGCGAGCGCACGAGAAAGCCATCCCTCACCGCATCCAAGATCGAGTATGCGACGCGGATGCAATGCGTCGATCGCGTCGAGGATCGCGGCATCCGTCGCGACGCGACGGCTCTCGATCTTCCGCTCGCGCACGGATGTGCTCCACGACGCGGCGTTGGCGATCCAGCTGCGGCGAAGTTGCTCGGTCCGATCGTCGGACATCAGCGCCTGCGCGCGGTGATGACGTCCTGCGTGAGCACGGAAAACGTCCCGCCGCGCTGCCAGCCTCCGCGTTCGATACGAACGTCGCTCCAATCACGCGAGGGCAGCAGCGTGTCGAGGCTGCGGTCGAGGAACGCGATCCCGCGTCGCGCGTCATTCGCATCCTTGAGACGATGATCGCCATGGTCGACAGGAAACTCGAACGTGCTCGGCGTTCCGTCCCACATGAATACGGTCGCAACGAGGATGCCGCCGGGCCGCAGCACGCGATGCGCCTCGCGAAAGTAGTGCAGCGATTCGTCCATCGACAGGTGCGTGAACACCGACGTCGCGAATGCGAAATCGAAACTCGCATCGGTCGCCGGAAACCGATACTCGATCGCTTTCGCATCGGCGTGCGTGAAGCGAAACCGCGGATTCCGCGGCGTGATGTTCTCGACGCACCAGCGCACGGCGCGCGCGTCGATGTCGAAGCCGTCGTAGCTGCCATTCGGCGAGAGCACATCCTTCAGCGCAAACGCCACGCGTCCGATGCCGCTGCCGATGTCGAGCACGCGATGATCGGGCTCGAGTCCGTTTCGCATCAGCAGCGCGACGAGCTCTTTCCCGCGCTTGCGATAGTCGCCAGGACCGATGCGCCGATAGCGATGCGGCGGCAATTCGCGATCGCGTTTACCGGTGACGAACAGGCGCGCGTCAGTGAGCGCTGCACGCAGATATCGAGTCACGTTTTTCATCGTCATTGCTGCAACGCCTTCGCGACGCGTGAGAAGCGCACCGCTTGAATGAGATAGATCACGGCAAGCGCGCCGACGATAAATGGGGCGATGTCGATGAAGTCCTTCCCCATCCACACGACGAACGTCACAACGAACGCGACCACAAACCACTTCACCCGTCCCACAACCACCACCGCCGACTCCTCGGTGCGATGAACGATGACTCCACTCATGATCGGCGTGTAGTGCATGAGACCGCCGAAGACTCTCTCGCGAAATGCGATCAGATCGGGGCTCAATCGCTGAAACACCATCTGCGCGCCGGCAACGGTCGCGCTGCCTTTCACGAGCGTTTCGAGATCGACATCCGCCAGACCTCGGGGCCGTTCGATGCGTCGCACGTAAATCGGCAGACCGTACGTGTAATACGCACGGTTCCAGCGAATCGCCAGAATGGATTCGAGAATCAGCAGAACGAGCAAAGCGGCGAAGGAGTACTCGATCATCGCTTCGCGTCCGCTTTTTTCAGCAGCTTCCCGATCGGCGGTGCGATCCGTTCCGCCATCAGCGAATAGCCACGCGCGTTCGGATGAATCTCGTCGCTCTTCAGCGCGGGATCGCGAAGGATGCCTTTCATCACGTTCGGCACGAGCAGGCATCCTTCACTCTCCGCGACGCGTTCGTACATCGATTCGTAGTCCGCGGTCAGGCTCGGAAATGTGAATCCGAGGAGGACGACCATTGCGTGCGCGTCCTGAATCTTTTTCACGATCGCGCGAAGGTTCGCTTCGGTCGTCGCGAGCGGCACGCCGCCGAGATAGTCGTTGCCGCCGAGACCGACGACCACGATGCGCGGGCTGGCGGCGAGAACATCCGCGTCGA